>NZ_ALMY01000050.1 GCF_000440115.1 Streptococcus suis YS56 | reverse complement strand
TAACATAAAGAAAAAGTAATGAGTACTCTCTCCCGTCGGAGATTTCCTCACTACTAATCTTAGTATGTTTTTGAACAATTGAGTTTTATCCTTGCTCCTTTTTAGATTTATTTAAGCTAGTTACTTTATAATAAAAACATCTTTTTCATATAATCTCCTGAAAGCACTCGAATGGATTCGGGTGTTTTCTTTGTGCATTTTCTTTGAATATATAACTAATTAGCGATAAAATGATTCTATTATTATCAGCGAGGTCATCTTATGAACAATACAGGTATTCATCACATTTCAAGCTTGGTAGAAAATATTCACCAAGCCTATCATTTTTATCATCATATTCTCGGATTAAAATTGACATTGAAAACTGTCAATCAAGAAGATTCAAGCATGTATCATCTCTTTTTCGGTGATGATGAAGGCCGCTATGGAACGGAATTTACCATTTTTGATATGCCCAGTCATCCTAGTCATCGGCCTGGCAGCAATCGTTTGGAACGAACCATTTTTCTAGTTAAAGATTTTGTTGCCTTGGAATTCTGGCAGAAAAGACTGACAGAGTTTGAAGTAGAAAATGAAGGAATTCAGGCCTTTGGAAATGGACATATTTTAAATTTCCAAGATGAAGATGGCCAGTTGCTTGGTTTGACCTATCATGACTCTATTGGAGAAATGTTCCCGTATGAAACAGATGAAATTTCGTCGGAATACGCCATTCTTGGTATCGCCAGTCTTCACATGCGAATTCGTGAAGAAAAGGCATTACTAAGTTTGCTGACCGAAACCTTCGGATTTGTCGAGGAAAGCCGATTTGTCTTTGAAGATAAGATGGTGATTTCGCTGCTCTTTGATAATACCTTCCAACATCGACTTTATTTGATCCTTGACCAAGAGTCGCCAATCAGCGTGATGGGAGTCGGGACCATTCATCATATCGCATTTGGTGTCTTAGATGAGTCCGACTTGGAAGACCTGATTAGTCGCTTAAATCTTATCAATCGTCCCCATTCTGGAATTATCAATCGAGATTTCATGCATTCCCTGTACTTCCGAACACTCAATTATCTCATGTTTGAAGTTGCGACCATGGCTGGCGAAAGAGAGGCTGCCATGCCAAGATAAGATAAGCAGCTAGATAATGTTGAACTGTTCTTGCCAAGTTTTTTTGAAGAGGACAGACAGGAAATCGAAAAAAATCTCTCCCAGCGTTATAGTCTTTCAGGTTGCTTTTAGTACTCGCTCCAACTATCTGGGAGATAGTTGGAGGTTGGAAATAGAGCGAACAAAGTTCGCATCAACAGCTGCAGGCAGTACTGGAGTACGGCAAAGCGAGTTCAAATACTCCTGTGGAGTGTTTGAAGTTGGAAATAGGGAAACGAAGTTTCCTCGTACGTCGAAGTAATAAAAGATAAACTGAATGACGATATTAGGAGAAATGAAGTATGGATTACTGCTTTATCAAAGGGACCAGTCCCCGTCTCTTGGTCTTTTTCCACGGAACAGGCGGCAACAAGGAATCCATGCTCTTTCTCCGCCAACAGCTGGATCCAGAAGACTCTGTCCTTTCCTTGGATGGAAGTTGGGGTCAAGGCAGGGAAAGGCGTTTCTTTGCCCCGCTGATTGATGGTCAGCTGGATCTTGTCGATTTTGAACTGCGCTTGTCGGCTTTTCTGGATTTTTGGCAGGACTTAGACATCCAGCCCTACCAGCAGATTACCTTTGTTGGCTTTTCAAACGGTGCCAACTTCATCATGGGCTTGTTGACCAAACAGTCAAATCTGGCGGACAATTATATCTTACTCCATCCCTCAGCCTTAGATTATGCATTTCCTATAGAAAATAGCAGAGCAGAGATTTTATTTACACTGGGGCAGAATGACCAACTCGTCGACCAAGTCGCTCTTGAACATCTTGTAGATGACTGGCGAGTGTCAGCTTTTCACAAAGCCAACTTAGTTTGTTTTGATAAGGGACATTTTTTAAGTCAGGATGAATTGACCTATATCAAAAATTGGTATCAGGAAAGAATAGACAAAAAGACCTGAACAAATAAGTTCAAGTCTTTTATGTGTCTTAGATTAGTGTTTCCAGTTTATCCACCAAGGAACCAATATAGGCGATGGTTTCTTTAAGTGGTTGGTCAGTTGAAACGTCAACACCTGCGTGCTTAGCAAGGTCTTGGGCAGAAAGACTTGCACCGAGTGACAAGGTTTCCAACCATTTTTCAACAACTTCTTCAGGATGTTCTTCCAACTGTTTAGCCATAGCCGTACCGATGGTCAACCCAGCTGAGTAGGTATATGGATACAACCCAATGTAGTAGTGCGGTTGACGCATCCAGATAAGACCTGCATCGTCACCGATTTCAAAGTCTTCACCCCAGAATTCCTTGATAACATCCAACTTGATTTGGCAGAGAATATCACCGTTGAGGTATTCTTCGTTGTCCAAACGAGTGTAGACTTCACGCTGGAAGGCTGCTTCAAGCAAGTGAGTAACCATGTTGTGGAAGTAAGTACGGCTGATCAGTTCGCTAATCAAGTAAGCCTGGAAGCCAGGGTCTTGGTTGTTTTTCAAAAGGGTGTTACATGTCAAGACTTCGTTAGCAGTGGAAGGCGCCTCGATGAAGTAGAGGGATGGATCGTAGCTGAGGACGCTTTGTTTCTTAGCTAATTGGAAATGACCTGCATGTCCCAATTCGTGAGCCAATACCAAGACCTCATTCATCAAACCTGTCCATGAAAGGAGGATGTAAGATGGTCCATCATAAAGTGTAGCACAGAAGCCACCAGTAGCCTTACCTTCGTTTTGAGCAAAGTCAATCCAACGCTCATCAAATGATTGTTCAATCATTTTCACATAATCTTCACCAAGAATGCCCAAGCAGTCAATCAAGAATTGCTTAGATTCTTCAGGTGTGATGCGTTGGTTGTATTCTGAAGGCAGGCTGATTTTCAAATCGGCATGGGTGATTTTTTCCAAGCCATGAGCCTTGGCAACCAATTTCACATAGCGACGCATGTGAGGAGCCAATTCCTTCATGATGACATCAATCTGACGGTCGAAGAGATCGCGGGAGACATTTTGACTGTTCAAGAGGAAGTCAATCGTATTTTCAAATCCACGCAAGCGAGCTTCGATTTGCTCGTTTTTGATATGAGACAGATAAGTCGCGGCAGTTGTGTTCTTGTATTTCTTCAAGGTTGAGTAAAAACCAGCAGCTGAATTGCGACGGATCTCGGTATCATGGCTGAGTTCATAATCATTTTCAAAGAGCACATAGCTATTGCCGAGCGTTTCGCCATTTGCCTCGAAGTTGTCAAATGTCATATCTTCAAACTTGGTCACACCGTAGTTGTTGTATGGCTGACCAAAAGTTGGGGCGAAGTTTGAGAGAAGTTCTTCTTGAAGTGGGTGCAGTTGATGCGGCTTGTCTCGTAAAATAGCATCAAAGAAGGCAGCCCAATGAGGATGTTCCTCTTTTAATTCAAGAAGAAAAGCTTCATCTAATTGACCTAGTTCTGAGAAAAGGAAGTCACGTTTTGGACGAGCTTTTGCTGATACCAAGTCATATTCGTTGGCTAGGCTTGCCAACTCCGTATTCATCTTGTCCACTTCTAATGGTAAAAAGGCGTAGTGTGAAAGTCTGCTATCAAGAATGACAATGGTTTCATATTCTGTAAGAGCAGCCACGATGGTTTCTTTATCAGACAACTTTCCTTTATAGTTGGCTTCGAAAGCTTCGACCTGTTTGGCATAGGCAGATAGGTTTTCTTGGTAATTTTCAGGGGTTGGGAACAACAAATCTGTATTCCATGTTAATTGAACATCAATATCTTGACGTTTTGGCATTGCAGATGTCATATAATTCTCCTTTTTTTGTTACTAATAGCTACATTATAACATAAGAAATGCCTTCAGCAAAAATAAATCTATAGCTGAATTTATGAAAAAGAATACTTGACAAAATGCATAAAAACCTAGATAATGTAAGTATGAAAGGGTTTACTGAAAACCAGAAAGGAGCTTTTATGCAAGTCATTAAACGTAGTGGAGAGATTGTTGAATTTGACCCAGATAAAATCTACCAAGCCATCATTAAAGCTGCACAGACAGTTTATGTCATTGATGAAACTTGGCGGAAAAACCTTGCTCAGGTCACAAAGAAAGTAGTGCTTGACTTGGAAGAAGCTCATACAGAGCGACCAACGATTAGCATGGTTCAGTCGCAAGTTGAACACCGTCTTTTAGATGCAGGTTATATTTCTATTGCTGAGCATTACATTTCCTATCGCTTGCAACGTGATTTGGAACGTAACGGTTATGGCGATAAGATTATTGTACATCTGCGTTTTGAACAAGTGCGTTAAGAGAAACCTAGAGAAATCTAGGTTTTTTGCTTTTACATATCTTTACATTGTTTAAAGAAAATAGCATTTCAAAAATTTTTTGAAAAAATGTGATTTTCTGAGCCAAAATTTTGTAATCGGTATCATTTTTAGTGTATAATAGATTTTGTAAAAATATATTTCGAAAGTGAGATTTTCTCTTATGGCTAAAATCGTTGTTGTCGGTGCTAACCACGCAGGTACTGCCGCAATCAAAACTATGTTGACAAACTATGGTCAAGAAAACGAAATCGTTGTATTTGACCAAAACTCAAATATCTCATTCTTGGGTTGTGGTATGGCTTTGTGGATTGGTGAGCAAATTGGCGGTCCTGAAGGACTTTTCTACTCAAACAAAGAAGAGTTGGAGAGCTTGGGCGCGACAGTGTACATGGAGTCACCTGTTACAAACATTGACTATGATGCCAAAACAGTTACAGCGCTTGTAAATGGTCAAGAACATGTTGAATCATTTGAAAAACTTCTTTTTGCAACTGGTTCACAACCTATCTTGCCACCAATCAAAGGTGCAGCAATCAAAGAAGGTTCTCTTGAATTTGAAGCAACTCTTGAAAACTTGCAATTCGTTAAATTGTACCAAAACTCAGCTGATGTTATTGAAAAATTGAAAAACAAAGACATCAACCGCGTAGCAGTTGTTGGTGCTGGTTACATCGGTGTTGAGCTTGCAGAAGCATTCCAACGTAAAGGTAAAGAAGTAGTCCTTATCGATGTTGTTGATACATGTTTGGCTGGTTACTATGACCGCGACTTGTCAGACCTTATGGCTAAAAACTTGGAAGAGCATGGTATCAAACTTGCCTTCGGTGAAACTGTTAAAGAAGTTGCTGGTGATGGCAAAGTTGAGAAAATCATCACTGACAAGAACGAATACGATGTTGACATGGTTATCTTGGCTGTTGGTTTCCGTCCAAACACTGCATTTGCAGGTGAAGGAATCGAGCGCTTCCGTAACGGTGCCTTCCTTGTAAACAAACGCCAAGAAACTTCAATCCCAGGCGTTTACGCTATCGGTGACTGTGCAACTATCTACGACAACGCTACTGGCGACACAAGCTACATCGCTTTGGCTTCAAACGCAGTACGTACTGGTATCGTAGCAGCACACAACATCTGTGGTACTGACCTTGAAGGTATCGGTGTACAAGGTTCTAACGGTATCTCTATCTACGGTCTTAACCTTGTATCAACTGGTTTGACACTTGAAAAAGCTACTCGTCTTGGTTTGAATGCTGCTGTTACTGAAGTAACGGACAACCAAAAACCAGAATTCATGGAGCATGGTAACTTCCCAGTTACAATCAAGATTGTTTACGATAAAGATTCACGTCGTATCCTTGGTGCGCAAATGGCTGCTCGTGAAGATATCTCATTGGGTATCCACCTCTTCTCATTGGCAATCCAAGAAGGCGTAACAATTGAAAAATTGGCCTTGACAGACTTGTTCTTCTTGCCACACTTCAACAAACCATACAACTACATCACAGTAGCTGCTTTGGGTGCTGAATAATCTATTGAATACAAAAGCTCAGAGATAGCTCTGGGCTTTTTTGCATGTCATCTATCACATTGCAACTGCCTATCGAGAGTTTTTTTGGTATAATGGATAGAATGATTTTTTAGAGAGAGTATGAGACAATGAACCCATTATTAAACGGAATGAATGACAGACAGGCAGAAGCGGTACAGACGACGGAAGGGCCGCTCTTGATTATGGCAGGAGCTGGTTCGGGTAAGACGCGTGTCCTGACCCACCGTATCGCTTATTTAATTGATGAAAAAATGGTCAATCCTTGGAATATTTTAGCCATTACCTTTACCAACAAAGCGGCGCGTGAGATGAAGGAGCGGGCCTACGCACTCAATCCTGCTACGCAAGACTGTTTGATTGCTACCTTCCACTCCATGTGTGTACGGATTTTACGTCGTGATGCTGACCATATTGGTTACAATCGCAATTTTACCATTGTCGATCCAGGTGAGCAACGCAGTCTTATGAAACGGATTTTGAAAAATCTCAATCTAGATCCGAAAAAGTGGAGCGAGCGTTCTATCCTTGGAACCATTTCCAATGCCAAAAACGACTTGATTGATGACAAGGCATTTGAAGCCCAGGCAGGCGACCTATACACGCAGATTGTTGCCAAATGCTACTCAGCTTATCAAAAGGAACTCAGACAGTCAGAGGCTGTTGACTTTGATGATTTGATCATGTTGACGCTCCGCCTTTTTGACCAAAATCCAGAGGTCCTGACCTATTACCAGCAGAAATTCCAGTACATCCATGTCGATGAGTATCAGGATACCAACCATGCCCAGTACCAATTGGTCAAGCTCCTAGCATCGCGTTTTAAGAATATCTGTGTGGTCGGGGATGCGGACCAGTCTATCTATGGCTGGCGTGGCGCGGATATGCAGAATATCCTGGACTTTGAAAAGGACTATCCAGAGAGCAAGGTGGTACTCTTGGAGGAAAACTATCGTTCGACCAAGACCGTCTTGCAGGCTGCTAATGAGGTCATCGAAAACAACCGCAATCGCCGTCCGAAAAAACTTTGGACCCAGAATGCCCAAGGGGATTTGATAACCTACTATCGTGCCAGAGATGAGAATGATGAAGCTATCTATGTCGCAGGACAGATTGACCACTTGCATCGAGAAGGCAAGGCTTATAAGGATTTTGCAGTTCTCTACCGTACCAATGCCCAGTCCCGTACAATTGAGGAAGCCTTGCTCAAATCTAATATCCCTTATACCATGGTTGGAGGAACCAAGTTCTACAGCCGTAAGGAAATCCGAGATGTGATTTCTTATTTGAATATCATTGCAAATCCATCGGATAATATCTCCTATGAACGCATTGTCAATGAGCCAAAACGTGGCGTTGGACCTGGTACAGTTGACAAACTCCGTGATTTTGCGACCAGCCACAGCATGTCCTTGCTAGAAGCTTCTCAGGATATTATGTTGTCGCCGATTAAAGGGAAGGCAGCACAGGCGGTCTTTGACCTAGCCAATCTCCTCTATAAGCTCCGTAATCAATTAGACAACTTGACGGTAACCCAAGTAGTTGAGGCAGTTTTAAACGAAACAGGTTATATCGATGCCCTTGCCGCACAAAATACGCTGGAAGCCAATGCTCGCATTGAAAACATCCAGGAATTCCTTTCTGTTACCAAAAACTTTGACGAAAAGGATGCCGAGGAAGAAGAGACAGGTCTGGATCGTTTGACACGCTTCCTGCTTGATTTGGCACTGATTGCGGATACAGATGATGGCGACACCGAATCTTCAGAAGTAACCCTTATGACTCTTCACGCGGCCAAGGGTCTGGAATTTCCAGTTGTTTTCTTGATTGGTATGGAGGAAAATGTCTTCCCACTCAGCCGTGCAGCAGAAGAAGAGGCCGAATTGGAAGAAGAACGCCGTCTGGCCTATGTTGGTATCACTCGTGCTGAGCAGACCCTCTACCTGACCAATGCCAACTCCCGTCTGCTCTTTGGTCGCAGTAATTATAACCAGCCAAGTCGCTTTATCCGCGAAATTTCCAGTGACCTTTTGGACTATCAGGGTCTTGCTCGTCCGGCCAATACTAGCTTTAAGGCTTCTTATGTCAATGGCAGAGCGACACAGTTTGGACAAGGCATGAGTTTGCAACAGGCCATGCAAAGTCGAAAAGCAGCCGTACAACCATCGGCCAAGCTCGGAGGTAGCATGCCTTTCGCATCAAGTAACAAATCGTCTGGCTCAGGCACCAACTGGTCAGTTGGTGACATCGCCGTCCACAAGAAATGGGGACGCGGAACTGTCCTTGAAGTATCAGGTTCAGGCAGCAATCAAGAACTTAAAATCAATTTCCCAGAAATGGGCCTCAAAAAAGTCTTAGCTAGCCTGGCGCCGATAAGTAAGGAAGAGTAGGGATGAGTCAAAAGTAAAGCGGAAACATCGCATTTTACAAGACTTGCGACGTCTTCATAATATTATTTTTAGAACGATATATGACACCTCAAAATGGGTCTTGACCTGACTGTTTTGAGGTGATTTTTTGTATACTGCTTAAAGCATCGAAACAATCTTGCACACTTTGATGACATCTAGATAAGCAAATTTTGAATTTTGAATCGGACGTTTTTAGAGTGTGTCTCACCATCTATATGCTAAATGACAAATATAGAAAAAAACGGATAGCTCCAAGAGAAAATACTACTTGTATTGTTATACTGATAGTAGTTAAAAGTCTTTTATTTGCTAGAGACTCTCATCTTAGTAAGGAAGGGATAGCCTAGAAATGGGACGATTAGCTTGCCAGTATTTTTGTAGCTAGCGCAAAAATAGGTCAAATAAAAGAAGGAGACTCTTATGAGCAAACGTAAAATTATATCAAGTTTATTTTTAAGTGCTACCGTATTGGGAGGATTGCTGTTTACACAGACACCAACCGTAAAAGCGATTGAGTCAGACGGAAATGTGCAAATAACAAATAACACCCCTCAAAATTCACCTATCTTTTCTCTAGGGGATCCTATTCAAGAAACTAACTATAACGAATCGGTCAAAAAGTCAGTATCCATTGATGCAACGATTGGAGACTCTGAAAATGAAGTAAAATGGACGGTAAACTTTGATTCTACCCTTTGGAACCTTCGATATGATAAGGGGGGATACTATTTTATTATCCCTGATGGTATGCAATTGAAAAAACTTGTTAATAAGAAAACAGGAGAAAACTTGTTGGACAAATTCTCAACCGATGTTAATGATGATAAGAATGGTTCAGACAGCAAGTACCGTCACTTTAAGAAGGGTAAAGAAACACATTGGGAACGAAACTTTGATAGCCAATGGGGGTGGTCAGCAGGACGTGTAGGTAGTGGTCAAGTAAACCAATGGAAAGATAGAAATTTATTTTCAGAGATTTATTATATCGATAAGCCTGGTCATAGCGGACCAGTAACCTATTAGTTGTCAGCAGAAGTAACAAATCCACAAAATACCAACACTTCCTTCCCTCTGGTAGCAGTCATGAAGAACTATTACGCTAAAACTTGGTATCTTGGTGAACCAGCTTCGTTGGCAGGACTTGATGTGAAAGTTGAATGGCCGAAATAAGTGACTGACAATTTGCAGAACTAAGCCAACCAGTGGCAATCGTGTGTAGTTAAGGCTACTACGATTGCCTTTTTCTGCGAGTCCTCGTCTTTTGCTTTAATAAACTAGTGCTTGTATAATATGATGAGGAAATGGGTGTATCCAGGGCTGCTGATACTCAATAAAAATCAAAAGTAGCCTAGGAAACGAAGCCGATGACAGAACTCTGTTGTTTTCTTATTTCAAGGCAACAGGCTAAAAAGCCCCACAGGAGTTTTTCACTCATCGAGGCAAGTTGACAATGGATAATTTTGATTTGTAAAGAGTATGAAATCTGAAAAACAGTATAATAGAGCCTAGGACACAGAGCTATTTTTTTAAAAACTGTGGTATACTTTAGACATACTGCCTGCCATCGCTTCAGTAGTTTCTGCTTAGAAAGGATTTATCATCTTGCAATACAAACACTTACTCTTTGATCTTGACCATACTCTTCTTGATTTTAGCCGTGGAGAAGAAGTAGCCTTAACCCAGTTTTTGACAGCTATGGAGGTTGAAGATATTCAAGCTTTTAAAGAAGTCTATCGTCCGCTCAATCAGGGCATGTGGAAGGATTTAGAAAAAGGTCTGATTACAAAGAAAGAGTTGATCAATACTCGTTTTTCACGGACATTTGCTCACTTTGGTCGTCAGGTTGATGGGACGGAGATGGCTTTGCGATACCAAGAGTTTATTGGGCGGCAGGGACAAATTTTTACAGGTGCAGATAGACTTTTGCAGGAATTGACACACCGAGGCTACCAGATTTATGCGGCGACCAACGGCGTGACCTATATACAGGAAAATCGCTTGCTTCACTCACCGATTCAATCGTATTTCAAAAAAGTATTTATTTCTGAGCAGATGGGGACGCAAAAGCCTGCGGCTGATTTTTATGAAAAAATAGCAGAGCAGATTTCAGGTTTTCAGTTTGACCAAGCCTTAATGATTGGAGACAGTTTAACAGCAGATATTCAAGGCGGCAATAATGCTGGCATGGATACTGTTTGGTACAATCCGACTCATATGATCAACAAGAGTAAGGCAGTTCCAACCTATACCATTCATAGCTATCAAGAATTATTAGATTTGTTATAAGGTATTTTAAGAAACTTATAAGGATTTTAGTATATAATTATACAGAAAGAATATGTACAAAAATATAAGGAGGAAAACGTGAAAAGATTACTGAGACGCATTCGTCCAACCAAGCCCCTAAAAGAACTCACTTGGATAGATTTGATTATTATCACAACGATTTTATGTGGTAATGCTATTTATACCTCAACCATGCAATGGATAGCATCATTTTCCGCAACAGAAACCGTTGAAACAGGGGTTCTATCGTTTAGTCCAGCCGATAATTGGTGGGCTCTAGCCAATCAAGGAAAGTTATTCCTGTTTGCCCTGGTGTATTTATTGATTCGGAATTATGATTTCAAGCAGCTAAAAGTAAAATTAGAGTGGAGAGTTTTCCTCTGGGGACCTCTCATTTTCATCGGTGCGGGTCTGATTAGCGATTTGACATTTACAGCCTTTTCATATATTCCAGGTCTATCTGGTGGGTATAATTTTCTCGGATACTTGCCTTACTATGACTGGAATATCATGACAGTGCTCAATCGTTTCCTAGCTGTTGACTACAGCACAGTTATCTATTCCTTGTTTAATGGCTTCTATGAAGAGTTCTTTTTCTTAGGCTTATTGTTGAGTACAGATAAGAAAAAGCGTTCGCTGGTCTTACTCTTTTCAACAATTGTCCGTATATCTTTCCATACCTATCAAGGAATGATATCTGCTCTTGTTATTGGTGTAGCCTTCGGTCTTTTCTATTACTACATGTATACAAGGAAAAATGATAATTTATTGCCCTATTTCTTAGGACATGCTCTTGCGGATATGGTTGGTACAAGTTTCTTCTTGTTGTTTATTGCAGGGTAAATAATGCAGAGAATGGACATCAAGCTAATCGGAGAACATTTCTTTCTCCCTACAGCTGACAAACGGATGATGATATGTAGTTTCTATCAACTCGGTATCATCACCCGTTTTATTGTGCGGATATTTAGTCATTTGAATTAGTTTTGCTACATGGTCTCTTTCGATTGCTTTATCATATTTTTTATCCCATATTTTTTTGAATTAACGATTTATTTATGTTAAAATGTATTTTTATACATCAAAAAGGAGTATAGATATGAAACAAATAAAGAATCGTTTAAAAAAACATATGTTTTGGATTGGACTCATTTCGTTGGTATTGATGCTCGTTGATAATGTCCTATTTTGTTATTTTAATATTGAATGTAGTCGTACCTTAAACCAAATCGAGCAGACGATTTGTATCATCCTTAGTATTCTTGTATTTTTAGGAGTGCTAAATAATAAGCCGGATGTGAAGGCAGAAGACATCCTAAAAAATGGTATGTCATCTAAAAATCAACAATAGTGTTTGGTCGGGACTATTGCTGAGGTATCTCAGCTGTACTTACAGTTCATACTCTTCGAAAATCAAAATCAGACGTTGTTGACTTGATTTGATGAACTTCAGTTCTATCTGCATCTGCGTCGCCTAGTCTGATTTTGATTTTCATTGAGTATCAGTATCTCTAGCTAATACTGATTTTTCAAAATACAGTCAGTATTTCCTAAAAAACTATTTTGTATGTAAATTACTTTACTTGTGAATACAGGTATTTAACATCATATATGTCCACCAGTCGAAAGGCTGGTGTTTCTATTTATGACACGTATGTTATCAGGAATGCCACTATTTGAAAGAAAAGAATCGAGAGAAATTCAATGAACACTAAAAATATCAATAGTAGTTAAAATCATAAGCCGTCATTAGACGGAGTTTTATGATTGTGCTACAATAGACATAATTATAAAAGAACGGGGTGATGATAATGAAACGTACTATTCTATTATGCTTGCCGACAATACTGTTACTAGTAGCATGTCATCAAAATACAAATCAGGCCAATACTACAAAAAATTCGTCAACAGTTATTTCGACTACTTCAAATCAGTCTGCTTCAACAACTTCGGAGCAGTCAACAAGCAGCTCTACATCGGCGGAAACGAATCAAGAAGTAACAAGTACAGAGACTCAGGTAAATTTTAACGGTTCCTATTATAGTGTACAAGGAAAATATGGCGAAGTGATTATCGCCAATAAAAAGCATCCGCTTGCAGCTGATTATGCACCGGGCGAAAATCCTGAAGCCTTAGCAGCTTTTCAACGTTTAATAGCAGATATGCAGGCGCTAGGATTTGGTATCTCCAATAACTACAGTGGATTTCGTTCCTATGAAACTCAGGTAAACCTCTACCAATCCTATGTAAATCAAGAAGGACAAGCAGCAGCAGATAGGTATTCTGCAAGAGCTGGATATAGTGAACATCAGACAGGATTAGCCTTTGATTTATTGGATACAAGTGGTAATTTATTAGAAGAACCCAATGCTTCTCAGTGGTTGGCTACGAATGCGCATCTATATGGCTTTATTGTCCGCTATCTTCCGGGAAAAGAGTCTAGCACAGGCTATATGGCAGAATCCTGGCATGTGCGATATATTGGTCAAGAAGCGACAGATATTTACAATTCAGGCTTGACCTTGGAAGAATATTTTGGTGTACCAGGCGGAGACTACTAATTTTACATTTAGTCAGAAATAAGTCGAAAAATTTGTCCGTATAACTAACTCGTGATATAATAAACCATCATAACTTTGGAGGTCCATCATGCTTAAAGCAATGGAAGTATACTTGGTTACTAATGGCAATGGTTTGGAAGCTATCGAGTTTTATAAAAATGCTCTTGGGGCAACAGTGGAGCAAGTAAATCTATTTAAAGATTTCTTACCAGACTGCCCTGCTGAACTAGAAAATTACGTGATGAATGCACAGTTTCGTTTGAATGGTCAACGGTTTATGTTGTCAGACAACAACCCAGAAATGCCTTATACAGTAGGTGACAATATTACAGTTGCGCTTATCACAGATGATGCTGAAACAGCGCAGGAACTATACAGCAAGTTATCCGTAGATGCAACTGCTATCAATATGGAACTTCAAGCAGTTCCTTGGTCTCCTGCCTATGGCAATGTAACAGACAAGTTTGGTATCTCTTGGCAAATCAATGCTGAAGTAGAAGGCTACGGTCAGGAATATTACGCAGAAAACTAAAATAGATTGGACAATGCCTTGTCCAATCTATTTTAGTTTTTGCCAATAAGCTTTGTAGATATATAGTTGAAGAGCAGCTGATAGGATGAGCAGTAAGGTCATCAAGGCTGAGCTTACATAGGCTGCACCAATAGTGCCAGCTAATATGATGCTGACAACTAGAATGATGGCTCCGAGAAACATTGTTCCTATGATCGATCCAGCAATCAACCATTGCCCCGCTCCGCGACCAAATAACTGGTTACTATTTTGCCAGTTGAGCATGAGGAGTCGTTGGTCACGCCAGTAATAAATCTGACCAGTTAGCAGGGCTGAAATGATGATGCCGACTGTAAAGAAGAATGCTAGAATGAATTTGACTTTCATGAAACCTAGAGCCAAAGCAAAGTAAAGTAGAGTCGGTAGTGCAAATTGCACGGCAGCCAATACCCAGAATTTTTGGATGATAAATTTTTTGAAACTTATAGGAAGCGTTCGAATGAAATGATAATTTTCCTTCTCCAATGACATGGCCACTCCGATGAAGGTTGTAGAACCAGCAAATAGACTGCCAAGCAAGAATCCAGCTAAAAGAGCAATACCAAAGAAATCCCATTCAACTGAACTCAGACCACCATTCTCCGTGAAACGGCTAAAACTTGGGAAAAGTGCCACTCCCATAATGATTGGTTGTATCATGGTTTGGACCATGAGGTTGCTATCTTTAAGAGTAGATAGGTGGTGTTTCACTAAAGCCTGATTGAGATTGCTAGGAATCTTGGCAGATTTAGCATTATTGGTCCGTTTTGTCGAAGCATTTTCAATCGCCAAAACTTGATTAAAGTAGTTGGGAATGACAGTTTTAAACGCAAACACAATAAGTCCAATCATCAAAATGAGAGGAAGCCCAAAATGAAGGAGTGTTTCTAGTGAGATAGTATGGCTGACCAAGTAATGGAATCCAGCAAATATAGGTATGATAGGAAAATCAACAAAGCCACCAGATTCGAGTGAAACGGTCTGCTGAGATTGCAGGAACATGAGTGCAGCAAAAGCCAGCAAGGAAGAACCTGTCATCAGGATTGTAGAAATCAATGTTTTACGAGGGCTTTTTGTCAGAACTTCCCCAACAAAGTGCATGATAATCAGATTGACTAAATTAACTAAAATCCAGAGAATCAAAAAGGAAGGGATGGAAGCTAAGGCGAGGAGCGGACCGCCAATTTGCCAGTAAGTGATTAGAAGTAAAGACAGACACGGCATGAGGAAGGGTAAGACCATCCCTTGTGCAGAGAGGATTTTAGCGAGGAAGACTTCTTGTGGCTTCAGGGGAAGTGCTAAATACAACTTTGTATCCTTACTATCGTAGAAAACGGAGAAGAAACCTGTAAAACCGTAGACAATGGCAATAATGGTAAAGAGTGCTAGTTGCAGAGAAAAGAAACCGATGGACTGACTATAATCTACTCCCATGAAAAAGACAGAATAGAGAAGTCCGAAACTCAAAACCATAAATACTTGTTGCAAGAGGACACTTTTATAGGCTGAAAAGGAGGCGTCTTTGCGCTTGTTTTGTTTCTTCTTGACGGAAGCTAGAAGTTGAGGATTGGAATAAAGAATATTAATCTTTACTAGTTCCCAAATGATGGATTTACTCATTCTTCCTCACCTGCCTTCACTTGTTGGCGTCCAGCTAATTCCAAATAGATGGTCTCCAAATCTTTATCTGGATACTGTGATTTGAGTTCATCTAGACTTCCTACGAAAATGAGTTGCCCTTTTCGAAGAATAGCAATGCGGTCACAGAGTTGTTCAGCTACTGAAAGGACGTGTGTAGAAAAGAGAACGGTGTGACCAGACTGAGCATGTTCTTTCATCATTTGTTTGAGGTCGAAAGAGGCCTGAGGATCCAGTCCAGTTAGGGGTTCATCCAAAATCCAAATATCAGGGTTAGGGATCAATGCACCAATAATAATGGTTTTCTGACGCATACCGTGTGAAAAACTATCAATAGGCTCATGCTGGCGCGCGGTCATATCAAATAGACTAGATAGTTTAGCGATACGGTCATCAACTGCATCCTTTTCTACACCATAGACCTTGCCCATAAAGTGCCAGTATTCAAAAGCTGTTAAGTGTAGGAAGATGTCTGGCGAATCTGGAACATAGGCTATCCGTTTCTTGACTTCATCACGGTTCTCCTCTAGGTTTAAACCATCAACAGAGATAGTTCCATAACTGGCTTCGATTATCGAAGTCAATAGACTGATTGTCGTTGTTTTTCCTGCCCCATTGTGACCAATTAAACCGAAAATCTCGCCGCTTTCAATTGTCAAATTCAGGTCATCAAGTGCGATTGTTTCGCCGTATGTTTTTGTGATATGGTCAAATTGTATCATAGTAACCTCCTTGTTATTCGTGAACTAAAAGTAGGAGCTTGCTAGGTATTCCGAGCCGTATTCCAAATGTTCTTCGAATAATATATACAATTAATTACATTTATTATACTGCTGAATTAGTACAAAAGCAATAGTTTCTATCGATATTTTTGTAGTATAGATGCGGATATATTCCAAGAAGTCGAGTATCGTCATTTAGTTTTTCTTTTATTACTTCGACGTAAGAGGAAACTCCGTTTCCTTATTTCCAACTTCAAACACTTCACAGGAGTATTTGAACTCGTCTTGCCTAACTTCAGTTATGCCTGCGGCTTTTGAAGCGAACTTGGTTCGCGCTATTTCCAGCCTTCAAAGGTTCCCCAAACCTTTGAAGCGAGTACTAAAAGTAAACTAAAAGACTATATACAATGGAGTGGAATAAGCTCGATTATCAGAAAATTTGCTATAATAGACCTATGAACGATTTGATCAAGCATAAGTTGGAGTTGCTGCCGGACAGTCCGGGTTGCTACCTCCATAAAAACAAGTACGGAAAGATTATCTATGTGGGCAAGGCCAAAAACCTGCGCAATCGGGTGCGGTCTTATTTTCGTGGTGCCCATGATACCAAGACAGAGGCATTAGTATCTGAAATTGCCGACTTTGAATTTATCGTGACAGATTCCAATATCGAGGCCCTCTTACTGGAAATCAATCTGATTCAGGAAAACAAGCCTCGCTATAACATTATGCTCAAGGATGACAAGTCCTATCCCTTTATCAAGATTACCAAGGAACGTCACCCACGGCTGATGATTACACGGCAGATAAAAAAGGATGGTGGTCAGTATTTTGGTCCCTATCCAGATGTGGGTGCGGCCAACCAGACCCTCAAGCTATTGGAGCGTCTGTATCCTTTCCGCAAATGTAAATTGCCTGAGAACAAGTATTGTCTTTATTATCATTTGGGGCAATGTCTGGCCCATGGAGAAAACCTGCCCAGCCTGTCTGACTATGACAAGATGGCTAAGGAAGTTGCCCAGTTCTTGACAGGGCATGATGATAAGATTGTCAAGGAAGTCCAGGAAAAGATGAAAGCTGCTGCTGGCAATTTGGAATTTGAAAAGGCTGCGGAATACCGAGATGTCCTGCAATCCATTTCCACCCTGCGGACCAAGCAACGTGTGATGGCTCATGACTTGCAAAATCGAGATGTCTTTGGCTACTATGTGGACAAGGGCTGGATGTGTGTGCAGGTTTTCTTTGTTCGACAGGGGAAACTAATTGAGCGGAATGTCAATCTTTTTCCATACTACAATGATGCGGACGAAGACTTTTTGACCTACATCGGTCAGTTTTACAGGGACCAGCAACATTTGATTCCCTCAGAGGTCTTGATACCGCAGGATATTGACCAAGAAGCCGTAGAAGCTCTGGTGGATACCAAGGTCATCAAGCCCCAGCGTGGCGAGAAGAAGCAGCTCATCAATCTGGCAACCAAGAATGCGCGTGTTAGTCTGGAGCAGAAGTTTAATCTCTTGGAGAAAAATCTGGAGAAGACCTACGGTGCGGTGGAGAATATCGGTCAGCTTTTGGGGATTCCGACGCCTGTGCGGATTGAGGCTTTTGATAACTCCAACATCATGGGGACTAGTCCTGTGTCGGCTATGGTGGTCTTTGAAAATGGGGTGCCTAATAAAAAGGAATACCGCAAGTACAAGATTAAGACGGTGGAGGGACCAGATGACTATGCTTCCATGCGAGAAGTTTTGCAGCGACGGTACAGTCGGGTGCTGCGGGATGGTTTGACACCGCCTGATTTGATTATCATTGACGGTGGTCAGGGTCAAGTCAATGTCGCCAAGCAGGTTATCGAGCAGGAGTTGGGTATGTCCATTCCCATTGCAGGTTTGCAGAAGAATGACAAGCACCAGACCCACGAATTGCTCTTTGGCAATCCGCTAGAAGTGGTGGAATTGCCCCGTAATTCACAGGAATTTTTCCTCTTACATCGGATTCAAGATGAAGTGCACCGCTTTGCTATCGAGTTTCATCGTCAGGTTCGGTCAAAAAATTCCTTCTCATCCAAATTGGACGGCATAGAAGGCCTAGGACCAAAACGCAAGCAGGCTCTGATGAAACATTTCAAGTCTATTGGCAATATCCAGTCAGCCAGCCTACAAGAAATTGCAGAAGCTGGTGTGCCTTATAAGGTGGCGGAGTTGGTCAAGGAAAAGTTGAAGTAAAACTAAACGGTGTAATAATATCCAAGAATCTAATAAAAATACATCGGAATACTTTACAATCTCGGTATTATATATCATAATATACATACCAAGTGCTTGATATGCTTCAATTTATTGCTAATAAAATAGAGAGTTAGGTAAAGGTTATGCAAAGATATCTCACTCATGCAGTTGGATTGTTGTTCATATTGTGTATGTTACTGCCGTTTGCATATACTACGGACAGTGAAAATTACTCTGTTTTCCTTGTATCAGGTTGGCGGTATTTCAGTCAAAACTTGTTTTCCTTGTCCTCTATTCTAATCTTTTTAGCATTCTTTTTCATCAATTATCAAGGTCATAAAAATATCCAACTGATTATTTTTGTCATGGCTTTTATGGCTACCTTGTATTTTTATTGTTTACCTATTCTGGCTTTAGGAGAAGGGGGATGGAGTCAGATAATTGAATTGCCTGTTGCTTATTACATTTGTGGTTTACTTATGCTGGTTGGAGTTGGTTTGAAATTAAAACGTTTGGTATTTGATTAGTTTAAATTTCTTGAAAAGCAAGAGGACTGTCTTTCTAGTCAAAAGCTAGAAAGCAGTCCTTTTTAGCTAATCAGGGAAAGCCTTGTTGCTGTTAGTATAGAGATGAAATTTGAAAGCTCTACTAATTTATGGTAAAATGAATTATCAATGACTGATTAAGGAGAAAGCAATGGCGTTCGGCGAAGAGAAACACAAGAAAACAACATTTGAAAAAGTAACTTTAGTAGTTGTTGTCGTGATGGTTGTCGTGACATTAGCTGGCTTGATTTTACCAGCCATTAATGCATTGATGAATTAAGAATCTGTATTCACTGTTCAGCACTTCTATACTAAGGCTAGTTTTTAAGCACTCATCGTTAGTTTTTTTAGAAAATACAGTCAGTATTTTGAAAAAACTACCTTGATTGGCTAAAAACGATTTCTTATATATGAGCACTTCGATTGTGAATACAGGTCTAAAACAAACGCTTTTAAGCGTTTTTTTCTAGGAAAGAATAGGGTAAATTATGAGTATGTTTTTAGATACTGCCAAGATTAAGGTCAAGGCAGGGAAAGGTGGCGACGGGATGGTCGCCTTCCGCCGTGAAAAGTATGTACCTAATGGCGGTCCTTGGGGCGGTGATGGTGGTCGTGGCGGAGACGTTGTTTTTGTTGTAGATGAAGGCTTGCGTACTCTCATGGACTTCCGTTACAACCGTCGTTTTAAAGCTGACGATGGTGAAAAAGGGATGACCAAGGGCATGCATGGTCGTGGTGCGGAAGACCTGATTGTTCGAGTACCACAGGGGACAACTGTTCGTGATGCGGATACTGGCAAGGTCATCACCGACTTGGTTGAAAATGGTCAAGAGTTTGTCATTGCTCACGGTGGTCGTGGTGGTCGTGGAAATATTCGTTTTGCGACACCTAAGAATCCAGCGCCTGAGATTTCTGAAAATGGAGAACCAGGTGAGGAGCGCAATCTTGAATTAGAATTGAAAGTGTTGGCTGATGTAGGTCTTGTAGGTTTCCCATCAGTTGGTAAGTCAACGCTTCTCAGTGTTATTACAGCAGCTAAACCTAAAATTGGTGCCTACCATTTTACAACCATTGTGCCAAATTTGGGAATGGTTCGGACCAAATCTGGCGAGTCATTTGCTGTGGCAGACTTACCAGGTTTGATTGAGGGTGCTAGTCAAGGTGTTGGATTGGGAACGCAATTCCTTCGTCACATCGAGCGGACACGTGTTATCTTGCATGTTTTAGACATGTCAGCAAGTGAAGGCCGTGATCCTTATGAAGATTACGTAGCCATCAACAATGAATTGGAAACCTACAATCTTCGCCTCATGGAACGTCCTCAGATTATCGTTGCCAATAAAATGGATATGCCAGAAGCGACAGAAAATCTGGAAGAGTTCAAGAAGAAATTGGCAGCCAACTACGACGAGTTTGACGAACTGCCACAGATTTTCCCAATCTCAGGGATTGCTCACCAAGGTTTGGAAAATCTTTTGGAAGCCACAGCTGAGTTGCTAGAGAAAACACCTGAATTCTTGCTCTACGACGAATCAGATTTCCAAGAAGAAGAGGCTTACTATGGCTTTAACCCAGATGATCCAGAATTTGACATCAGTCGTGCAGACGATGCAAGCTGGGTTCTATCTGGTGATAAACTAGAAAAACTCTTCACCATGACTAACTTTGACCGTGATGAATCTGTCATGAAATTCGCCCGCCAGTTGCGTGGCATGGGTGTCGATGAAGCCCTGCGTGCGCGTGGAGCCAAAGACGGCGACACAGTTCGCATCGGCAAGTTCGAATTTGAGTTTGTGGATTAAAACTGTCTGGGGGACAGTTTTAACCCGAGCCTGAAAATTCGCAAGCGAGGAAGTCTGGGGATAGACTGTATCAGTCCGAGCCCGAAAATTCGAAAGCGAGGTAAGCAGTTTGACTGGGAGTGGGAAAGAACTCGACTAGTTAAAAAAGAGTTCGTCTTCCCACCCCCGCACAGTTGATTAGATCAGATTTGGAGTGTAAAACACGAACAAATCTGCCAATCAACCACTGCGCTGAGATGTTGACACGAACTCTGAAGAGTGGTGCTAGGCTTTTTGCCCAGCCTCTAGTCAAACTACGCCAAGTCCTAGGGGACCTTGGCTAGCTACCTTACTAACTTCACCCAAATGGTAGTATCGACCATTTGCGTTCCGTGTCGTAACTTTGGAATCACATCTAAGTCCTAAAGGACTTGATGTAGTACGGTAGCCGCTATGGCGGACTACCTACCAACCTTGCTAATTCCGTACAGGCAGTAGTATCGACTGCTTGAGCTTCATGTCGCAACCTGCCGAGATTTTTGGAACTGTTTCATCTGTCTTCTTGAGCTTGGGCTAAAACAATTATTAAAAATTTGGAGGTTTGTATGGGTGATAAACCGATATCCTTCAAGGATAAGGATGGAAATTTTGTCTCAGCAGCCGATGTATGGAATGCTGAGAAATTAGAAGAACTCTTCAATACACTCAATCCCAATCGGAAATTGCGATTAGAGAGGGAGCGTTTAGCAAGAGAGAAGGAAAATGAGTAAACTTGACCTGTTAGTTTTCAAATAACTAGCAGGTTTTTGGTATTGAATTTTGAAAATGTTAGTGAATGTGCTATAATATATTTAGGGAAAATGCTCTATTTTTCGAATATATAATACGAGGTTATATCTCAATCAATAGAATATGGAGAAAAATATGAGCAAAAAAAGACATCGCATCAATCCAATGATGGACATTGCAGCTAAAAAAGTTTTTAGCGATCCAGAGGTGACCATTGATTTCATTGAAACCTTTCTTGGTTTCAGACCTAAAATGGTCAAAATTATGAACGGAACTCTTGCTGATTTAAAGAAAGAACAAGATGGCTATTTTACTACGACCGTTGATGTTCTTGCCTCATTGGAAGATGATACCCAAGTAGTGATTGAAATCCAAGTCGCCTACCAAAGAGGCTTTTTGAAAAGATTGTGGACCTATATTTGCCAACACCTGGTCGCAAACCTGCCCAATGTTCGACAAAAAGTTGCCAAAACCCATAAGATGTACGATAAAATCCAACCTGTCTATGGTATCGCCGTAGTTGCAACCAACTACTTTAAAGATGAAAGACCAGTCCATTCCTTTATCATCACCGATTCAGAAACAGGTCAGGTCTTGGAGTTTCCATTTGGTAAACAAGAACAAGCGAGAAAGCCCTTCGAGATGGTCATTGTAGAACTGAAGAAACTGCCATTGGGAGAAATGGATAGGAAACAACAGCTATGGATGGAATTCTTCTCTAACAAAGAATTTAGCTTCAAACAAACCAGTGCGATCCAAAGGGCAGAGTATCTTTTGGATGTGAATAATTGGACACAGGAGGAAAGGACAATGATTGACACATGGAACCGAAATGCTGCTAGTTATTACGAAACTATGCAGGAACGCTTTGAAGAAGGCTATGAGGAGGGTGTTGAGGATGGTTATGAGAAAGGAATTGAGAAAGGTGCAGAACAAAAAACGCAAGAAGTTTTGATTTCTCTTTTTCAAGTTGGCATGTCTGATGAGAATATTTCCCTAGTTCTGAAAATGCCTATTGAACAAGTGAGGGTGTTGCGGAAAGATATTGTCACAGAAGAAGGTCATGAACATGGCAACTAAGCTGTTTTTTTCTGATGGCATGAAATCTCGCTTCGTTATTTCAACAGATCTCCTAGTAGAACAGAGTGGGAGTGGGAAAGTCATCCATGATGGCTCCGCCCACTCCCACGGAATAATAGATATCGAAGCTAATGGAGCCAACACAAAGGTGGATAAGAGAATGATAGAAGGAGAACTCTGTGCTACACAGGGTTTTTATTTTAAATTTCTTTTCCTGATTTAATTGCATACTATCAAGATTTACCTCGGATGTAAACAAGCGAGAAAGTTCATTTCGTCAGGCTACGGGGGCTGTCGTAAAGGCTATCTTTTCTAATTATCTCAAATTTGTCATCACCAACTTGTCCCATATTAAGTTCTACCTCATTTCCTTGTCTCATTCTAATTTCCTGTTTTTGAGACAGACTAGAACTTACTTT
>NZ_ALMY01000049.1 GCF_000440115.1 Streptococcus suis YS56 | reverse complement strand
GGGGGGGGTAGGTTATAATGTTTATTGAAGCTAAAAATAGTTAACTAATAGTAAAATGATGGAGATGTAATCTGAAAGCATTTTTAGTTACTAAACTTATTTTTAGCAATGCATAGAATACAGGAGGATAATAATGCATCATTCTAGAAGAAAGTCTTTTGACTGGTACGGATTGAAACAGCACTTCTCAATTCGTAAATACCACTTTGGTGCGGCTAGTGTCTTACTTGGGATGTCGATTGCACTTGGTGCTGGGACACAGGTTGTTCAAGCAGCAGAGACAGTTACAACCCCAGAGTCTACGTCCGTAGCTCCATCCACAAGTGCTACAGAATCAAAGATATCAGAAACTTCAACAAAAGCAGCGACTTCATCAGGTTCTGAACGTACAGTTGAAATCGGCTATATTGTTAAGTACGCTACTGAAGATGGAATACTTGGGAACCCTTCAGTAGAAACAGTTTCAGTTACTACCACAGACACAATTGCAAAAGCAACGGTATCTGTCACAGCAGTAGTACCAGAAGGGTATGAATTAGCATCAGGTCAGTCAGCTACAGTTTCTCAAGAAGTGACAGAGAATGGAGAAAATATTGTAACTGTAAAAGTTGTCAAAAAAGTAGAAGCTACAGAAACTGTTAGCTCACCAACTACAACATCAACAACTGTAGCAACTGCTAGTTCAACAACTAGAGCAGCTACATCAACTACACCTACGACATCAACTACACCTACGACACCTACAACCGTAGAAGAAGCAAAAAAAGTTCTTGAGCAAGTAACTTCAGAAGCGGAAGTATTGGCAAATGAAACTAATCGTTTGGTTGCAACGTCTGATAGTGATAATACTACTCTGAAAACAGCAGCGGACGCAACTAAATTGGTTGCCACAAAAGCGACTGTAACTTTCCAAAATGCGTTTGCAACACTTGAAGAAGTAAACGCACAAATCTCAGCTATTCGTACAAGCGTAGAAGCACTTGCTTTGGAATTGCGTAAGTTTTTAGGTACGGATGTTATTGAGATTGCTTTGGCTACTGTCACTGATATGGAAGACTCAACTAACAGACCAGGATACTGGACTGAGAATGAAGAAGTACTTAATAAGGCTGCGGCAACTGCAACAGCCACAACTAAACCTCAAAAACAAAATATCCCAGCAGGATATGAAGTTGACCCAACTGCTGGACGAATCACTTTCTTGATTTACAGTTTGTCAGCTGATGATGTTGATGCCACAGTTACACCTGGTACGAAGGATGGTTCATATAATAACCGTTATGGTACAGATTACTATATTACCCTCTCTATGGATCGGGTTCCATCAACTGGTAATATCTATGCTCGTTTGGTAAGTAAACA
This sequence comes from Streptococcus suis YS56, assembly GCF_000440115.1. Classification (GTDB taxonomy): domain Bacteria; phylum Bacillota; class Bacilli; order Lactobacillales; family Streptococcaceae; genus Streptococcus; species Streptococcus suis_L. The sequence goes on along the minus strand of NZ_ALMY01000049.1, from coordinate 4,878 downwards.
AAAAGGCTTTATAGAAGAGATTGAAATCCCTGAAAATACTGCTCGTCATCAATTCAAAAAAATTGCAAATGGACCGAAAGATCTAGGAGATTTTACATACCGAATGTCATTAACTACGATGCCATTTACGGATTCAACAGGTCAACAAACAAGCGTTAGATATGTGAATATCAACTCTGGCGTGGGAGCCAACGGTAAGGGTTCGGTTGCCTATTCACTTCTAACAAATGATAACACATCTTATAACAGTTATACTGGTATAGCACCGGGATATCTGCCTACTCAGGTTACTAGCTATTATGTTAAAGAAACTGAACGTCGTGCACAAGAACTTCTTGCAAGTTACGCTCACGTAGGCATGGTTTCAGGGGATTCCTTTACAATTTCTGATGCAGCAGAGTTTGCAAACTATGAATTGATTGAGGCACCAGTAATTAAAGATACACCAATTTCAACGAACTACTCAGTTGGTACTCCGCTTATCCAATACTTCCCTGCTTCTAAGACTGCAAGGGTTATCTATATCACAAAAGAAGATGGTACTTCACGTTTCCTAAATTTTGTTTTAAACCCTGATCATCCTGATTTTCTTGAGAACTTTAAAAACTACCATTCCATGTCACCGGTAGATTTTGTTACGAATGGTGGAGCAGAAGCCTTAGATTTTACAAATCGTGTCGCGATTGTCAATAAATACCTAGCTGAAATTGAAGCGGTTAATGCAGATACTAGCTTAGCAAGTGACCAACAAGCTAGTCGTTTAGCGGAAATCCGTGCTAACTATGCTTCCGAAATCAACACAGATGATAACAAGTTCTTGCTTACATTTGTATCTACAGAAGCAGAACCACTTACTGCCAATGACGGACCAGATGCAGTTACTGGCTTAACAACTTGGAATCACACCGTAAAAAATTACTATACATACATTGCAGGTGGTAAAGTTGCTACAGAAATCGCACTTAAGATTAGTTCGTATTTGTCAGACCCAATGGTTGACTGGTCACCAACTGCTCCAACTCCATTAGGTGCAAAACTTCTTAGTAAGACGGAGTTAGGCAAAGATGGCCTACCAGCACGTGTAAAGATTACCGTTAATCAAGATGGTGCTGAAAAAGAAGTGGATGCAGATCTACATACAAACATCATCGCTATGTACAACATGTTGACTCTTAGTGAGAACAATCAGCATTACTATTACGCAGAAAAAGGTGGCGTTAAGGTCTATTATGTTGACACAGAAGGTAATGTTTTACAAGATTCTAAGTCAATCTATGATCATGCTAACACCAACACAGCATATGATACCAAGTCTGTAAAAGATGCGACAATCACAGCAGCAGATGGTACGGTTTACTACTACAAAGAAATCGATACAACAGGTCTTAACCCAGCTTCAAGCAACACAGACACTGAAAAACGTAAGATTGAAAAAATTACCGAAGAAGTTGGTACAGTTGCGCAAGATACGCTTAAAGAGTTGACATACGTCTACGAAAAAGCTGGTAACGTCAATGTTAACTACGTTGATGTGAATGGTAATAAACTATCTGGTACAGACGGTACTGGCAAGGTAGTTACTGAAAAAGTTGCTGATCTTGTCAATGCCAAAGCGGGTACAGGATATGACACAATCGTTGATAACAGACCAGCTAAGATTGTCACTGCTGATGGTAAGACATATGAATTGGCTCCGGCTGCTGAATATACTGTCGGTACTGTTGAAGCGGATCATCATTTGTCAGTAAGCAATGTGACTGAGGTAACAGGTGTCCACGAAGCAACTGGCTCAGTCGCCTCTGGTATTACCAAAGAAATTACCTTTGTCTATAAGGAAGTAACTGGTAAGGTTATTGTTCATTATGTTGACCAAGACGGTAACCCAATCTCAGGTACAACAGACGAAGGTAAGAAAACCGCAAGCACTGTAACTGATACACCAGAAAGCTCAACAGGCACACCATACAACACAACAGATCTGAAGCCAAAAACTATCACAACAGATGATGGTAAGATTTACAAACTTGTTCCAGTTGCGACACAAGGTGAAGAAGATGGTAAGGTTGTTGTTGGTACAACAGAAATCACATATGTTTACGAGTTAGTACAAGGTGATGTTATCGTTCACTATGTGGACACAGAAGGTAACACCATTGCAGATGATGTGACAGACCAAACGATCACAGATACAGGTACAGACTACGATACTAGAGATAACAAACCAGAGAAAATCACAAATGACCAAACAGGCGAGGTTTACTACATCTTACCAAAAGATGAAGTTAAAGCAGGTGATAAAGAAACTGGTAAGGTTGTCGAAGGTACGACTGAAGTAACTTACATCTATCAAAAAGCTGGTAGCGTTAACGTTAACTATGTTGATACAGAAGGTAACCCACTTAAAGCTCCAGTTGCAGATGTGACTGATGGTAAGCCAGGTTCTGACTACGACACTGTTCTTGATAACAAATTGGCTAGCATCTCAGTAGATGGCAAGCTTTACCGCCTAGTTCCAGCAGGTGATTACAAAGTTGGTACTGTTTCAAATGATAACAACTTGACAGTAGTTGGTAACGGTAAAGCAACAGGTATTGATGCTACGACTGGTACAGTTGAAGCTGGTAAAACAAAAGAAATCACTTACGTTTACGAAGAAGTAAAAGGTGACGTTGTTGTTGAGTACTACGATACCGAAGGAAATACCATCGCTAAAACAGAAGTTGATACACCAACAACATCAGTAGACACACCATATGAAACCTACGACCACAAACCAGCAACTATTACAGTTGTTGAAGCAGATGGTTCAGAAACAGTCTACTACTATAAAGAGGTTAAAGACACATCTGCACCAGAAAAAGGTGATGTCGTAGAAGGAACAACAACTGTTCAATACGTCTACGAAAAAGCAGGTAACGTTAACGTTAATTATGTGGATACAGAAGGTAACGTCATCCAAGCTCCTGTAGCAGATGTGACAGATGGCAAACCAGATTCTGCTTATGCTACTACAGACCACAAACCAGAAGAAATCACCACAGCAGATGGTAAGACATATCGTCTTGTCGCAAAAGAAAAAGCAGGTGATTACCCAGTTGGTACAGTTTCAGATGAAGGTAACTTGACTGCTGTAGGTAACGGTACTGCCACAGGTGTTGATTCAGAAACAGGTACAGTAGAAGCAGGTAAAACAAAAGAGATCACTTACGTCTACGAAGAAGTAAAAGGTGATGTCATCGTTCATTACGTTGATACCGAAGGTAACCCAATCTCAGGTACAACAGATGAAGGTAAGCAAACTGCAAGCACTGTAACTGATACACCAGAAAGCTCAACAGGTACACCATACAACACAACAGACTTAAAACCAAAAGAAATCACAACAGATGAAGGTAAGACATACCGTATCGTACCAACTCTGACAAAAGGTAATGAGACTGGTGACGTTGTAGAAGGCACAACAGAAATCACATACGTTTACGAAGAAGTGAAAGGTGATGTTGTTGTTAACTACGTCAATACAGATGGCGAAGTGATTGCATCACAAGTGGTTGATACGAAGACAACTTCAACAGGTACAGCTTACGACACAAAAGACAACAAACCAGCTAAGATCACTACTGAATCAGGTGATGTTTACTACTACAAAGAAGTTAAAGCTGGTGATAAAGAAACTGGTAAGGTTGTAGAAGGTACAACAGAAGTGACTTATGTCTACGAACCAGGCGGATCTGTTACAGTGAATTATGTAACAACTGATGGTAAAGTTATCAAATCTCCAGTCAAAGACGAAGAGAATGCTGAACCAGGTAAGTCATACTCAACAGAAGACAACAAACCAACTACCATCACAACAGAAGATGGTAAGACCTACAAACTTGTTCCAAAAGCAACTAAAGGTAACGAAAATGGCACCATCACTTCTGGTAAAGATGAACAAGTAACATACGTTTACGAAGAAGTGAAAGGTAACGTTGTAGTTGAGTACTACAACACAGCTGGTGAGAAAATTGCCGCTGATGTTGAGGACACTCCTGCTTCATCAACAGGTACGGCTTACACAACTCTTGATCACAAACCAGCTAAGATTACTGCAACTGATGGTACAGTTTACTACTACAAAGAAGTGAAAGCTGACTCAGCAGTGGAAACAGGTAATGTCGTTGAGGGTACAACAACTGTTAAGTATGTTTATGAACAAGCTGGTAATGTTGTGGTTAACTACGTAACAGAAGACGGTATAGTTATCAAGAGTCCAGTTAAGGATGAAACTGATGCACCTGCTGGTAAATCATACGATACAACTGATAACAAACCAACAGAGATTGTTACAGAAGACGGTTCACGTTATGTATTGATCCCATCTAAGACAATTGGTTCAGAAAATGGTACAGTTGAAGGTGGTAAGACAACAGAAATCACTTATGTGTATAAGAAAGTTGCGAACTGGATTCCAGAAATTCCAGGTGTTCCAGAAAACGAACGCCCAGTAATTCCATATCCGTTTGATCCAAACACTCCAGACGTACCAGTAACACCAACTCCAGGTACAGTGATTCCAAACGTTCCGGGCTACACACCAGTAGATCCTAAGGACAACACACCATTGAAACCAGTAGATCCAAATGATCCAGGTAAGGGTTATGTGCCACCAACACCAGAAAATTCAGGTGAAGACACACTAATCCCTTACGTTCAAAATGGTAATGTTGTGGTTAACTACGTAACAGAAGACGGTACAGTTATCAAAGCACCAGTTCAAGATGAAACAAACGTTCCTGCTGGCAAGTCTTATGACACAACAGATAACAAACCAACAGAGATTGTTACAGAAGACGGTTCACGTTATGTATTGATCCCATCTAAGACAATTGGTTC
>NZ_ALMY01000048.1 GCF_000440115.1 Streptococcus suis YS56 | reverse complement strand
TTGCCGTCGATGTTATCGAAGGTACCTGTTGAGCTGTAGTTGTCTTTGTTCACTACGGTGTAGCCAAGGTTTTCGAATTCCGTAATCTTAGCAGCTGGATCAAAGCCAAACTTATCCCCTGTTTTACCACTAAGGTTTTTTGTAAATTTAACTGTGTTGTCTGTTGTGTCAACAAATTTAACTGTGCCGACTTGTTGTTTAACATAAACAAGTGTTAATTCTTGAACAGTATCTACTTTTATTGCACCTTCGTATGAAGTGATTTTTTCGGTGAATCTTTCTTCTGGATCTGTCGCTTTTTTAATATTAGTGTCTATTGCTTTAAATAAATAAACAGTTCCATCTGCTGCAGTAATTTCAGATTTTTCCGCTGATTTTACATTAAAAGTAGTACCTGTAGTTTCATGATCAATGACTAGGTTTGCAGTAGCAATTTCAACCCCGTCTTCATTGATATAGTAAACTTTTACTCCGCCTTTTTCAGCATAGTAATAAGTTACATCTCCTGTCGATGGTGAGAATTCATTAAACATAAACATTCTTTTCCCACCAAAACTTGTCTTGTTACTTCCGGTATGTACATTGCCGTCAAAATCAATATATTGGCCACTTTCATTCACAAGTATGTATTCGTATGGCAAAAACATACCTTTCGGATATCCATTTTGTTCAAATAAAGTGTTGGTGATTTCGTGACTTACAGGACCATATTTACCATCACCATAAGGAGCAGCATACTTATTTCTAATCCATAAACGATTTGATGTATATGTCCATACCTCTTTTCCAGTTAAGAAATCCGGACCTGTATTTCCTGCCCTTGGAGCTATATCATCTGAAACAAACATCAAAAGATATGGCGCATTTAATGCTTTTATTTGAGTCAGTTTTTCTTCATTTGAAAGTGATGTATCATTAATTATTGCTATTGTTTCTTCTAATTTCAGATCTTCAGCAGTTACATCTGTTTTTTTATAGTATTCTTTTACATCTTCATGATCTACATTAAGAGCAAAGTTTAAGAATTTAGAAGTTCCGTCTTCTTTTGAAAACGTTTGTACCATCACGACGTTATGACTTGCTGCCCAACTTCCTGATATAACATAAGAACCTTTAACATAGGTTGGTCCAACAACTCCTGTATTGCTTTGTGGAGTCTTAACTAACTCATAGTTCTCAAAATCTGCTGCACCAGCTATCGTGTATGTATCCCCTGTATTTGCATCAGATAAAGTGTAAGTGGCTAATAATTTTTCTTCTTTGAGTGCTGTCTTTTCTAAGACATATTTTGTAGTTACATCTAAACCACTAGTTGGAATTGGTGAAGAAAAACTATTTTGTACACTTCCTTGTATTGTAGTTGATCCTGAAGAATAAATAATCGTAGATAAGGCCGTCCCACCTATACCTGCATAAACATCTAAATTTCTAAGCGTTGAAGTTTGCCCATCTTTAGAAAAATTATATTCACTGTTCGTTATTTTATATTGAAAACTTTTATTTTCTTTTATTGGTGATGACGCAGCAAGTGTTTTTATGTTATTAAATTGTTTACTTTCACCAGGTGAAATTGTTAGTGTTTCTACTACGTTGTGATTTGCAGATCTATCAACCAATTCCGCTAAGACACTACCATCATTTAAGGTACTATTGGTAGAAAATCTCATGTACCAATTTTTATCAAAGCGATAATTAAATGAACCTTCGCTTTTTATGCTAGTATCTGTAGGATCTTGATTTCCTGATAAATCTACAACAAAAAATGTTTTATAGTCAGCAACCTCAGTTAATTTGTATTCACTATTGATATCTTCATCAGTTGGAGTAATTGTCGCCTCTTGTTCAGCCACTTCTTTATTTAAAACTGCTGCATTTTCAGTCCAGTTACCTGTACTCTGGGTTACTGTTGCCGATGCTGTCGTAGTTGTCAAAGCCACTTGAATTACATCAGTTCCCAAGAACTTACGCAATTCCAAAGCCAGAGCTTCAACATTTGAACGAACTGCATCGATTTGTGCATTCACAGCTTCAAGTGTTACTGTTGAGTTATTCAAAACAGCTGTTGCTTCTGTTGCAGTTAATTTTGTTGCTGCCGCAGCTGATTTCAATGCCTCGTTATCGCTATCAGCCGCAGCAACTAGACGCTCAGCTTCATTTGCCAAGACTTCAGCTTCTGAAGTTACTTGTTCAAGAACAACTTTCGCTTCTTCAACTGTTGCTGGAGTTTTAACAGTTTCCGCTACTGATTCAGTAGTAGCAGCTTTCGTTTCTGTAGATGTAGTTGTTTCGCTTGAAGCTGTTTCTGTAGCTTTTGACTCAGTAGTTGCGGTTGTAGTTGTTGCTTCAGCTTTCTTAACAACTTTTACAGTCACCACGTTCGCAGCACCTTCTGTTACTTCTTGAGTCACAGTCGCTGTTTGACCTGATACCAATTCGTAACCATCAGGTAGTTCTGTAGCTACAGTAACGCTAGTTTTTGCAGTAGCTTCATTAGTACTTACAGTTGCTAATTTCACATCCGCTTTTACTACAGTACCATCTTCCAACACATATTGAACGATGTAGTTAATCGCTGCAGAACGCTCTGTATTTGTAGCAGTTGCAACTGTTTCAGTAGTTGAAGCTTCTGTAGATGAAGATGTAGTTGCTGCTGATTCTGAAGCTGAAACAGCTGTTTCTGTTGATGAAGCTACGCTTGTCTCTTCAACGACAGCTTCAGAGCTTGCAGACGAATCTGTTGTCGATGCAACAGTCGTTGTTGTTTCTGATGAAGCAACAGCTTCCTCGGCTTTAGCTACTTGTGCTCCAGCACCAAGAACCAAGGACATACCAAGCAAGACACTAGCAGCACCAAAATGATACTTACGAATCGAGAAATGCTGTCTCGTCCCGTACCAGTCAAATGACTTTTTCTTTGCTTTGCGCATATTTACCTCCGAAAAGAAATTTAGAGCTAGTTAAAATAACTATTAAACTAGTTCTTTTATGATATTTGATATATCAAGTTTATCTTACCATACCCCCCCCCATTTTTCAAGTAAATATATTTATTTTCAATACATTTTGTAAAACCCACTTTTAAAGGATTAGCCGATATTGGCTACAACGCCTCTAAACATCTTTGGTTCTACGGATTCAAGGTTCATATGTTAGTGACCTTATCTGGTTATATTTTGAACTATGTTGTCACGCCAGCCTCTGTTCATGACATCAAGGTGGTTTATGAATTATTAGAAGGGTGTAAGCAATCGGTTATCCTAGGTGATTTAGGCTACCTGAGCAGTGAACTCAAGAAGGATTTAGAGCAACAAGGTTACCATCTATGGACGCCTTTTCGACAAAATATGACAGGGGCCGAAGAACATAACAATTGGAAAGTAATGGCCATGAGACGAACTATTGAGACACGTTTTTCTGAACTGTGTCGTCTCTTTGACATCGAACATACATTAGCTAGAGGGCTAGCCGGACTACAGATACGAAAGGAACAAATTATTCTAGCTCATAACTTACGCTATTTTGAAATGAACTTGCACCACGGATAATGATATATAAGTTCTTGCACAAAAAAAGGAAAGGCGAACCTTTCCTTTTAATTATTTTACCTTGATAGGAGGTTAGGAAAAATAATGTAATTAGTCTTCGTTACGACGACGTTTGCCTGCAAGAGCAAGAGCTGCTACAAGCATTGCTGCACCCAACACACTTGCTGCTGATGAAGCTTCACCTGTATTTGGCAATTGAGCCACACCAGTCTTAGTAGTTGTTGTTGGAGCTACAGGAGCTTGTGGTTTTGGTGCAACAGGTTTGCTTACCTTACGGTAAACATGATATGTATTACCGTCACCATCAGTGTATGTCTTACCTGTGAACTCATATCCTGGGATTGACTTGTTAGGTGTTGTTCCCTCTTCTTGCGGTGCAATTGGGTTACCATCTTCGTCAACGTGGTTTGTCACAACCTTCTTAGCTGGAGTCACTTTACGGTAAACGTAAGTTACTTCAGTTGTCTTACCACCTACAACAGTACCAGTTTCTGAACCATCAACACGAACAAGCTCATAAGTTGTACCATCTTCTGTAGTGATAGTGTTTGGCTTGTTATCAGTTGTGTCATAAGACTTGCCAGCAGGAACGTTTGTTTCGTCTTGAACTGGTGCTTTGATAACTGTACCGTCTTCTGTTACGTAGTTAACCACAACATTACCATTTTGAACGTAAGGGATTAGTGTGTCTTCACCTGAATTTTCTGGTGTTGGTGGCACATAACC
>NZ_ALMY01000047.1 GCF_000440115.1 Streptococcus suis YS56 | reverse complement strand
CTTTTGGGGTATAATGTTCTTGCATCTCTGTGCCTTTCCTTGTGTTTGTGGTGAACAACAAGTATAGCACAGAGATGTTTTCTTATACCTTACATCAGAGGCTATGATTAGCCTTGGCCACCTAGCCTAACAGCTTCAAGCCTGTTATCAAATGAAATCATCAACTTACTCAAACATCTAATTCTTGACTAAGGTAAGGTGGCTAACTTCATTATAGAACTTTCAAACTATAAAAAATCAGCCAAATAAGGTTGATTTTTTAGTTTCACTACTGAAAATTTTTCATTTTTTTGATAGAATAGAACTATCTATTGTAAAAAATACTTTTATGTCATCATAAAAGCTCAGTGTGTAAAAGGAGTTACTTTAAAATGGTACAACCACTCGGTGAACATAACATTAAATTATTCTCACTCAATAGCAACCGTGATATTGCTGAAAAAATTGCTGATTCTGCTGGAATTCCTCTTGGAAAACTGTCTTCTCGTCAGTTTTCTGATGGTGAGATTCAAATTAACATTGAAGAATCTGTACGTGGCGTAGACGTCTACATTATCCAATCAACAAGCTATCCGGTCAATAATCACTTGTGGGAATTATTGATTATGATCGATGCTTGTAAACGTGCTAGTGCCAACACCATTACAGCGGTCATCCCTTATTTCGGCTATGCTCGTCAAGACCGTACCGCTTCTCCACGCGAACCAATTACAGCTAAATTAGTTGCAAATATGCTGGTTAAAGCTGGTGTCGACCGTGTATTGACTCTTGATTTGCACGCTTCACAAATTCAAGGTTTCTTTGATATTCCAGTAGACAATCTCCTTACAGAACCACTTTTTGCAGCCTACTACATGGAAAAAGGACTCTGCGGAGAAGATGTCGTCATTGTGAGTCCTAAAAATTCTGGTATCAAACGCGCGCGTAATATCGCTGAATTTCTAAATGCACCGATTGCGATTATCGACTACGCTCAAGATGATTCTGAACGTTCTGAAGGCTATATTATCGGTGATGTTGCTGGTAAAAAAGCTATTTTGGTGGACGATATTCTCAATACTGGTCGCACTTTCTCACAAGCTTCAAAAATTGTCCAAGAAGGTGGTGCTACTGAAATTTATGCAGTTGCCAGCCATGGTCTCTTTGCGGGAACTGCAGCCCAACTCTTAGATGAAGCACCAATCAAAGAAATATTAGTTACCGATTCTGTTGCAAGCAAAGAACAGCATCCTAAAAATATCGCCTTCCTAACAGCTAGTGACTTGATTGCAGATGCCATCCACCGCATCCAAGAACATCAGCCACTCAGCCCACTTTTCAAATTTACTAGTCCTGAAAAAGAAAACTAGGAGTAAACTCTTTGATTTATTTAGATAATGCAGCGACCACTGCTCTATCTCCTACTGCACTCCAACGGATGATGGAAGTGGCTCAAGAAAATTATGGAAACCCCTCCAGTATCCATCAAAGCGGTCGGAAAGCCAATCAATATCTTAGACAAAGTCGTCAAGAGATTGCTCAAATTCTCTCCGCCTCTCCTGAACAAATTATTTTCACATCTGGAGGCTCCGAAGCTGATACTTTAGCTATTCAAGGCTATGCACTTGCACATCAATCCAAAGGAAAACACCTGATTACTACGGCTATCGAACACCATGCTGTCCTCCATACCATGCAATATCTAGAGGAGCGGTTTGGGTTCGAGGTAACCTATATCCACCCAGTCGATCAAGTAATCACCGCTCAACAAATTCAGGATGCCCTTCGACCAGATACTATTTTAGTCAGCGTCATGTTTGCTAACAATGAGACCGGTCAACTACTTCCCATCAAGGAAATTGGAGAGCTCCTAGCCGATCATCAGGCCGTCTTTCATGTAGATGCTGTTCAAGCAATTGGAAAAATCGCAATTTCTCCCTCTGACTACGGAATTGACTTCCTCGCGGCCTCTGCCCATAAATTCCATGGTCCAAAGGGGATGGGATTCCTGTATAGTAAAGTTCATAAATTTGATTCCTTGATCCACGGCGGAAAGCAGGAACAGCAACATCGAGCAGGTACTGAGAATCTCCCTGCCATTGCTGCTATGGCGACTGCCCTAACAGAACAATATGAGTCCTTAGATACGCATCATAAGCATGTCAGTGAACTGCGACAACATATTATCGAGGGATTGTCTGGCTTAGACTATTATCTCAATCAGGCTGGACCTCATCTCCCTCATGTCCTTAATATCGGTTTTCCTGGTAAACTTAATGAACAACTACTCATGCAACTAGATTTGGCAGGTATCGCTGTTTCTAGCGGTTCCGCATGTACGGCAGGTATTGTCCAAAATAGCCATGTTTTAGAAGCTATGTATGGAAAAGACTCCCATCGTCTGAAAGAATCCATTCGTATCAGCCTATCTGAAATCAATACAAAAGAAGAGATAGATACTCTCATCATCGAACTAAAGAAAATACTTGGAGGTTAAAATGGCATTCCAACAATCAGTTACCTTAAAAGATTGTAATTTTACTTATCACATTAGCCCTGCTATCAAAAAATATACACTCCGTGATAACACCTTTGAACAAAGCAAAGCAGGTCACTATCAGCTTACACGTCTTCTGGAAGAAATTCCAAATTCAAACCAAGGATTCCTCTTGAAAATTATTATCAATCAAGACCTAACTGGTTTTAAAATTAACATTACCGACAAGTCTGGTCTTCATCTGGTAAACATTTTTAAGCCAGAAAGTAACAAGGTTATTCAAGAAAAATTCTATTTCCTCATGGATAGCTTGATTGACCGTGACATCTTTACAAAAGAGGGTTAGTATGATTGAAATTCACTATCTTGATGCTTATAAGCAAGAACGTATCCAAACATTTGAGAATAAAGATGCAGCTATTCTGGCTTTTTCCGGTTGCTTAACCCTCCCAGACTATTATCCAGTTACCAGCATTACACAAGACGGACAAGCTCTGGATTACAAAGGGACAATCGGGGATCTCTATCGCTATTTACAAACACTAGATTAGACAGTTTCCTGTTTAATCTTTTTTTAAAATCAATCTGTTGATTTTTTCACAAACTTGGACTAGAATAGAATAAAGAACTGTTTAATATATAAATAATCGATAAAACGTATTCTATCGAAATAAAGGAGTCTAAAGTGAAAAACGATAAAAAATCTGATATTCCACGCGCAACTGCCAAACGTCTCTCCCTCTACTATCGCATTTTTAAACGTTTCTATGCAGGAAATATTGAAAAAGCTAGTTCAAAAGAAATTGCCGAAGCTATCGGAATCGACTCAGCTACCGTCCGCCGAGATTTTTCCTATTTTGGAGAGCTTGGTCGTCGTGGCTTTGGCTACAATGTCAAAGAGTTGATGGATTTCTTTGCGGATATTCTAAATGATACCTCCATCACCAATGTTATGCTTGTTGGAGTCGGGAATATGGGGCGAGCCTTGCTACACTATCGCTTCCACGAACGAAATAAAATGAAAATAGTCATGGCTTTTGAGGCAGATGATAATCCAGCTGTTGGAACGACAGATGAAAATATCCCAATCCATGCAATCTCAGAAATCAAGGAACGTATCAGCGAAGCAAACTCTCAGACAGCTATTCTAACGGTACCCAGCGTCAAAGCGCAAGAAGTGACTGATATTCTTGTTGAAGCTGGTGTTAAGGGAATTCTGAGCTTTTCACCAGTTAACTTGTCTGTCCCAAAAGATGTCGTTGTTCAGTATGTTGATTTGACTAGTGAATTACAGACACTACTCTACTTTATGCGAAAAGGATAAGCAATGAAAAAACCAGTTATTGGTATTTCTGGAAATGAAATCGAGTAGGGACTAATTTCTAGTCCCTCTCACACCACCGTGCGTGCCGTTCGGCACACGGCGGTTCAACTAA
>NZ_ALMY01000046.1 GCF_000440115.1 Streptococcus suis YS56 | reverse complement strand
TATTTATTTATCTGCGTAATCACTGTTTTTAGTCTGTTTCAAAACAGTAGATGTTTTATCTACATTACGCATTTGGAATACCAACATGACGAATCCCTCCTTCTTAATTACAAATTTTTAGCATCTAATTTAACTTCAATTCCTATTATACAAAATTTTAAGATAATGCACTATCAACACACTCTTAAGTTTGCTTCTAAGTCTTATTTCCATAACTTCTTTTACGTTTCCGCCATTCTTTGCTGTTTCGATTTTTATGATATGGTGCAAGTCAGCACGAACACGAACCGTCTTATCTCCCATTATATCTTTTTTTGCACTGATTGGTGTATCATTTCGTTTTTCTTTTTGTGCGCCTAAATTTCCCACAATCACTCACTTCTTTCTATTTCTTCTTATTCTTATTTTATCATCAACAATCACAAATCACTTGTGATTTGTGATAAGTGATTTGTGATTAATATATAAAAGCCCTCTTTAAAGGGCTTTTATGTTTATTTTGAGAAAGATATAAAATCAATATATCCCTTTTCTCCGATTTTTACAACGGCATTGTAGGACTTTCTATCTTTCGTTTTGATTCCTTTTACCAGGGTTTCTTTTCCCTCTAGTAATTCTTTTACATTTGTTTTGGTGAGTTTTTTCTTTCTAAAATGTTCAGCTAAAGTGAAGGTACATTCAGGATAATTTGAACAACCATAAAACGATTTTTTTAATACAATATTGTTGCCACACTTAGGACATTTTCCTACAAGAGGTCCCGAGCGCTTAGTGGGAATTTGTACCCCTTATCGATACAAATTCCCCGTAGGCGCTAGGGACCTCTTTAGCTCCTTGGAAGCTGTCAGTAGTATACCTAATAATTTATCTACATTCCCTTTAGTAACGTGTAACTTTCCAAATTTACAAAAGCGACTCATAGAATTATTTCCTCCCGTTAAATAATAGATAACTATTAAAAATAGACAATACTTGCTCATAAGTAACGGTACTTAAATTGTTTACTTTGGCGTGTTTCATTGCTTGATGAAACTGATTTTTAGTAAACAGTTGACGATATTCTCGATTGACCCATTTTGAAACAAAGTACGTATATAGCTTCCAATATTTATCTGGAACATCTGTGGTATGGCGGGTAAGTTTTATTAAGACACTGTTTACTTTTGGTTTAGGATGAAAGCATTCCGCTGGCAGCTTAAGCAATTGCTGAATCGAGACTTGAGTGTGCAAGAGCAACCCTAGTGTTCGGTGAATATCCAAGGTACGCTTGTAGAATCCTTCTT
>NZ_ALMY01000045.1 GCF_000440115.1 Streptococcus suis YS56 | reverse complement strand
TTTCCGTTTTCGTCGACAGTTGTCTTACCAGTGAATACATAACCGTCAATATCTTTGTTTGGTTTTGTACCCTTGTCTTCTGGTGAGATTTCATTACCTGACTTGTCTACATACTTAGTAACAACTTGTTTGTAAACGTGTGTCACATTGCCATCACCATCAGTAGTTGATTTCTCGTAAACATATCCTGGGATTTGAGAAGGATCTTTAATACCGTCTTCTGTAGGTTTCAATGGTGTACCATTTTCATCTACATAAGATGTTGTATTATCGATAACAGTTGGTGTGTAAGTTGCGGTCGCTGGTGTACCATTCTTATCAACACGTTTAACCGTTACACCCTTAGCTACACCTACAAAGTCTTTCTCTGGTACAAAGGTTACTGTACCGTCTGGAGCAACTGTGTATGTACCTTCGCCTGGAACAACTTTTTCAGTTGTACCATCTTCGAAAGTAGCTGGAACTGTGTCATCCATTGGAACTTCGTCATGACCTGGTGTGAAGACTGGTTTACCTGTTTGTGTCTTACCACGGTAGTCCTTAGATTCTGCTGGAGTACCTGTCGGAGTTACCGGAGTTACAGTTGGTGTGTAAGTAGCGGTTGCTGGTGTACCGTTCTTATCAACACGTTTAACCGTTACGCCCTTAGCTGTACCAACAAAGTCTTTCTCTGGTACAAAGGTTACTTTACCTTCAGGAGTTACAGTATATGTACCCTCGCCTGGAACAACTTTTTCAGTTGAGCCATCTTCAAATGTAGCTGGGACTGTTTCATCAATCGGAACTGTTACAGTTTCGTTGTTGACAACAGTTGTGCCGCCTGTGAAGGTTGGTGTGCCAGTCTGTGTCTTACCTTGGACGTCAGTAGATACAGCTGGAGTACCTGTTGGGGTTACTGGAATAACTGTTGGTGTGTAGGTTGCAGTAACTGTCTTACCGTTTTCATCTGTTGCTTGAACAGTCGCTGGAGCTGCTGTTCCGACAAAGTCTTTGTTTGGTGTGAAGGTTACAGTACCTGTTGCTGGGTCAATTATGTAAGTACCGATAACATTGCCATCTTTGTCCTTAGCATCAATTGTTGTTTCATCAACTGACTTACCATCTACAACCAACTTAGCTGGATTTGTAGCAGAGATGGTTACTGGAACTGTTTCGTCTTCTGTAATCTTGCCGTCACCGTTAACATCTACAGAACCACCTGTGAATGTTGGTGTACCTGTTTGAGTAGCACCTTGAACATTGATTGATGTTACGCCTTCAGATTCTGGTGTAGCTTCTACTACTGTTGGTGTGTACTTAGCTGTTACTTCTGTACCATTCTTATCTACACGTTTAACAGTGACACCTGTACCTGTTCCGACAAAGTCTTTCTCTGGTACAAAGGTTACTTTACCTTCAGGAGTTACAGTATATGTACCTTCACCTGGAACAACTTTTTCGGTTGTACCATCTTCAAATGTTGCTGGTACTGTCTCATCGATCGGAACTTCGTCATGACCTGGGGTAAAGACTGGTGTTCCTTCTTGAGTCTTACCTTGAAGACCTACTGTATTTACAGGAGTACCCTCTGGGATTACTGGTGTTACGTTTGGTGTGTACTTAGCTGTTACTGGTGTACCGTTCTTATCAACACGTTTAACAGTGACACCCGTACCTGTACCTGTAAAGTCTTTCTCTGGTACAAAGGTTACTGTACCGTCTTGAGCAACTGTGTAGGTACCTTCACCTGGAATAACTTTTTCAGTTGTGCCATCTTCGAAAGTAGCTGGAACTGTATCATCCATTGGTACTTCATCATGACCTGGAGTGAAGACTGGAGTACCTGACTGAGTCTTACCTTGGATGTCTGTTGTTTCAGCTGGTGTAGCTGTTGGTGTAACTGGAGTTACTGTTGGTGTGTAAGTTGTTTCAGCAACTGTACCGTTTGTATCCTTAGCTTGAACTTTAACTGGATCTGCTGTACCTACGAAGTCTGAGTTTGGTGTAAAGGTGATCACGCCATTCTCATCGATCGTGTAAGTACCAACTTCCTTACCATCCTTAGTTGCAGGAACGGTAGTTACTGCTTCACCTTTATCGTTCAACAAGGTAATCGTTGAATTGTCAACTGGAACTTCCTCGTGACCTGGTGTGAAGAGAGTCTTCGCATCAGTTGTTTGTGGCTTACCTTGGATGTCTTCTGTTTCAGCCGGTGTAGCTGTTGGAGTAACTGGGGTTACTGTTGGTGTGTACTTAGCATTAGTTGTAATCGTTGTTGTAGAACTATCATCAGAAGTCAATGTAGCTGTTTGAACAACTGTTACGCCTGTACCTTCACCTGTGAAGTCTTTTTCTGGTACAAAGGTTACTTCACCTGTTGTTGGATCTACAGTGTAAGTACCTTCACCATCAATTGTCTTAGTCGTTTCACCATCTTCAAATGCATAAGTCTTCTTAGTGATATTTGCACCTGGTGTGTTCTCATAAGTTGGTGTACCTGTTTGAGTCTTACCTTGGATATCTTCTGAAGTTGCATCTTTAGATGTCGTTTCTACTGGAAGAACAGTTGGTGTGTATGTATCCGTATCTGTAACAGTAACTGTATTTCCTTCTGAATCAACAGCCTGAGCAGTTACCTTGATTGTTACGCCTGTACCTGTACCTGTGAAGCTTGCAACTGGTACGAATGTTACAACACCTGTGTCAGGATTGATTGTGTAAGTACCTTCGTTTTCAACTGTCTTAGTCAATGTGCCATCTTCAAGAGTATAAGCACCTGTTGAAGGGATCACAACTGATTGGTAACCCAAGCTTGTGTTCGTAGGATCGTTCAATGACTTGAACACTTCTGAACCTGCTGGTGATGTTTGCGTCTTACCTTGAATGTCTTCAGTAGTGCTTGGTACAGATGTCAAACCATAAACAGTTGGTGTGTAAGTCGCTGTATCTGTAATCGCTTGTGTTGTGCCATCTTCTGCTGTGATAGTAGCTGAGGCAACAACAGTTACAGGAGTTGCTGTACCTACAAAGCTTGCTTCTGGAGTAAAGGTCACTGCACCAGTAGCTGGATCAAGAGTATAAGAACCTTCACCTGCAACAGTCTTACTTGTAGTTCCATCTTCAAAGGCATACGTTACTGCTGAAGCATTTGGATTTTCAGACAACTTAGAAGTAATTGTTTCATTTTGAGTTGCACCTTGTACTGCTGCAGAAACTGCATCTGTCGCTTCAAGAGTTGTTGGTGTTACTTCTGGTGTGTAAGTTGCAGATGTCTTAATCTCAGTCGTTGAGCCATCATCAGCTGTCAATGTAGCTGTTTGAACAACTGCTACACCTGTACCTGTACCTGTAAAGCTTGCAACTGGTTTGAAGGTTACTTCACCTGTTGTTGGATTTACTGTATATGTTCCTTCATTTGGTACAACTTTTTCAAGGCTACCATCTTCAAGAGCATAAGTCTTAGCAGTAATGTTCGCTTCTGGTGAGATTTCGTAGGTTGGTGTTCCTGTTTGTGTCACACCTTGAACATTTTCTGATACCGCATCCTTAGATGATGTTGTAACTGGAGTTACCTCTGGTGTGTAGGTATCTGTATCTGTAACAGTGATCGTGTTACCTTCTGAATCAACAGCTTGAGCAGTTACTTTGATCGTAACGCCAGAAGCCTTACCTGTAAATGTTACAAGTGGTTGGAAGGTCACCACACCTGTATCAGGGTTGATTGTGTAAGTACCTTCGTTTTCAACTGTCTTAGTCAATGTGCCATCTTCAAGAGTGTAAGCACCTTTTTCTGGGATAACAACTGAATGGTAGCCGTTCGTTGTGTTTGTTGGGTCATTAAGTGACTTGAACACTTCTGAACCAGCTGGTGAGTTTTGTGCTTTACCTTGGATGTCAACAGAAGTTGAAGGGTTTGAAGTGATACCGTAAACAGTTGGTGTGTAAGTTGCTGTGTCTGAAAGCTCAACAGTTGAACCATCTGCAGCAGTAAGTGTTGATTTAGCGACTACTGTTACAGGAGTTGCTGTACCAATAAATTCTGCTTCTGGTGTGAAGCTTACTGCACCAGTATTGGCATCAATAGTGTAAGAACCTTCACCTGCAACTGTCTTAGTCAATGAACCGTCTTCAAAGGCAAATGTTGGAGCTGAAGCTTTTGGATTTGTGCTAACAGTTACTTTAATCGTATCTGTTTGTTTTTCACCTTTCGCACCTGCCGATACTTGATCATCTGCTGCAATCTTAGTTGGTTCTACAGTTGGTGTGTAAGTAGCTTCATCTGTGATCGTAGCAGTCGTTTGGTCCGCTGATGTGATCGTAGCTGAGGCAACAACAGTTACTGGGGTAGCTGTACCTGTGAAGCTTGCCACTGGTGTGAATGTTACCGCACCTGTAGTAGCATCAATAGTGTAGGTACCTTGACCATCAACAACTACTTTACCTGTCGCATCTGCACCTTTCAATGCATAAGTTGGAACTGAAGCATTTGGATTAGTGCTTACTGTAGAAGTGATTGTCTCAGTTTGACTTGCACCTTGAAGACCTGTAGATGTCTTATCATCTGCTGTAATTGTAGTTGGTGTTACTTCTGGTGTGTACTTAGCTGTTTCCGTAACAGTTACTGGGTTACCTTCTGAATCAATAGCTGTACCTGTTACTTTAACATCAATACCTGTAGCTTTGCCAGTGAAGCTTGCTACTGGAACAAAGGTTACTTCACCTATATCAGGGTTGACAGTGTAAGTACCTTCTCCAGCAACTGGCTTAGTCAATGAACCATCTGCAAAAGTATATGCACCAGTTGTTGGGATCGTTACAGTTGTTTCACCGAGAGTTGTGTTTGTACCAGTGTTCAATGAAGCAAAGGTTGGTGTACCTGTTTGGGTTGCACCTTGAACATCTTTAGATGTCGCATCTGTACCCTTGATACCGTAAACAGTTGGTGTGTAGGTTGCTGGATCTGTAATAACAGCTGTTGTACCATCTGCTGCAGTGATTGTTGATTTAGCGACTACTGTTACAGGAGTTGCTGTTCCAACAAAGTCTGCTTCTGGTGTAAATTCAATCAAGCCAGTTGTTGGGTTAAGAGTATAAGTACCCTCACCTGCAACAGTCTTAGTCGTTGTACCATCTTCAAATGCATAGCTAATTGCTGAAGCGTTTGGATTAGTTGCAGACAATTTAGAAGTGATAACTTCTGATTGTTTTTCACCTTGTGCACCTGCTGATACTTGATCGTCAGCTGTGATTGCAGTTGGTGTTACTGTTGGGATGTAAGTGCCTTTATCTGTTACTGTAACAGTTTGACCGTTGGCATCTTTAGCTGTACCAGTTGCTACAACTGTCACGCCTGCTGCTGTTCCTGTATAGCTTGCAACTGGTTTGAAGGTTACTTCACCTGTAGCAGTATCAATCGTGTAAGTACCTACACCATCAACAACCACTTTACCTTCCGCATCTGCACCTTCCAAAGCATAACCTGTAATGGTTACAACTTGCTCACCATCTGTCGTGTTAGCTGGGCTGTTTGCTGAAACAAAGGTTGGTTTGCCTGTTTGAGTTGCACCTTGAACATCTGTTGAAGTAGCATTTGTAGGTGTCAAGTCATAAACAGTTGGTGTGTACTTAGCTGTCGCTTGAACTGTTGCTGTCGTAGATGTTTGTGGATCTACAACTGTAGCTGTTGCTTGAACAGTTACACCTTTTGCTGTTCCAACGAAGCCATCCACTGGAGTGAAGGTAACCGCACCTGTTTGAGCGTTGATTGTATATGTACCTTCGCCCGCTACTGTTACTGCACCTGATGCATCCGCACCGACAAGAGTGTAACCAGTAAAGGTTGGAGCTGGAACGTTTGGTGTGTTTGTTGTGTCATTAACAAGTGCAAAGGTTGGTGTACCTGTTTGAGCTACGCCTGCAGCCGCTGCTGATGTTACATCTGTACCTTTCAACTCATAAACAGTGATGTAGTAAGTTGTTGTTGCGACAGATGTGTTTGGACCAGCATCAGTACCTGAAGCAAGACCACCGATAACAGCATCTACATAGTTACCGTTGCTGTCGATAACATCAATATCAATCTTGTAAGTACCAACCTCAGTCAAGGTATAACCATTTGCAGCAGTGTATGCTTTTGCATCTGCTACTGTGTTGAACTCAGTCACAACACCTGTTGGTGAAGTTACCTTAACTTTTGTAATACTAGTTACCTTGTTGCGTAGAGTATCTTCTGGATCAGAGATAGCTACGCCTGCTTGAGCAGCATTTACCAAATCAACAACTGTACCCTTAGTAGATACGTAGCTGGTTGATGTCGCAGTAGGCTTAGAGTTTTCGATAGATCCGACATCTGTGGTTGTACCAATGATCGCATGGACTGTTCCAACGAAACCTGAAGCAGTTTCTACTGCCCAGCTATTGCTACCCTTAACTGCTGTAACAGCTGTACCGTCTGATGATGTCCATACCTTAGTCACTGGATCATAAGAAACGTGCACAAACATTGCTTGATGGTCTGTCGAAGTAGACTCATTTGCATAAGCTGTCTCTGTGCGGTAAACATCCTTAACGGCTGTTACCTCACCGTTGGTATAGGTACGAGTGAACTCATACACGGCAAATACTTCTGAACCATCAAGGTTTGTCTGAGTCCAAATCTGACGCTCTGTCACATCATTTCCGTTTGTAACCTTAGCAGACTCAGCCGGCAATTCCCAGTGACCTGTCTTTTTATTAAGAGTCGCTGTGTAGCTATTGCCCAAGTGGTCTTTAACAGTCACTTTTTCACGCATGAGGGTAGCTTTAACACGCTCCGTTGTTGCCTCAATAGTGATATTGTCTACACCAGCCTTAGCTGAATTATCAGAAGTTACTGGAATATTGATTTCAGAACCGACTGCACCAAGAACTGTACCTGCTACAGCAGCTGTATTGGTACCGCCAGTAGCCACTACCCAGTTACCTGCTGTATTGACTTCCAAGAGAGTTGTTGTACCATCCGGCATAATCATCTTAGCACTAGTTGCACCCTTAGCAATGGTTACAGGAACCGCTGTTGAGTAGGTCTCAATGTTTTTCACTTCAGACTTAGGTGCAACAACAAGTGTAATAGATGAATGTACTTCCTGTGGAGATGTAACATAACCAGGGTTATTGACATTGTTCACGTCAAAGTCTTTGGCATAAACTGTAACAGTGTAGACACCTGCCTCAGTTGCAGTACCAGAAATAGCACCTGTTTTTGAAGAGTAAGTCGCACCTGGAATCGTTGAGTCAGTCGCAGCTGTAGAAGAACCGTTTGAGTTCAATCCAGCAACCCCTGTCAATGCTGTACGGCGGTTACCACGAGCCTGGCGCGTTGTGCCATCGGAAGCCGTAAAGAAATAGTCATAACCACTGTTTGCATTTGTAGAGGTATTTGAAACTGGTCCATTTGCTTTAGCAGTTAGAGTATCGTTAGTCGCATCCTTATACTCAATCGATTTATTAATAGTGTCCCCAGTTACATGATATGATACCGAACCATCAAGGATGATTTCTGGAGCAGTGGTATCCTTGAAACCAATCCAACCAACCTGCAAGCTGGCAAGACGTGCACGAACTGTAATGGTACCATTTGAAATAAAGACGTTACCACGCATATCGTTTACACCGTTCTCAATGTCTGATGGTGCAGAAATGACACCCTCGACAGAGTCAAGGTCAGGCAAGTAAACCAAACCAGAAGGTAGGTTTTCTGGGCTCACTGCTACAATTGACCAACCAGCTTGCTTTGCTGCATCCGTCAACTCAAAACGCTCTGATATTTTTGGAATATAGACTTGGTCTTTAATCTGCTCATACACATAGCCATAAAGCTCAAATGCTAGAAACTCATAAGCACCGCCAGCACCATGGACAGCATTTTTAGCTGTAAATGATGCCCCAGAAGGTTTGATACGTTGGGCATCAGGCAGGTTGTTCCAAAGAAGGGCTTCTGCCTCAAGCGCCTTGTTTTGCTCATAAGTCAATGGATAGTCGACACGACCACCGTTTTTATCCATCGCCGTAATCCTTGTTAAGTTTTCGCCGGCTTGGAAAGACTTAACAATCAAACCGATCTCTTCCAATTGTGACTTGTATTGATTTTTGATTGTGTCATTATTTACAGAAGCGTAGCTCGCTGCTTTTGCACTGGTGAAATCTGTTGTACCTGTTGTAGCAACAGAAATTTGGTAGTTACCAGTAGGACGGAATGTCTCTCCATTATTCCAAAGCTTCTCGATTGTCTGAGTCGCACGTACTGGATTGGCTGCGTTGTTAATATCCATGCTATCTGTTGGTGAAAGAGCAACAAACAAGGTATCTGTTCCTAAGAACTTACGCAATTCCAAGGCAAGGGCTTCAACATTTGTACGAACAGCTGTGATTTGAGTATTAACTTCCTCAATTGTCGCAAGGGCATTATTGAAGACTACAGTTGCTACTTTAACAGATTCTTTTGTCGCAAGAGTAGCTTGTTTAACCGCTGTATTATCTTCTTGTGAGATAAGTGTTTGGCGTTCTGCTTCTTCCGCCAAAACAGTTGCTTCAGATACGACTTGCTCTAAAACTTTTTTTGCCTCAGAGGCTGTTGTAGGCACTGTTGGCGTTGTTGCAGTAGCTCCGCTTGCTGCTTTTTCATTAGTTGCTTTGTTCTCTGTTGAAGCAGAAATCTCTGTTTTCTTGCTTTCTGTTGATGGCGCTGTATTTGTAGCTGTGGTTTCTTCAGTTTTCACTTCAGCTTTTTTAACCACTTTGAAGGTTACAACATTTGCTCCGCCTTCTGTGACCTCAAGAGTCACACTTGCTTCTTGACCTGCAGCTAACTCATATCCCTCTGGGATTTGAGAATCTACTGATACAGTTGACTTAGCCACTTGCTCGAAAGTTTCTACAGAAGTCGCTCTCAAATCTGCTTTACGAGCTACACCGTCTTCTGTTACGTAAGAAACGATATAGTTGATTGTCGCAATACGACCTTGAGTTTCCTCAGTAGCTGTCTTTGTTGCAGCAGTTTCAGTTGGTGCATCCGTAGATGAAGATGTAGTTGCTGTTGGTGAAGCAACAGCTTCCTCGGCTTTAGCTACTTGTGCTCCAGCACCAAGAACCAAGGACATACCAAGCAAGACACTAGCAGCACCAAAATGATACTTACGAATCGAGAAATGCTGTCTCGTCCCGTACCAGTCAAATGACTTTTTCTTTGCTTTTCGCATTGTTTACCTCCTAAAAGTGGTGAGCAAAATCAAACAAATTACCAACCAATTGAAATCAACAGATACATTATAAAACTCGAAAGGTAATGGAAACGTTATAAAATTTTATTGTAATAATCATTTGGGGAGGATTAATACTGATATTGAAAAACTTTTGCAAGTTATATTGTAAAGTGAATACAATTA
>NZ_ALMY01000044.1 GCF_000440115.1 Streptococcus suis YS56 | reverse complement strand
CCCCCCCCCAACTTTTCAAGCGATTACACTATATTTTGTGTCATTTTCATAATAATGTCTGTTTTTTATTTTTATCTCCCTGTTTATATGTTAATATTTAATTGTTTTGTAATAATTTACATAAGAAAAATTACGGACGTTGTATAAATATTCTATGAGTTGACCTGCATTTGCCTTCAAAAATACCTAAAATGCGCCAGAGATGCTACCTTTTCAGACCAGACACGACAAGCACCAAAAGAGTTCGCCTATTCCCAAAGAGTTTGGCAGAATTCGATGGTTCCTCTCTAGTTGTTCCATCCCACTCTTTCGTCTCATGCCTAAGATCAAACCTTAGACAACCTAACAAAAAAAGTTCCCTATCGGAACTCCTCACCTTATATAATCGTTTAGTTTGCTTTTATAGACATTTGAATTAAATTTGATAGAGCCTCACTTTCGACTTGCCCTACTCTACGAAAGTGACTTGCTTCGCTCGCGAAATAATCACAGTTAACCTGAAATAACTATAGCATTGACTTTACAATCAGTATCTCTAATAACCACTCCACTAACGAGCACCTGGTTGACTTCCTTACTGTCAACCAAGAGTATTTTGCCAAGTCAATCTGAATCTGGCAGCTAGTGTCTCCACTCCTTGCACCAGTTGGCACGAAGCTGTTCGACAAGTGATACTGGGAGAGTTGTCAATGCTATACTTTCCCTTTCTGGCAGGTTTTAAAGGAAACAGTTAGCAATTCGAAACCAGTCTTATTGTTCGCTTTCTATCATGGTTGATGATTTTGTGACAGTTGATCGATTTGTACAGAAGATAGACCGGTCAGCTTTTCAATCAGTTCATACGAAAAACCTTCACGCAACATCTGATAGGCGACCTCTATACGGCCTTTCTCCAACCCCTTCTCCAAACCTTTCTCCAGGCCTTCTTCTAAACCTTCTGCTCTGCCTTCCTCCTTACCTCGCCGTCTGCCACGTATATAGGAGCTTTCCAATTCACCAAAGTGGTTGGAAGCATTACGTAACCATTGATCTACCATTTCGATTTCCTCCTCTGTCCATGTGTTTCTATCCAACAGGTGTTCTGCTTTTTCAATAACATCTGATGTAGATTGACTAAATGCTCGGTTGGCGAAAAATTCTATCCATTGGCGCTGATTTTTCTCTAGCTGACCCTTGCGGAATTTTTTCAGTTCAATAATGACCATTTCAAATGGTTTTCTCAATTCTTCATGTTCGCCAAATGGCAATTCCAAGACTTGACCCCCATCTTTTTCAGTCAGTACAAAACTGTGAATCGGCTGGTCATCATCAAAATACTTACTAGCTACTAAGGCAATCGAATAAATCGGTGAGATTTTATCATACATATCATGTGTCTGCGTGACCTTGTCACGAACATTGGGCAAATCCTTGACCAAATGTTGGCAGGAATAGGTCCATAAGCGCTTGATAAAACTGTTTTGATAGGCAACCTGTATCTCGATGATAACTTGCGTCCCATCATCCATACGAGCCAAAATATCCACCGTAGTACTAAAGTGACTAGTCCTTTCTTTTTTCACATCCGCAATGGTTCCATTCAAAATCTGAACAGACTTGGGGCGAAAACCTAGAAAAGTATTGATGAAATCAATGGTGATTTCGTGGTCATTGAAAATCTTTTTTGCAATAATGTCAGCCATAGGACTAACTACCTGACGACGTTTAGTCATTTTTATCCTCCAAATAAAGTAATAGAGAAATACTCCCTATCTATTTATTCGGAAAAGTTTCTAGTTATATTATAGCATACCATTCTATTTTTTCAATGAAGAAAGTAGATACAAGAAATCCGTTTCTTATAAATGACCCCACAATAGCCAAGGCTAAACAACAGACTCAGTCACATCTACCAGTAATACTCTTCGAAAAC
>NZ_ALMY01000043.1 GCF_000440115.1 Streptococcus suis YS56 | reverse complement strand
TTGACTTGATTTGATGAACTTCAGTTCTATCTGCATCTGCGTCGCCTAGTCTGATTTTGATTTTCATTGAGTATAAATATGCTATATCAGTTAGTATGTACTGTCCTCTCTTGTCAAAAAGTTGTGAAAAAACAAGGATATTTCTACCCCTGTTTTCCCTTTTTATCTATTAGTTGAAATCAACATACTCTTTTTGAAGTTCAAGAACTTCTTCTGCCGTAGCACATTCTGTCAAGGCACGGTGAGCATATTCTTCCATCTTAGCTGTATCCAATGTCTTCATGAGGCTACGTGTACGAAGGACAGAAGTTGCACTCATAGAGAACTCATCCAAGCCCATTCCCACAAGAAGTGGAACAGCTTGTTGGTCACCAGCCATCTCACCACACATACCAGCCCATTTGCCTTCTGCGTGTGCAGCCTTGATAACGTTGTTGATCAAGCGAAGGATAGATGGGTTGTATGGTTGGTAGAGGTATGAAACTTGCTCGTTCATACGGTCTGCAGCCATTGTATATTGGATCAAGTCGTTCGTACCGATTGAGAAGAAATCAACTTCTTTAGCGAATTGGTCTGCAAGCATTGCTGCTGCAGGGATTTCAATCATGATACCAACTTGGATATCATCTGCAACTGCTACACCTTCAGCCAACAAGTTTGCTTTTTCTTCATCAAGGATTGCTTTTGCTGCACGGAATTCTGACAACAAAGCAACCATTGGGAACATGATACGAAGTTTACCATGTACAGATGAACGAAGAAGGGCACGCAACTGAGTACGGAACATTTGGTTACCAGTCTCAGAGATAGAGATACGAAGGGCACGGAAACCAAGGAATGGGTTCATTTCATGTGGAAGGTCGAAGTAAGGAAGTTCCTTATCACCACCGATATCCATTGTACGAACCACAACTGGCTTGCCATTCATACCTTCAAGAACAGCCTTGTAAGCTTCGTATTGCTCATCTTCAGTTGGGAAGTCTTGTGAGTCCATGTATAAGAACTCTGTACGGTAAAGACCGACAGCTTCTGCACCGTTATCGTTTACACCTTCAACGTCTTTTGGTGTACCGATGTTTGCTGCCAATTCAAAGTGTTTGCCGTCAGCTGTAACAGTTTGTGCATCTTTCAAAAGTGCCCACTCAGCTTTTTGTTTAGCATAAGCTTCACCAGCCGCTTTAAATTCTGCAATTTGTTCTTCAGTTGGGTTGATAATCACATCACCTGTGATACCGTTCACAGCGAGTACATCGCCATCTTTAACGATTTCAGTAATGTTATTTGTACCCAATACAGCAGCAATTTCAAGTGTACGAGCCATGATAGCTGAATGACTTGTACGACCACCGATATTTGTTACAAATGCTTTAACAAATTGTTTGTTCAATTGAGCTGTATCTGATGGAGTCAAGTCATGTGCAATGACGATAGATTCTTCGTTAATTGCAGATGGGTTTGGAAGGCGAACACCTAAGAGATTTGCCAATACACGTTTAGCAACGTCACGGATATCTGCTGCACGCTCTTGCATGTATGGGTTATCTTCCATACCTTCAAAGATTGCGATGAACATATCCGTAACTTCTTTCAAACCAGTCTCAGCATTTGTCTTCTTAGCACGGATAGTCTCTTTAATTTGACCGATCATCTCTGGATCAGCAAGTACCATCAAGTGTGCATCAAAAACAGCTGCGGCTTCTTCACCAAGGCTAGCTACTGCGTTCTCACGAATAAGAGAAAGCTCGTTTTGAGATGCTGCAAGAGCAGCATCCAAACGAGCTTCTTCTGCATTTGTGTCTTCTACTGTAACAGTTTCGAAGGACAAATCTGGCTGAACGAGTAGATATGCCTTAGCAACGGCAACACCGTCAGATGCTGCAATTCCTTTAAGCATTTCTGTCATATTCTTATGCCAATCCTTCTTTTTCCATTGTTTCAGTGATAGCTGCGATTGCGTCGTCAGCGTCAGCACCTTCAGCTGAGATAGTTACATCAGCACCTTGACCAACACCAAGGCTCATTACGCCCATGATTGATTTAAGGTTAACTGATTTATCTTTGTAGTTCAATGTGATGTCTGAAGCAAACTTGCTAGCAGTTTGAACAAGCAAAGTTGCTGGACGTGCGTGAATACCAGTTTCTGCCACAATGTGGAAGTCTTTTGAAGCCATATTAGGATTCTCCTTTATTTTTACAAAATTGTGAGTTATTTGTGATAACCCTTACAAAAAGCATTATACCACTTTTTGAAATCATTTTCAAGAATTTTTTGCGTTTCTTTCAAATTTGAGCTGCAGAAAAATCCTTATTTGGCTTGATTTATCTCTCGATAAGCTGAGTCAACAAGTCTGCAAATTGACTGGTTGACAGTCCTGCTTTTCCTAGCATTTTTGCAAAATCTGCTGTCACCTGTCCATTATCAAAAGCAACTTCTAAAGCCGAAATAATCAAGTAACTCGCTTCTATCCAACCCATATATTCCAGCATCATGCAGGCAGAAAGGAGGAGCGAACAAGGATTGGCTACATTTTTTCCAGCAATATCTGGAGCTGTTCCATGAGTAGCTTCAAAAACAGCATGCCCAGTTTGATAGTTGATATTTGCCCCAGGAGAAATACCAATGCCACCGACTTGAGCAGCCAAGGCATCTGAAGCATAATCTCCATTTAGGTTGGTCAAGGCCACAACATCAAATTTTTCTGGTGCTAATAAGATTTGTTGCAAAAAGTTGTCCGCAATTATGTCATTTACAAGGAGCGTCCCATCTGCTACTTGCTGACTGTATTCTTCTTGAGCTAGTTCATACCCCCATTTTCGGAAACCACCCTCTGTAAATTTTTGGATATTTCCTTTATGAACGAGAGTAACTGTTCTAAGCCCATGCTTCAAAGCATAATCAATCGCAGAGCGGATCAGTCGTTTACTTCCCTCTACCGAGATGGGTTTGATACCAATACTTGACGTCTCTGGAAAGCGAATTTTCTGCACTCCCATTCTTTCTTGAAGAAAGTCGATCACAGTTGCAACTTCATCAGTACCAGCCTCCCATTCAATCCCTGCATAGATATCCTCTGTATTTTCACGAAAAATAGTTATATCGGTCTTTTCTGGATTTTTCAAGGGACTCGGAACACCCTTAAAATAGCGAATAGGTCGGACACAAGCAAACAGATCCAACTCTTGACGAAGGGCAACATTCAGGGAACGATGTCCTTTACCAACCGGTGTCCCCAAAGGTCCTTTAATGGCTAGCAAATGCTCCCGAATCGTCTCCAAGGTCTCAACCGGTAAAGATGTCCCTGTCAACTCTAGCGCCGTTTCACCTGCCAAGACTTCCATCCATTGAATGGAACGCTGACCACTATAGGCCTTTACAATTGCAGCATCAATGACTTTTTGAGCCGCTGGCCAAATATCTTGTCCAATACCATCCCCCTCGATATAGGGAATAATCGGATGATTGGGGACGGTGAGTTTTCCATCTCTCATCACTATCTTTTCTGCCATATTTACCTCTTTCCAATCGGAATATATACCAAATCTCTGCTACCTATATAGGAAGAACGTGGTCGAATTAACTTATTATTCTTCCGTTGTTCTTGAACATGGGCTATCCAGCCAGCCATGCGACTCATGGCAAAAATCAATGTAAAAATATCACTGTCAATTCCAAGGACATAATAAACAGTTGCTGAATAAAAATCTACATTTGGAATCAGACCCTTTTTATGCTTGATAAAATGCTCAACCTCTTCCGATAGCGTGTAAAAAACTTCATTTTCTGTCCCTGCTGTCAAATCACGCGCCATTTCCTTTAAATATTGCTGGCGAGGATCAACTGTTTTATAGACCCGGTGACCAAAGCCCATAATTTTTTCATTTGAATCCAGTTTTTTCTGCAGGTAACCTTCGGTATCTCCGTATTCTCGAATGGCCAGAAGCATATCAAACACCCGTTCATTTGCACCACCATGCAAGGAACCTTTTAAGGTTCCAATGGCAGTCGTCACGCAAGAATACAAGTCTGTCAAGGTAGAAGCTGTCACACGAGCAGCAAAAGTCGAGGCGTTTAACTCATGATCTGCATGGAGAACCAATGCCTTATTGAAGGCCTTAACTTGCAACTCGGTCGGCTCTTCTCCATTCAACATATATAGGAAATTTGCCGCAAAACCTAAATCTGCTCTCGGTTCAATCGGAACCAGTCCTTGACGGAGACGAGCAAAAGTTGCAATAATGGTCGGAACTTTCGCCATAATTTGAATAGATTGTTCATACAAGGCTTCTAAAGAATTTTCTTCAGCATGTACGTTATAAACTCCCAAAAGTGACACAGTTGAGCGAAGTACACTCATAGGGTGGAGGTGTCGACGGGATTGGATTAAAATGCACTGTTCAACCGCATCAGAAATAGCATATTCCTCACGTAACTTTTTCTCAAAATAATTCAATTCAATTTGCGTTGGCAAATGCAAATTCCATAGGAGGTAAATCACTTCTTCAAACGAAACATTATTCTCCATCAATTCAGCAATGTCATACCCTGCATAGGACAAACGGTCATTTTCAATTGCACTAATTCGCGTATCACAGGCAATCGCATCTTTTAACCCATTCGTTTCTGTCATACCTTTCCTCCTAGTTTCTTTCTTACTACCATAGGTAAAATACCTCCGTGGCGATAATAACGAATATCCGCTTCTGCATCAAACCGCACGAGAGCTTGAAACTCCTTTGTAACATCGTCTGTTTGCGCATGGACTGTTACAATTTGACTAACACCGACATCTTCTGGCAAGTCGATTGTATAGCTTTCATGTCCAGTCAAGCCAAGACTTTCTGCCGACTGACCTTCTAAAAATTGTAAAGGAAGAACACCCATCATCACTAAGTTTGAACGGTGAATCCGCTCAAATGACTCAGCAAGAACAGCCTTCACACCAAGTAAACTTGAACCTTTGGCTGCCCAGTCACGGCTTGACCCCATCCCATAGTCTTTACCAGCAATAACAATACTACCGACACCAGCTTCCTTATATCTCATAGCCGCATCATAGATTGGAAGAATCTCATCGCCAACTCTTGTCCAACCACCAATTTTTCCAGCTGCCAGCTCATTCTTTATACGAATATTTGCAAAAGTCCCACGCATCATGACTTCGTGATTTCCACGACGACTTCCATAAGAATTAAAATCCTTATAAACAATGCCATTCTCTTCGAGATAACGAGCGGCTGGACTCAATCGTGCAATATTCCCTGCCGGGGAAATATGATCTGTCGTTACGGTATCGCCAAATTTAGCCAAAACAGATAAATTTTCCAGTGGTTTTATGGATAAATCTGCCTGCATATTGTCAAAATAGGGAGGATTTTGAATATAGGTTGAAGATGAATTCCAATTGTAATTCTTATCCGTTTTTGTTTCAATCGCATTCCAAGCCTGACTATCTGTAAATACCTGTTGGTATTCTTCTTTATAAAGGTCACAAGTCACATAACGCTCAATGTAGTCATCTACCTCCTCGCGACTTGGCATAATGTCCGCAAGGTAGACAGCTTGTTGCTTCTCATCATACCCCAGCGGATCCCTTGTTAAATCTACATTCATATTTCCCGCAATAGCATAGGCAACAACAAGCGGAGGGCTCGCTAAGAAATTAGCTTTTACCAATGGATTAATCCGTCCTTCAAAGTTACGATTTCCAGATAATACCGCAGAAACCAATAAATCTTCTTCCTTAATCGCCTCCGCTACTTCAGGACGCAGATCACCTGAGTTACCGATACAAGTTGTACAACCATAGCCAACCAAATTGAACCCTAAAGCATCTAGATAGGTCTGCAAACCTGATTTTTTCAAATAGCCAGTCACTACTTTTGAGCCTGGTGCCAATGACGTCTTGACCGTCTTAGAAACTGCCAAACCTTTTTCTACCGCATTTTTTGCCAGTAATCCTGCTGCCAAAAGGACATACGGATTGGAGGTATTTGTACACGAGGTAATCGCCGCAATAGCAACATGACCTGTTTGAATTTGCTCATCTCCTTCAACATACTTAACCGAGGCTGTTTTATCTAACTCTGCTTCCTCCAAACCAAATCCACGAACACCTACTTCACGTATTAAACTAGCCTGAAACTCTGCTTTTGCATCTGTTAATTCTATCAAATCCTGTGGTCTTTTAGGACCAGAAATAGATGGGACTACTGTCGATAAATCCAATTCTAAAACCTTGCTATAAGACGGAAAACGTTCAGCATCATAGAATAAATAATTAGCCTTAGCATAGGCTTCTGTCAACTCCACGTGCTCCTCCGAACGGTTGGTCAATCTCATATAATGTAAAGTTTCTCCATCAATCGGGAAATAGCCACAAGTCGCACCGTATTCTGGAGCCATATTGGAAACAGTTGCTCGATCCGCTAATGTGAGAGAAGATAAACCTGGTCCAAAGAATTCGACAAACTTCCCAACTACATTTTCCTGACGTAGAAGTTGAGTGACCTTAAGAGCCAAATCCGTTGCAGTAGCAACCTTAGGCAATTGCCCTGCTAGGCGAACACCAATCACCTCAGGGATAGGAAAATAAGATGCTTCACCCAACATTGCAGCTTCCGCCTCAATACCACCCACACCCCAACCAAGTACACCAATACCATTAATCATGGTCGTATGACTGTCTGTACCAAACATAGAATCTGGATAAAGCAAGCCATCCTTGTTGATAATAACATCGCTTAGAAATTCAATGTTTACCTGATGGATAATTCCTGTCGCTGGAGGCACTGCACGATAATTTTCAAAGGAATTCTCTGCCCATTTCAGAAATTCATAGCGTTCATTATTTCTCTCGAACTCTAAGTCAATATTTTTCTCCAGAGCATCTTCAGTCCCAAAAAAATCAACTTGAACAGAGTGGTCGATGACTAAATCCACTGGAATTTCTGGGTTAATCAATTCAGGGTTTCCATCTACTTTCACCACCGCATCACGCATGGAGGCTAAATCTACCACAACAGGAACACCTGTAAAATCTTGCAAAATAACACGACTAGGTTTAAAGGGGATTTCTCCTTTAGGAGATGCCGCCTGATAATGAAGCAACTCCATTATGTGATTTTTTGTAACGTCTACGCCATCTTCTTTTCTTAAAAGACTTTCTAATAAAATACGAATAGTATAGGGAAGTGAATGAATATCCATTTTTTCTCCCGTTGAAATCGAATCCAATGCATAATATGAATATTCTTTCCCTTTATGAAACAAGCTTTTTCTATGTAATTTTTCCATATTTTATAACCTCTTTCAGCATTATTGAATAGTATAGTACAAAAGGTAATATATATTCAATACATGTATAACTATAAATGTTATATTTTGTGACACCGTATGTTTCCTTCAAAATATTATGACATTTGCAGAAAAGCTAATCTATATTTTACTGAGAGATTGTTAGGGTTATCAAACTAAATAGAAACAGCTATGTAAACGCTATTTTTCGACTTAGCGGCAATGAGCAGAGGTACAATATATGGTGTTTTATAAAAATATTATGCACTATATTTTGTGATTTTAAATAAACTTCCTTCTTGACTTTAACCTTAAAATCTTGTATCCTAGATTGGTAACAAAATTGGGATTTTTTATTAATCCCTCATGGACAAAGGAGAAATTGAATGGTAACGATCTATTCAAAAAATGATTGTGTACAGTGTAAAATGACCAAGAAATTCTTGGACCAACATAGTGTAGATTATAAAGAAATCAATCTAGATGAACAGCCTGAATTTATCGATCACGTAAAAGGTCTCGGTTTCTCAGCTGCACCTGTTATCGAAACTGAAAATGATGTTTTCTCAGGTTTTCAACCAGGAAAACTAAAAGCCTTGGTTTAACTCCCTACTGTTTATAGAAAGAGATTGCGACTATGAGTTTAAAAGAGCTAGGCGATGTGTCCTACTTCCGTTTAAATAACGAAATCAACCGTCCTGTTAATGGGCAAATCCCACTCCACAAGGACCAAGAAGCGGTTAAGGCCTTCTTTAAAGAAAACGTCCTCCCAAATACCAAGCAATTTGATAGTATTTTAGACAAGATTGCTTATCTATTAGAAGAAAATTACCTTGAAAAAGAGTTTTTGGACCAATACAGTCCAGAATTTATCATCAAAATTGATCAATTCTTGAAAGACCAAAATTTCCGCTTCAAGTCCTTCATGGCTGCCTACAAGTTCTACAACCAGTATGCCCTCAAAACAAACGACGGTGCCTACTATTTGGAGAGCATGGAAGACCGCGTTCTCTTCAACGCCTTGTATTTTGCAGAAGGTAATGAAGACTTGGCCTTGAACTTGGCTAACGAAATGATCCATTTGCGTTACCAACCAGCCACTCCTTCTTTCCTCAACGCAGGCCGTGCCCGTCGTGGTGAGTTGGTATCTTGCTTCCTCATCCAAGTCACAGACGATATGAACTCCATCGGACGTTCCATCAACTCTGCTCTGCAATTGTCCCGTATCGGTGGTGGTGTTGGTATCTCCCTCAGCAACTTGCGTGAGGCAGGGGCTCCAATCAAGGGCTACGAGGGAGCTGCTTCTGGGGTTGTTCCTGTCATGAAACTTTTCGAGGATAGCTTCTCTTACTCTAACCAACTTGGCCAACGCCAAGGTGCTGGGGTAGTGTATCTGGATGTTTTCCACCCAGACATTATCGCCTTTCTTTCGACTAAGAAGGAAAATGCTGACGAGAAAGTGCGTGTGAAGACCTTGTCACTTGGAATCACTGTTCCTGATAAGTTCTATGAGTTGGCACGTAAAAATGAAGACATGTACCTCTTCAGCCCTTACTCCGTTGAATTGGAATACGGTGTGCCTTACAGCTACCTTGATATTACGGAGAAATACGACGAGTTGGTGGCAAACCCACGTATTCGTAAGACAAAAATAAAGGCCCGCGACCTAGAAACAGAGATTTCTAAACTGCAACAAGAGTCTGGTTATCCTTACGTCATCAACATCGATACTGCCAACCGCAGCAATCCTGTTGACGGTAAGATTATCATGTCCAACCTCTGTTCAGAAATCCTTCAAGTTCAGACGCCAAGCGTTATCAACGACTCTCAGGAATACTTGACCATGGGAACAGATGTGTCATGTAATCTTGGCTCAACCAACATTGTCAACCTGATGAAATCGCCTGACTTTGGCCGTTCTGTCCGTACCATGACACGCGCTCTTACTTACGTTACTGACCACTCACACATTTCTGCAGTGCCGTCTATCGAGGCTGGAAATGAGCGCGCGCATTCAATCGGTCTTGGTGCTATGGGACTTCACTCATACTTGGCACAAAACTTGATCGACTACGGATCAAAAATAGCTGTGGAATTTACCAATATCTACTTTATGCTCCTCAACTACTGGACCTTGGTAGAATCAAATAACATTGCCCGCGAACGCAAGGCGACCTTCCACAACTACGACAAATCAAAATACGCAGACGGCACTTATTTCGATAAGTATGTGACTGGGGACTACCAACCGCAATCTGACCGTGTCAAAGAACTCTTTGAAGGGATTTTCATTCCAAGCGGACAAGATTGGGCTGACTTACGTGAGAAAGTCATGGCAGATGGTCTTTACCACCAAAACCGTCTAGCTGTTGCTCCAAACGGTTCTATCAGCTACATTAACGATGTTTCCGCTTCTATTCACCCAATCACACAACGGATTGAGGAACGCCAAGAGAAGAAAATCGGTAAAATCTACTATCCAGCAGCTGGCTTGGCAACGGAAACCATTCCATTCTACAAGTCTGCCTACGATATGGATATGCGCAAGGTTATCGATGTCTATGCTGCTGCAACTGAGCACGTTGACCAAGGTTTGTCTCTCACCCTCTTCCTTCGCAGCGAGCTTCCAAAAGAACTCTACGAATGGAAAAAAGAGAACAAACAAACAACGCGTGACCTCTCTATCCTTCGCAACTATGCCTTTAACAAGGGAATCAAGTCTATTTACTACATCCGCACCTTTACCGATGACGGCGAAGAAGTCGGCGCAAACCAATGTGAAAGTTGTGTGATTTGACGTAGCAAGATTAGCTGTTGGAAAAACAACTACCTAATCTACGCTAACCGCTATCGGCGGATTAGCTTACTACCTTACGACACTGTCGTTCATGATATGAAGTAACTAATGAGCGCTCGATTAAAAATCCCTTTTAGGGGATTTTTTTACAGGCTACTATCTATTTGTGATATAATATTTGAAGTATAAGAAAAAGAAAGAGAATATGATGGAAACCTACTACAAAGCCATAAACTGGAATGCCATTGAGGATGTTATTGACAAGTCAACTTGGGAAAAGTTGACCGAGCAATTCTGGCTCGATACACGTATCCCATTATCAAACGACTTGGATGACTGGCGTAAACTGACTGCTGAAGAAAAAGACCTGGTTGGTAAGGTCTTTGGCGGTTTGACCCTCTTGGATACCCTTCAATCTGAAACAGGTGTCCAAGCTCTTCGCAACGATATTCGTACACCGCACGAAGAAGCTGTTTACAACAACATCCAATTCATGGAGTCAGTCCATGCCAAGTCTTACTCTTCTATCTTCTCAACCTTGAATACCAAGTCTGAGATTGAAGACATCTTTGAATGGACCAACAGCAACGAATACTTGCAACGCAAGGCAAAGATTATCAACGAAATCTACGAAACAGGTACACCGCTTGAAAAGAAAGTAGCCAGCGTTTTCCTAGAAACCTTCCTCTTCTACTCTGGTTTCTTCACGCCACTCTACTACCTTGGTAACAACAAGCTGGCCAACGTTGCTGAAATTATCAAGTTGATTATCCGTGACGAGTCTGTGCACGGTACCTACATCGGTTACAAGTTCCAACTTGGTTTCAATGAATTGTCCGAGGAAGAACAGGACAAACTCCGCGACTGGATGTACGACTTGCTCTACCAACTTTATGAAAATGAAGAGGGCTATACTCGTTCTCTCTATGATGCAGTTGGCTGGACTGAGGAAGTCTTGACTTTCCTTCGTTACAATGCCAACAAAGCCCTCATGAACTTGGGACAGGATCCACTCTTCCCAGATTCAGCAGATGATGTCAACCCAATCATCATGAACGGTATCTCAACCGGTACATCTAACCACGACTTCTTCTCCCAAGTTGGTAACGGCTATCTTCTTGGTGAAGTGGAAGCTATGCAGGACGATGATTATCTTTACGGTTTGTAATCAAAAAAAGCAGTTCAATCTGAGCTGCTTATTTTTTTATACCAAAAATAGAATCATCAAATAGGAAATTCCATTATTTAACATATGTAGCGCAATCGGATAACGAATATCACGTTTGATCAGATAGAGCCATCCTAGATTGAGTCCCATCGTGAAATAAATCAAAAATTGGGGAAGGGTTGCTGGCATATGGACCAGACTAAACAAAGACCCCGTTACAACAAGATAGATTCCAACAGCCTTCATATCTGCTATTTTAGGGAAGAAATAGGTCGCTAAAAATCCACGGAAAATCAATTCTTCTAAAATGGGAGCAAAAACTACTACTGAGCTAAATGCAATCAAGGGATAAGCTGATACGAATTCGATCACAAGCTTTTGGTTTTCACTTTCTGGGACTGGTATAATAAATTGGAAGATAAAAAATGCAATATAGAGTAATATCGGCCATTGAATCTTATGGAACCATGAAGCTGCCACACGATAGTCAACAGAATGACGTGGATAGATATACTTCCATAACAGAATAATGAGCGCAATAGAGAGAACAAGACCAATTATCGCACAAATCCAAATTGTACTATCAATCAACTGGGCAGGAATGTCAGGAATCGTTTGTAAGGTTGGTCCTACCATTAGAAAACCTGAAGCAATTTGATAGGCAACAAAGTATAGAAATAGTAAAGCAACGTGTTTGATAAATTTCAACATATTCCCTCCCTAAAAGCTCAAGTCAACAATATTATCGACTCGTACCAACTTGGTTTCAAGCTCCCCATTCGCTAATTCACGAGAAATTTTAACCCAATCCTCATCAACTGCCAAAATGGTGTATTCATAAGTAATAGAAAATTCCTCATCAAAGCGGATTTTGGCTTTACTTCCGACCAATTCTTTCAATAAAACTGACATCTGATTTTCTCCTTTTGTAGTTTTCTGCAATTTTTTTACCCTAGCTTGCAACTGCTTCACTTTTTTCCTATCTGATAGAGAATTGAAAAATAGAAATCCTACTAGAATCCATAAAAATAGTTCCATCCTATCCTCCTATATCAAGCCCAGACTTTGCATCAGAAGCATCAACAAAAATCCAAGAAGATTATTCAGACTGTGTAGAATAAGTGCATTGGTATATTTGCCAGAAATACGATAGGCGAGTCCTAGGACTAGGCCCATACCTCCGTAGACAACCCAAGATCCGATATTGGTCGGATTGTGAATAAGTCCAAACAGAAAACTCGATAGCAATAATCCCACAATCGAATCCTTACCAAAGACTTTCCCCATAAGAATCCCTCTGAAAAGCAGTTCCTCCAAAACTGGAGCAAAGAAAACTGCAAAGAGAAATAAAACTAAGGTTGGCAAGCCTGAATTGTTGATAATTTCCTGATTGGCAGTCGTCTGACCGTATCCCTCTTCCAGCATAATCAATTGCCCACCAATTATTTTCAGACCAAACATAACGATAAAGGCGAGGGCTACAAAACCAACATTCGCACCTATCCCCCACTTCTGCTCACCTTTCCACAGACCTAATTTACCAGTCAAGATAAAACCAAGCACCACAGCAACCAACAAGAAGGCAGCAGCAATCAGAAGGTTTTTCCCATCAAAATTTGGTAGAGTAAACATGGCCATCTGGGTCAATACATTAAGGGCAACGACAGCTAGTCCCACTAAGAGAAACTTCCAATTTTTAACCACATTCCAATCTTTGACATTTCCAAGTCTATTCATAGCAATCTCCTTAATATAAACAATTATTTTTCGTTTGGTAAAAGATAAAGTCTTTTAGTTTACTTTTAGTACTAGGCAACGAGCCGCAGGCATAACTGGAGTTAGGCAAGGCGAGTTAACGAAGTAATAAAAGAGAAACTAAATGATGACAGCAGTGCAGGCAAGCCCAAAACCAATGGCAAGAGGATAGTCAGGGTTGACAAATCAATCTGCCCAGTAGCCAGCCACTCTCCGAAAATATAGCCAACTGCGTAGGAACCAAGGCCGATAATCCCTAAGAAATAAACAATTTTTAGAATCGATGTAAACTTTTTATTCTCTTTCATAATCACTACCAAAACCTTTCATTATTTAAAATAACGACGAACCATGCGAACCTGCATGACATTGATGTAAATGTGAAGAAAGGCAACAACTAGAAATGCTGTAATTTGTCGCTCCTGCAATAGCATGCTAAGTACAAATAGGAATAGATACAAACCTGGTAACACGATTTGATTCAAAGTGAAGACGATTTGGAAACTCATTTCGTAGTTTGCTTGTTTCTCCCCCTCGTCCATTGCCTCAGCGAAGTCTTTCATCTCTTTTACTGTAGCAAATGCAGATAACTTATAGTCTCGAATTTTCTCTGTTAATTTAATAATAATCACTTGAGTAATTAGAAGTACGATAAAGAGAACCAAGTCAAAAATTGACCCATACATAACCGCACTCTCTTCTAAGAAGGCAACTCCAAATCCTAAAACTAAATTTAACAGAGTCAATGATACGGCAACATTGAATGATATGGTCGCATATTCTAGGTTACGATACATTTTTTTATACAGTTCATCAAAGTGTTCTTCTTCCTCATCTGAAATAGAATGGTAAAGATGGTATTTTTTATTAGCTTTAATACCAAAATAAATGGTTCCGGCAAAAATTACAAAAGTAATGATACGCAAACAAAACAAGAAATTATCTAAATTGATAAAAGACGGTAATCCAAGCTTAGAAATCGATACTCCAAAAAAGCCACAAAATGCTCCGAAAATTGCTCCCAAAAACAAATATGTAAGATTTCTGAGCCATCTTTGTTTTGTCGTTAATTGTTTCCCTTGTTTCATTCTTCTACCTCCACTAATTGAAAGACATTCTCCACATTTTCATTAAAAATTTGTGCTATGCGCATGGCAATGACCACCGAGGGCGTATATTCTCCCCGCTCAATCAAGCTAATGGTCTGTCGCGAAACCTCTGCTAACTTGGCTAGTTCTGTCTGATTGAGACCATCTCTGGCTCGCAATTCCTTGAGCCGATTTTTTAAGACATATTCCATGAGTTTTCCTTTCTAGGCTTGGTAGATAACCATGCTTTTTTCTGTTACAGCTACTTCTACCGCCACTTCTTTGAATTTTGCCATCAGTAAATATGTATAATAGAAATCACCAATACAAGCCACTGAATGCATGGTTGCTAGAATCTGATAAGCCCCTTTGTCAAGCCAACCAAACATTGCAGATGCTGTCAACCCCAAACTAATCAGAACGAAAGGAGCAAGGGCAATTACAACTGTTTGGAAACGATTATAAAGGGAGTTGGGACTGATTGCATAAGCCATACCTGTTTTCCATTTAATTCCATATTTGACAGGATTTTTGGGACAAAAAATTTTAAAAAACAGTCCATGAATCCATTCATGAATGATAATAAGCAATAGAAAAACAAATAGTACTTCAATGAATTGCATCTCACTCATGATATTTTGAAACTCAACTCTAGAAGCTATGAATCCAAATAGCCAATAGAACGGAAACACTAATAAAACTGTAGTTACGTATAACCTTGCTGCCAACTTTTTATCACTTCTAACATCTACTTCATATAATTTCTTTTTCGCTTCCATGTTTCTTCTCCTTCTATTTCACCTAGCTCAAACTCAATAAACCTAGAGCAACTCCAATCAATAATCCGACAATACAGGATTCTGCAATCATAATCGCTGCCATATCTGCTGAAATGTGTCGTTTCATGGTCTATCTCCTTCTACTTATTTCCTTTTTTCTCCATTTGTAAACTTGCTTCGATACAAGCAATTGAAGCAATTAGAGTAGTCATTAGAGCTGTATCCATATCGCTCCATCCCAGCAAATCAGAAAGGAGAATGTAAGCCAATAATAGAATGGACCCTATTTCGACTGCACGCGCAACGGTTGTTCCTGTAATCAAAATTCCTTTTTTATTGCTATTTATCTTTTTCATTGTTATACCCCAACTTTCTTTTTTTCTTGTCTGATGAATTCGTTTTTATCTCCTTATCTTGATATCATTGTAACACTTCTTTTTCTTTTTGACAAGTATATTTGTCAAAAAAATAATAATTTTTGTCAAAAAGTTTATGAATGTTGTCAAATTGACTAGAATGGATTACAAAAAAACTCCTTCATCCAGAGGATAAAAGAGTTTTTCGGTATAGATTATAAGTTATCAGCTACGCTGTTCAAGAGGGTTTGGATAGCAGAGGCGTCACTACCACCTGCCATGGCCATGTCTGGCTTACCACCACCACGACCTGCTACGATTGGAGCAAGGACTTTGATAAGGTTCCCAGCATGAACATCGCTTGATTTGCTGGCTACAAGGACATTGACCTTGTCACCGATTGCAGCAACCAGCACCAAGACATCTGAGTAGTCTTTTTGCTTCCAGTTGTCAGCGAAGGTACGGAGGGCACCAGCGTCTGATACTTGGACTTGGCTGGCAATGTAGCGAATGCCATTAGCATCATTGACATCTTTGAAGACATCACCAGCAGCGGCTGCCGCTGCTTTTTCTTTCAGAGCCGCATTTTCTTTTTGCAGGTCACGAACTTGCTGAGCAAGACTTTCAACCTTGTTTGGCACTTCCTTGATCTGTGGTGACTTGATGGTTGCTGCTACTTCTTTGAGGGCATCTTCTTGGTCACGATAGGCAAGGAAGGCGTCACGGCCTGTTACCGCAATGATACGGCGAGTACCTGAACCGATACCTTCTTCTTTCAAAATCTTGAAGATACCGATTTCAGCGGTGTTACCAACATGGGTACCACCACAGAGTTCCACAGAGTAGTCACCGATAGTAACAACGCGGACTTCTTTACCGTATTTTTCACCGAAGAGGGCCATGGCACCCATTTCCTTAGCTGTGTCAATATCAGTCTCAACTGTCACAACTGGAATAGCATTCCAAATTTGTTCATTGACTTCTTCTTCAATACGACGAAGTTCTTCTGCAGTAACTGCCTCAAAGTGCGTAAAGTCAAAGCGGAGGAAGTCTTGCTCATTCAAGGAACCAGCCTGCGTTGCATGCTCACCGATAATATTGTGAAGAGCTGCATGGAGCAAGTGAGTTGCTGTGTGGTTCTTCTCAACACCCTTACGGCGTTTTGTTTCGATTTCAAGTGTGTAGGTTTGACCAACTGAAATGCTTGCGGACAGTTCAACTGTGTGCAATGGTTGACCATTTGGTGCTTTCTGCACATCGATGACAGTTGCAACAATGTCTCCAGCAGCATTTTTCACAAAACCATGGTCTGCAACCTGACCACCCATTTCTGCATAGAATGGTGTTTGGTCAAAGACGAGGAGAGCTTGACCTTCTGAGACTGCTTCTGTACGCGCATTATCAGCCACAATGACAGATAAACTTGCTTCAAGAGCTGTTTGACCATAAACAAAGGTCGACTCTTCTGTGATAGCAGCCAGAGTTTCATTTTGCATACCCATTGAACCACCTTTGACAACTGAAGCACGTGCACGGTCTTGTTGCTCTTTCATAGCCGCTTCAAAGCCAGCAATGTCAAGGGTCATACCACGGTGCTCAGCCAATTCTTCTGTCAATTCTACTTGGAAACCATAGGTATCATAGAGTTTGAAAATGTCACGACCATCAATCTCAGACTTACCTTCTGCCGCCAATTTGTCCATCAATTGCTCAGCAAATTGTGAACCTGTGTGGATGGTACGAGCAAACGACTCTTCCTCACTCTTAACAATCTTCTCAATGAAGGCACGTTTTTCAAGTACTTCTGGATAGTAGCTTTCCATGATATTGCCAACTGTCTCCACCAATTTGTACAAGAATGGCTCTGTAATGCCCAAACGTTGGCCATGCATAGAAGCACGACGAAGTAAACGACGAAGGACATAACCACGACCTTCATTCCCAGGAAGGGCACCATCACCGATAGCGAATGACAAAGCACGGATGTGGTCTGCGATAACCTTGAAGCTCATGTTGTCGCCATCTTGGTCATAAGTCTTACCAGAAATCTTTTCTACTTCACGAATAATTGGCAAGAAAAGGTCAGTTTCAAAGTTGGTCTTAGCCCCTTGGAAAATAGCCGCCAAACGCTCTAAACCTGCACCCGTATCAATGTTTTTGTTAGGCAATTCCTTGTATTCAGAACGCGGAACAGCTGGGTCTGCGTTAAACTGGGACAATACGATATTCCAAATCTCGATGTAACGGTCATTTTCAATATCTTCTTCCAAGAGACGGATGCCGATGTTTTCAGGGTCAAAGTCTGTGCCACGGTCAAAGAAAATCTCCGTATCTGGACCAGAAGGACCTGCACCAATTTCCCAGAAGTTGTCTTCAAGCGGAATCAAGTGGCTTGGCTCAACACCAAGAGCAATCCAACGATTGTATGAATCCACATCATCTGGATAGTAAGTCATATAGAGCTTGTCTTTTGGAAAGGCAAACCATTCTGGGCTTGTCAAGAGCTCAAAGCCCCACTCAATCGCTTCATCACGAAAATAATCACCAATAGAGAAGTTACCAAGCATTTCAAACATGGTGTGGTGGCGGGCTGTCTTACCAACGTTTTCAATATCGTTGGTACGGATCGATTTTTGAGCATTGGTAATCCGTGGGTTGTCAGGAATGACAGAGCCATCGAAATATTTCTTGAGGGTTGCCACACCAGAGTTGATCCACAAAAGAGTTGGATCGTTAACAGGGACAAGATTTGCTGAAGGCTCAACAGAGTGACCCTTTGATTTCCAGAAATCCAACCACATTTGGCGGATTTGTGCTGATGATAATTGTTTCATAATTAAGATACCAAGCCCGATTAGAAGGCGACTGAAAAATAGGAAACTGACAGGAAATACTGATTTCCTAGACAGTTTATCTTTTTTCCGAGCCTTCCGGGCGGGTTCAATTCAGAAAATTATCCAAATTGAACATTTCCTTTCATATAATGATATTTTAAGAGAAAGGACCTAGTCCGAGTTCAACTAAGATACTAAGGGCGTTAAGCGGACACCGTCAAAATAGGAAACCTGACGAAGAGGCTGGGCAAA
>NZ_ALMY01000042.1 GCF_000440115.1 Streptococcus suis YS56 | reverse complement strand
CTCAGCGCAGTGGTTGATTGGCAGATTTGTTCGTGTTTTACACTCCAAATCTGACCTAATCAACTGTGCGGGGGGTGGGAAGACGAACTCTTTTTTAGACTAGTCGAGTTCTTTCCCACTCCCAGGAAGTGTTTCTCTTTTTGACAAAGTCCGTAGCCCGAGTTCATTTCAGAATAAACTCGATGCCATTTCCTTTCATAAGTGATAGTTAGGCGGATTCAATTTAACGAAACAGTTAAACTGAACAATTATTTTAAGATTATCTCGATGCATCTTCCATCATTTCGATGTAGTCAATTGCGACCACCAAGGAAATGACCAAATCTGCATAGGAGTCCTCCAATACAGTAACGGAGTAATGAGAAGTTAAATGAAAGAGTTCTTTGGAGATTTCAGCTACTAGCTGACCATCAGGTTTTTTCAAGCGAAAATCCAAATCCCAGATATTTCCGTCTAGGATTAAACCTAGATTTTCCACAGTATAGCGATCCTTGAAAAAAGTAAATTCCTTTTGCAAGTAGAAAGAATGACCGTCTGCCATATCAATGGTAAACTGGGGCAGGAAGGTCAAAAACTTCTTAGTAATCTGACAAACTTCCCCACCTCTGGAATTGGACACAATAAATCGTTTTGGAATTTCGAGAAAAGATCCCTCCACTTGATAAGCAAGATTCCCAAAACTATCACGAATATCAAATTTTTCACCACCAAAGGTAAAGTGTTGTTTCACTTGAAATTGCTTCATGATATCGTCATTTAGTTTTTCTTTTATTACTTCGTTAACTCGCCTTGCCTAACTCTAGTTATGCCTGCGGCTCGTTGCCTAGTACTAAAAGTAAACTAAAAGACTATAACCTCCAAAAAAATAACAAGAAACCAAACGAAGGGCGAAAAACCGCGGTACCACCTTCATTCAATGACTTGTCATTCTCATTTCATAACCTATATTCAATTGTTCTATTAAGTAGCAAGATACTTGGCTTAGATGGCTCGCAACAACCGCCAA
The DNA here is from genome assembly GCF_000440115.1 of Streptococcus suis YS56. Taxonomy (GTDB): domain Bacteria; phylum Bacillota; class Bacilli; order Lactobacillales; family Streptococcaceae; genus Streptococcus; species Streptococcus suis_L. The sequence continues at coordinate 29,507 of NZ_ALMY01000042.1, read as the reverse complement.
TTTTCTGAACTAAGTAATCAAGTATCTATTCTTAATAAGTAAAGCGTCAATTATTGACCTGAAGAACTAGAAGATTCTGTTGTAGAAGAAGAACTTTCCGTTGATGAAGAACTGCTTTCTTCTGTTGTCACATATTGTGAAAGAAGATTTTGGAAAGCACTGTCTTTAACCTTAACGTTTGCTTTTTGGAGCGCTTCTTTCAGCACAGTCGCAACAAATGTTGAATCACTTTGCTTTTGCGCCAAAATAATCTCTTTCAACTTATCTTTATAGTCTTCCCAGTTGGCAGATTTTTCTGACTTCGCTTCTAATTTTACAACATAGTAGCTAGTTGTATAAGTTGTCATATCTACTACTGAAATAACGGATGCCCCTACTTGGCCTGCATCCAAAGCAAAGACCGCGTTTTGAACTTCTGTAGGAACAGTTGTTGAAGTTGAATCGAATTGTACTTCGCCTCCATTGTCTTTTGTCGCAGTATCCGTAGAATTGTCTTTCGCCAATTGAGCAAAATCTGCACCTTCAGCTTGTGCTGCCGCTAAAACTTCATTTGCCTTAGCTTCGTCTGTCAATTTGATGACACGTGCTGTTACTTCTGGGGTATAGGCATCATAAGCTACCTTGTAGTTCTCATCAGTCAATTCCTTTTCAGCAGCCTGTTTTACAGCATACTCAACTAATTTATTAGTACGGATTTGTTCTTTGTAAGTTTCTTGAGTCAAGCCAGCTGAAGAAAGAGCTGTTGCAAATGAATCACCATATTGCTCTGCCATTTTGTTATAAGCCTCGTCGACTTCTTTTGCAGTCACTTTGTCACCATACTGCTCTTCAAATACATTACTAATAATCATTGACAATAGAACTTGTTGAGCTTGAGAGTTTGTTTTTACCTTCTCATAAAACTCAGACACAGTAATCGTGTTGCCTTTCATCGTAATGATATCTTTATCAGCTGCACTGGAACAAGCAGCGAGTGTTACCGCAGCAAAGAGTGTTACTGCTCCCGCGAGAATTTTTTTAGTTTGCTTCATTTAAAGACTCTCTCCTTTTTTTCGTTAACCCTTTCATTATAACACAAAAGCTTAAAAACTTCTTAAATTTCTGTATGTTTTAAGTCAACATTTTCCCTATTTTTTCTCAACATAAGGAGACCGTCACTCATGGAAACAAGACTAGCAGTCACATCTGGATTATCCAAAGTCGCATCGAATAAACGTTGCAATCCTTTGTAAATAGTGCGCTGCCCTCTTCTGACATCCTTGATGTCCTTGGCAACATCTCCTCCTTGGAAGATGTCATCCAAAATGATTAAACCGCCTACTTTGACCTTTTTCAAGACTTCTGGTAAAAATACAATATATTTTGATTTAGCAGAATCCATGAAAACAAAATCATATGTGTTATCTGGTAAAGTCGGAAGAATATCCATGGCTTCCCCTTCCAGCAATTCAATCTGCTGGCGCTGATCATATTTGGCAAAGTTTTCCTTTGCAAAGCCAATCATTTCTTCATTACGATCAATGGTCGTAATATGAGATTCTGGACTATTTTCGGCCATTAAGAGGGCTGAAAAACCAATGGCCGTTCCGATTTCTAATATTTTTTTAGGTTGCAACACTTGCATTAACAAGCGAAAATAGGCTACCGTTTCATGAGGGATGACTGGAATATTTTCTTGACGAGCAAACTCTTCCAGTTCTTTCAAAAAACCTGTATTTTGCGCCTGACGTGTTCGCATAAAATCCACAATTTCTTCCTTGACAACAGGACGGCGCATATTGTGGTTTGCGTTTTTACTATATGATTCGACCATAGAATCCATTATATCATAAGCCGACAAGATTTTCTTCCTCAACACACTAAAAGGCAGGTTTCCCCACCTTTTCTTTACATATTTTTAGCGTAATCAATTCGATACCCTAAATTTCCAGCTAGTTCTTGAAGTCGAACAAAAGTCGCTTGCTTACTGAAAAAGAGATAGTAACTATCCGTGTCCATATCTACTGTCCCTAGACAAAAGTTTTCATCAAGATATTTGCTATCAACGACTCTTGCCCATTCTGAAATAGAGGCAGCTGGATTTAATCCATCTGAATCCAATTTGAGAGAAATCCCTGCATTGCGGACTTGATGAAGACGGTCAAAAAAGTAGATAAAATCTTCAAGATTATCCTTATAATCACGCACACAAATATAATTAAAATGCTCTAGTAATTTTATCAAGATTAACCACAGATTTTCCTTTTCAGACTCCCCAACACGGTCCAAGAAATCATCGAATGAATCTGGTTCTAGGATGCGTTCGATAGAGTCTAGAATCTGATTCGGATCACTAGCAAAAACCACATCTCTAAGTTGGAGAAATAGCTCCCTGTCACCATTTGACATGAGGTCCGCCAGTTCAAAAATGTCCTGTAGCTGTTCTTCCGTTAACATAGTACCTCCATTATGAATTTGAAAAATCCCATCTTATATGCGGTGCTACTTGCTCTACAAAATGGTAAATATCATTAAAATCTGCACCATCAAGCTTATTCAAATTGACGACTGCAAGTAGTTCTCCCTTATTTCCTACAATTCGCAAACGTTTCGATTGATAGCCACGATAGACAGGAGAAACAAGGTAGCGAATCTCCGCAATCTCTTCTAACGAATAGCGCTGGCGTTCACTCCAAAAGTGTTCTTGAAATTCTAGGTACTGTTTTGTCAAGATAAAAACAGCCTTTTGCTTTCTCAATATATATAAATAAACCAGCAAAGGTTGTAAAAATATCAAATAGACGACACTTCCCATAGATGGCTCAGGTCTGGTCAAACCACCAAGACCGATTAAGATTAAAACAAGACTAATCACACTGTGAATGACAATCGAACGTTTATAGGAAATCATATTAGAGGTGCACACCTTTCTCAACGAGAGCTTCTAATTCTTCCAAACGAGCTTCAAATACCTTGAAGGCATCGTTGAGGTAATCTTCCTTGGTCATGTCTACACCTGCTTTTGCAATGACATTGAGGGAATAATCTGAGCTACCAGCCGTCAAGTAGTTGAGATAGTTTTCTTTATCCTCTGGGCTGCCATTAACAATCTTGTTTGCCAGAGCGGATGCTGCCGCAAAACCTGTCGCATACTGATAGACATAGAAATTGTAATAGAAGTGTGGAATGCGAGCCCACTCAAACTGGATTTCTGGGTTTTCTTCTGCCGAAAGACCGTAGTATTTCTCATTTGTCTGACCGTACAATTCATTGAGGAAATCAGCCGTCAAGACTTGACCTTCCTGGTCTGCCTTGTAGATTGCTTGCTCAAACTCGGCAAATTGGGTCTGGCGGAAGACTGTACCACGGAAACCATCTAGGTAATGATTAAGAATAGCAAAGCGTTCCTTGTCATCTTCTACTTCTGCCAAGAGTTTTTCTGTCAAAAGATTTTCATTGGTTGTTGAAGCAATTTCTGCCAAGAAAAGTGAATAATGACCATAGACATACGGCTGCGTCTTACGAGTCAACATAGAGTGAAGAGAATGCCCCGTTTCATGGATAAGGGTGTACATGTTATCCAAGTTATCCTGCCAGTTGAGAAGCATGAAGGCGTTGGTGTCGTAGGCACCTCCTGAATATGCTCCTGAACGTTTTCCTTCATTAACATGAACATCAATCCAGCGGTTTTCGAAGGCTTCTTTTACAATAGCCACATAATCCTCACCGAAAATTTCCAAGGTTTCTTGGCATTTCTTGAGTGCATCTTCATAAGAAATCTTGGTACTGAAATCTGACAATGGTGTGTACATATCGTACATCTTCAAATCATCAATACCCAGGAGTTTCTTACGCAAATTGATATAACGGTGCAAGAGCGGAAGGTGCTTGTTGACTGCCGCCACTAATGTATCGTAAACGGATTCTGGAATGAAATTAGCTGCAAGTGATGCGTGACGGGCTGAATCGTACTTACGCAAACGAGCTTTCAGGTTATTGACCTTGACATTAGACTGCAAAGTCTTAGCGTAGGTATGCTGGAACTGCTCATAGGTACCGTACATAGCTTCGTATGCTTCTTGACGGACATCACGGTTTTTAGACTCCATAAAGTGAATGTAGTTTCCGTGTGAAAGTGGCACCAAGTGACCGTCTTCATCTGCGATTTCTGGGAAACGCAGACTGGCATTGTCCAAGACTGAGAAGGTTTCAGCAGGTGATTCGAAAATCTCGCTGGTCGCTGCAAGGACTTCTTCTACTTCTTGTGACAAGACATGGTCCTTAGCTGCCAGAAGCTTTTCAAATTGGTGGCTGTACTGAACAAGAGCAGGCTCTTCTGCCTTAAAGGCCTCCAACTGCTCATCAGTAATGGCCATAAATTCAGGCTCATAGAAGGCAAATGCTTGTGAGAAGGCAGAGTAAAGCCCCATAGCCTTAGCTTGAAATTCCTGGTATTTTCCTTCACGCGTGTCTTGGTCGTTTTTCATAGACGCATAAACATAGAGTTTTTCAATGCGACGCATGAGACCGAGTTGCGTTTCGCTGATTTCCAAAAGGCTTTTAGCTGAGTCGAGCAAATGCCCTGCAAATTCTTTTGTTTTTTCAGTTTCAGCTTGTAAATCTACAAGTTCTGCCTCCCAGGCATCATCGGTTGGGAAAACAGTGGTCAAGTCCCACTGGTATTTTTCTTCAATTTCATGACGTTGTTTAGACATAATAAATCCTCCGTATCCTTTATTCTAACATAAAAAATCCCCTCTTTCCAACGGAAAGTGAGGGCTTTCATAACAGTTGTTATAATAAAATTATATCCTGCAAAATACACTATTAAAAATGTTATTCTTGTTTCAAAGGAACAACTGCTAAAGTTTTTCCTAGGATAGCCAATACCTTCAAGACTGTGTCCAATTGTGGATTAGTTTTACCTGTTTATTTTTCCCTCCAATAAACTGCTGGTGGATAAACCGCTTGTATCCGCTTGTCCTTGACACCCGCATAATAGTGGTCAATGGCCTGATAGACGGGACTTAAATCTTTTGGTATTTGGGCAAAGCCAATAGCAGAGCGGGGCAGTTGGATTTGGGGATACCAGTCTAATGCTGCCTTAGTCAGTAGATTTTCTCCACGTCCATAAGCCTCTGCTTGCAGGGCGAGCCATTTGGGAGATTTGTAATAAAGCTGTTGAGCAATGTAACGAGGCAAATCCTCATCCATTGGACACGTCATGCTAGATAGGGTTTGCTTGGAAAAAGGGAAACGTAATATGTCCAGTAAGTTTCCCTGACCAAAGGGAAAGACTTTCGTAAGACAGTGTACCTTACCTCGCAAATCTTCATGAATGAGGTAGCGAAGTCGTAATTCCTTCTTCTCGTCATCTAGTTCCCAAAGATGAAAGCCCATATTCATGCTAAAGGAGAGAAACTGCTTGTGCAAATTGGTCAGTCGTTCCTTGAGCCACAAATCCTTGCCAAGCAACCAGACAACCTGATAACCTGATTCACGATAGGTTTGTGTCCGAACTTGCAAACGAGAAATAGGTAGACTGGAACATTGGACTTCCAAGGCTAGACTATTATTGACCAATAAATCAGCGACCTGGCCAATCTTTGGCAAGCATTTTTCAAGTTCAACTTGTTCATTTTTAGCCAACCAGTTATAGAGACTGGACTTAAGTGACAGGTGCTGGGCTGACTCATTCTCGGAAAAGTAGCTACAATCCCGTAGGGTTACGTGGGCAAAATGCGAACGCAGAACTTTGCCGGATTTGTATCGTACAGGACCTCTACAACCTGGACAGGAATAGCGACCTTGCGGCGCAGGATTTTCCAAGACATTAAAAACTTGCCCATCTTCATCAAGTGCAACTAACATAAAACCTCCTTTCTTTATTAGTTCGCAAAAAAACACCCAGATTCACTGAGTGTTTGAACTTTCTTACCCAATCTGACTGCCGTTTGGCACAGATGGATCTACTGTTAAGAGTGTTAAGTTGCCGTCGTGTTCGGCTGAGAGGATCATGCCCTGGCTGAGCAAGCCCATCATCTTACGTGGCTTGAGGTTGGCAACGATTTGGACTTTCTTGCCGACCAACTCCTGCTCATTTGGATAGTACTTGGCGATACCCGACAGGATTTGGCGGTCCTGACCGTCACCTGCGTCCAGACGGAACTTGAGCAGCTTGTCAGAGCCCTCCACCTTGGCCACTTCCTTGACTTCGGCCACGCGGATTTCCACCTTGTCGAAGTCCTCGAACTTGATCGCAGCTTTCTCGTTTTTCAGCTCCACGTCAGCCGGGTCCCACTCTTTTTCTTCCTCTTGGGAAATAGCAGAGCCACCACCCATTTGGGATTGGATATAGGCGATTTCCTCTTCCATATCAAGACGTGGGAAGATAGGTGTACCTTTTGCGACCACTGTCAAACCAGCTGGAAGACCTGCAAAGTCAAGGCTTTCAAGGTCAAATGCTGTTCCCAAACCAAGCTGTTCCATAATGGCATTAGATGTCGCCATCATAAATGGCTGAATGAGGTGCGCCACCACACGAAGACCTGCTGTCAAGTGAGCCATAACCGCTGCCAACTTGTCACGATCTGCTTCTTCTTTTGCCAAGACCCACGGTGCTGTTTCATCGATGTACTTGTTGGTACGGGAGATGATATTCCATACAGCTTCTAGAGCGCGTGGATAGTCAACAGCTTCCATATACTTGTGGTAGCTTGCCAAGTTGTCAGCTACTACTGCCGCCAAGTCCGCATCAAAATCAGTCACATTGGCAACAAAGGTTGGTACCTGACCGTCGAAATACTTGTTAATCATCGCAACTGTACGGTTGAGCAAGTTTCCAAGGTCGTTGGCCAGTTCGTAGTTGATACGACCAACATAGTCTTCTGGTGTAAAGGTACCGTCAGATCCGACTGGCAGACTACGCATGAGGTAGTAACGAAGCGGATCCAGGCCGAAACGCTCGACCAACATTTCTGGGTAGACCACATTGCCCTTAGACTTGGACATCTTACCGTCTTTCATGACAAACCAGCCATGAGCAACCAAGCGGTCTGGCAGCTTCATATCCAACATCATGAGCATGATTGGCCAGTAAATGGAGTGGAAGCGAAGAATGTCCTTCCCAACCATGTGGTAAACTGTTCCATTCCAGAACTTGTCGTAGTTAGCTGTCTCTTCCTGACCATAACCCAAGGCCGTCGCGTAGTTGAGTAGGGCATCAATCCATACGTAAACAACGTGTTTAGGATTGGACGGAACAGGTACTCCCCAGGTAAATGAGGTACGAGATACTGCCAAATCTTCCAAGCCTGGCTCGATGAAGTTTTTCATGATTTCATTGAGGCGGCCGTCTGGCTGGATAAAGTCTGGGTGAGTATTGAAGAACTCAACCAATTTATCCTGATACTTGCTGAGGCGGAGGAAGTAGGATTCTTCTGATACCCAGGCAACCTCGTGACCGCTCGGAGCGATACCACCTGTTACCTTGCCGTTTTCATCTCGGAAGACCTCTGCTAATTGGCTCTCGGTGAAGAATTCCTCGTCCGATACGGAGTACCAACCAGAATACTCTCCCAAGTAAATGTCGTCCTGCGCCAGCAATTTTTCAAAAACAGCCGCCACCACTTCTTCGTGGTAATCATCGGTCGTGCGGATGAACTTGTCGTAAGAGATGTCCAGCAAGTTCCAGAGCTCCTTAACGCCAACCGCCATGCCGTCAACGTAGGCTTGCGGTGTCAAACCAGCCTCTTTAGCCTTCTCCTCAATCTTTTGTCCGTGCTCATCAAGCCCTGTTAGATAGTAGACTTCATGCCCCATAAGGCGTTTGTAACGAGCCAATACATCGCAGGCAATGGTCGTGTAGGCTGAACCGATATGAAGTTTTCCAGAAGGATAATAAATCGGTGTGGTGATATAAAACGGTGTTTTTGTCATGTTTTTTTCCTTTCAAATTCAGAGCAAATGAAACCCTGTTATTGACAACATCCTATTTTATCATATTTTCAGCTAAATCACAAAGAGGTTCTAAATACAAGTCTTCCTTCACATGCTATACATATGATATGATACAAGCCGAGTAGAAAGCTAATACTCAATGAAAATCAAAAGTAGCCTAGGAAACGAAGCCGAAGATAGAACTGGAGTTCATCAAGGCAAGTTGACAACGGATAATTTTGATTTTCGAAGAGTATAAGGTCTATCTTCTCTATAAAAGAATAGTTTCAGTCTTATCTATTGACGAATAGCGAAAAACCGGAACCAGTTTGGAACTGTTTCCGGTGTTCTTATACGATATGGAGTTGTTCAAATACATTTCCCAAATCAGCTATCATTTCTCGATGAAAATCTAAATAATAGGTTTTCTGGTCAGAATCTGGTAATTTTTCAATATCAGCTAAGATTGCTTGATAACGATGGAGAATTTTCTTACCAGCTTCTTTATCTATCTCATTAATTTTACCAATACCTGCTGCTATTTCATCCAAACTGTCATATTTTGCAAGTACGCCCTCTGTCCACTCACGCTTGTCTTTGTTAAGTGTAACTATCTTTTTTGTCAACCAGTCTTCATAACTTTCCTCTTCTGTCACTAATGACTGGCTCGCAGTAGACTTAGGCACTTGGGCAATTCTGCTTGAACAAAGGTAATTCCGATAGAACCAGACTGCAAATAGGAGGGCTAGAATAATATTAACAGGGAAGATAAAACTAAGTGCAAAGAGTACGGTCAGCCACAAAATCAGTTTTATATTCCTAGCTTCTTTTTCAGCTCTGCTATTCCTCGCTTCCCAATCATCCAGTATAGTTTGGACTTGGGCAGTATAGGTTTCAACCAATTTTGCCAGTCGTAACTTTTTCTCTGGATCATTTTCCAGTTCCATTGCCAGATAGACTTGGTTGGCACGAGCCTTGGATGCCTCATAGGTCTGGACAGTCGCCAAATATTCCGCATTGTCCTTCATCTGATTCAGCAAGCGGTCCGTTTGCCCTTTGATAAAAGTCCGATCTCTTGATGTTAATTTACGGTAAGGAATTGATTCGCTCCCTAAAAATTAGTCACATACTATAATATCCTGATTGCTATGGAAGACGGTCGTCAGATATACATTTTCTTCCTACCCTCTCACCCTTCTCTCCATCTCCTCCATATCATAGTCAAATAGGAGATCATGGCAGTCTGTAAAGAGCTCCAAACGTTTGTCATTATCTAAAACAGCAATATCAACTCCCCGATCATCGTAGCAATGATAGATGATATTGTCCTGACTAGATAGGAAGAGAACAGAACTTGATAGATAGTTGAAACCACCGTGATCAGCTCTCACAATCTCCCTCAACAAAGCGTTCAGGTCTTGGTCGGTAACTGGGAAAAGATAGCGCTCAAAGACTAGCACATCTCCCGTCCAGTCCTCCACTTCTATCAACTCAGGCTCAGGAACCTTGTCGAAGTTAAATTTCGATGAAAAATGCCAGAGGTAGGTGTCTATGTCCCTATCTTCCTGTCGAAGGAGCGAAAGGAGCATATAGTCGTATTCTGAACTAGCCTGCTCAAAAAGTTCTACTGCACGTGCATAGGCTCTTTCAAGATAGATTGCTCTTGGTAATTCTTCTGCTTCGTCTGCAGGTCCGATTTCAAATCTAAGAGCAAGAGGTGTGCCATAGAAGAATGGGCCCACTAGTCGATTATCTTTCAGCTGGAAGGACTTCAGCCATTGATTCAATTCCATATACTATTCTCCTTATATAGCTTTGTACTATTCTACCATATACTAGGAAATTAGGTCTAGTCTTCTTTGGAAAAATATGGTAGAATAGCGAACTAGTAAAGTATCTAGCAAAAGGAGGTCCTATGAAAACCGAATTTAGCAATGAGAAGGCTCGATCAGCTTTCAATCTCAACATCATCACCTCTCCTATTGTAGCTATTATTTTGTTGTTAGTAGGAGATTCACTTGGAGCAGTTATTTTCACTCCAATAAGCTTTTTACTCCCATTTAGCGAGACCCTTTCTGTAAGTTTTGAACTGTTCGCTTTCGCTTTTATCAGCCTGATGGTCATTTCATGGGCACGGTATATTGAAAAAAGCCCGTGGGCAGGACTTGGTTTTACCAAAAAAGGGGCGGGAAAAGATTTTCTACTAGGTTGGGGAATCGGAGCTGCAATGCTGACCACTTGTACACTCATCATGTGGGGATTAGGCGCGATTGAATTTACAAGCATCCAGTTCTCTACAAAATTAGTCGGAGAATTTATTATCCTTATCCTTGCCTGGTCTATCCAAGGTACGACAGAAGAAATTCTAACAAGAGGATGGATGTTCTCATCACTTTCAGCTAAACACAATATTCCTATTGGTATCATTGTTTCTTCCCTCTTCTTCACATTTCTCCACCTCGGAAACAATGCTATTTCACTCATTCCAATTTTGGATTTAACCCTATTTGCCGTTCTTGCCTGCCTCATTATGCTCAAAACAGGAAACATTTGGGTGATCAGTGGCTTACACGCTGCGTGGAACTGTTTCCAAGGGAATGTTTTTGCTTTCCCAGTCAGCGGCACCGATGCTGGTCAGGCCTTTGTTCAAATCGGTATCACTGGTCCTGAGTGGCTATCTGGTGGAAAGTTTGGTGTAGAAGGATCCGTCATCAGCTTGCTTGTCCAAGGAATAATGATTTCCTGGTTGGTTTACGACCTCTATTTCAAGCCCAAAACAAGCTCCCTATAATCATCATAAAAGACTGTTAGCTACTCTACAGCTGACAGTCTTTGTTTTTTCAATTTTTCGTAGAAAATAGTCCTAGATAAATGATAGTAAGGAGTTACAAAAAAAGATAACAAATGAAGGGTCAATAATTCCCCAATAAACCAACCTAAAAAGGATAAATCTAACCAAATACGTTGCCAATAGTTTCCTTTCATCAAGAAACGACTTTCTCTAAATACAGCCAGGGGATCAGTATAACTAGCATTATCCAAATGGTCATACAAGATAAACACAACCTGTGAGTAGGTATAGTAGACAAAAAGGTAAATAATCATTCCTAGCAGGAAAATCGGAGCACCTATCTTCATTAATTGACTAGGCTGATGAACTGCCAGCTCTGCCATTGCCCCAGGAGATAAGACCATCAAACTACTCATTGTGAAACCTTTAATAAATAAAGCAGCCCCTAGATTAGCTGGAAGTCCAGCCATAAAAAGAAGCAAATAATAATAAAGAAAAGTGGTCCAGATAGGCTTCTTCCATTCTGTCTTTAGAAATGAAAAACTATCTTTTAAAGAAAACTCCTGTCGATCCCCTCTTAACAATTCCAATAAATGAAAACAGGACAGACCGATGAATAGCTGTAACAGCAGAGCGAAGCCGAACTCACCTAAATAGGTCAACCTGATTGAAGAAACCAATCGCCCTTCCACAAAAGCACTGTTTTGACGGAGCTCTAGAAATGTCAGTAGGCGAAAAATTGTTACTGGTATAGCATAAACAATAGATAGCAAAATGGAGGGCAAAAATAGTAGTGTTGTACCTCTTGTCCGCTCGCGAGTCATCATCGCTCTTGATACTATATCACTCGTCCTCATCACAATTCCCCTCCAATTTTCTCTCCTTATTTATAAAGTCACGTCGCAAATATTCTATCTACATCGGACTACTTTACCATCCTACTATTAGGGAGTGGGAAAGAACTCGACCAAGATAAAAAGAGTTCGTCTTCCTACCCCCGCACAGTTGATTAGGCCAGATTTGGAGTGCAAAACACGAACAAATCTGCCAATCAACCACTGCGCTGAGATGTTGACACGAACTCTGAGTAGTGGTTCTGGGCTTTTTGCCCAGCCTCATTAATTTTCCAGAACATCTCTTAAAAACAGGAAAATCCCTCCAAAATACGAAGGGATTCCTAATAATTTATTAATATCATACTTCCTAGGCTACTGTGGAAGAGATAACTGATTTATAAGTTGAAAACACCAATGGATTCTTGGACTTCAAATCTTCATAAAATATAGTCTGACAAGTCCAATAGTAGGGATATACGTAAAGTCCCAAAAAACCAAACGTCAAAAGAACCCCAATAAACCAGCCAACAAAAGATAAATCCAAGAGGAAACGGCGCCATTTATTCCCCTTCATCAACTGCCAGCTCTGACTGAAGAGTTTAAATGGTGAAGAATAGGTATTGTTTTCCAAATAATCATAGAGAAGAAAAGAGACCTGACTGAGCCCATATCCTACAAATAAACTACAAATAATCCCTACACATACCAGTATAAATCCTGTTTGAAAATAAGACGAACTGAAAAAAGCTGAAAAATCAGGCTGATAATCAATAGGAGCACCAAAGATGACAATGGTACTATAGAAAGCTAGGTTTATCAATATCATTCCAATAACAGCAGGGAAACTTGCTAAATACAAGACCAGCATTTTCAATAATGTCGTACTAAAAACTGGTAAAAAATTCTTCCCATCTAGCAAAGTGAAACACTCCGTGAAGCTAACCTTGCTTCTTTGCTTTCTCACCAGTCTTATTAGTTGAAAACAAGCTGTCACAATTAAACATTGTGCAATAAAATCAAATATGATTGACGGACCAACAGAAATAAAATGATGAGTCCAAGTAACCCCATCTTTCACAATAGTTGTGCCCCAAGAGAAAGTACTAGTTTGCCCCCAGATTTGTTTCAAGCCAAATTCCGCCACTCCTGACAGAAAAGAAATCAAAACAGGTGCCAAAAACAAGGTTATCATCCCATCTGTTTGTTCACGAATAACCGTTGCTTTAGCTCGAATATCGCTATTAGACATTGCGTTTCTCCTTTCATATATCTGTATCGTTGTATATATTATACTATTTTATTTTTAAGTTTTCCATTATTTCTATAAAAAAATTGTACAAAAAATCCCTTCAAATAAAGAAGGGAGATCTATTATTTTGCTTCCGAATGACGATAGCCATAACAGAAGTAAATCAAAATTCCAATGACCAAGGATACTCCGAATGCTAACCAAGTATCTAAACTATATTGGAACATAAATGAAAGACAAATGATAATCGAGAGGATAGGCAACAAGGGAACAAGAGGTGTTTTAAATTGTCCATCTTTTGGCAAACCTTCGACTTGACGCAGACGAATAATACCCAGCGCCAGCATGATCAAATAAGCTAAGGTACAGATATTGAGGAAGGAAGCAATACTTGCTAGTGGGAAAATACCTGCACAAATGGCTGCAAAAATCCCCACAAGAATGGTCGCATTTTTAGGAACCTTGCTTGTTTGTGTCAATCGGCTCAATGATTTCGGTAGCAAACCATCACGACTGATGGAATAGACCATTCTCGACAAGGCGTAGGTCATCGAAATACATACTGTAATCAATGTTAGGATTGCTACAATAGAAATATAGCTCGCTGCCCAATCCAATCCAACTTCTCGAAGTGCAAAGGCAACCGCATCTGCTACATTCAACTTAGTATAGTGAACCATACCAGTCAAGACTAATGTCACTACAATATAAAGAATTGTTACAATAGATAGAGACAATACAATTCCTTTTGGTACATTCTTCTCAGGTTTTTTCACCTCATCAATCGCTAATGAAATAGACTCAAATCCCAGGAAGGCAAAGAACATGAGAGACGCTCCCGCCATAATTCCCGCCTGCCCACCATAAATGGCACCGAAACCAAAAGGAGAGAAGTTCGACCAGTTTTCTGGTTTGATAAAGAATAACCCTACTAAAATAAATAATGCCAACGCTGAAAATTTCAAAACTACCAAGGCTGAATTGAAACGAAGAGCTGCCTTAGAATTAAGCAAGACCACTCCTACTACGAAAATTAAGACGATAACTGGTAAGAGGTCTACATAGGTACCAGCAGCGGGGTTAAAAGTTCCATTCAGAGCTGTCGGCATAGCGATACCAAAATTAGCTAGGAGTCCTTTCAAATAAGCTCCCCAACCAGATGCAACGCTCGATACAGCAGTCAAGAATTCCATGATCGTCAGCCAGCCAGCAATCCAGGCAGGAAATTCACCAAAAACCGAGTAAAGATAACCATAGGCACCACCGTTAGTCGGTATACGAGAGGCAAATTCTGCGTAAAACAAAGCTGTTAGTCCGACTGAAATTGCTGCAATAACAATTGAGATGATCAGAGCTGGACCTGCATACTGGGCTGCTGCCAAGCCAGTTACCGTAAAGATACCTGTTCCAACCATCGAACCGATACCTAAAAATATCAAATCAACCAAGCCTAAATGCCGACGCATTTGACTATTGCGACCGACTGCTTGTTTTTTTCTAAATAAACTCACAAAATACTCCTTCAGAATAAGAATATGGATACTCGACAGAACAAGCTACCGATTCCTGTCAGAGAACCACAACGCCCCATTATACCATAAGTTGAAATATTTCGCATGGGTGATGACAAGCAAAAGAGCAAGGCTTGTCTACCTCACTCTTTCTTATGATTATTCTGGATTAACCTTAAAGTTTTTAAGATAATTTTTCTTATCTAACTGACCGCTAAAGTGATCTCCTACTTTGATAAACGGTAAACGATCTGTACTATCTTCCGTTGCTTTGACTTTATAAATCTTACCCTCAGACTCAATATAGTAGATTGTCGCACCGCCAATTATCTGACTCGCTAAAGCTTCTACTTTTCCACTGATAACCTCAGTCTGTTCACCAACTTCTCCATTTTCAGTCACTGTCAATCCTGAAAGGCTAGAAGCATCCGTTCCTGTGACTTGAGAAATTAAGAGTGCAATATCATTGTTAACAGTAACCTGTTGATAATCTTCGGCATCAACAAGAGCGTATGATTTAACCAAGCCAGCATCATCTTTCAAGGATACTAAATAGTAGGCTGTATCTGCCAACTTAACTAGGCTTGGAGCAGTGGCTTTATAGCCTTTTTCCTGCACTTCACCTTCTGCGGATTCTTGCGCTGCTGTTTCAGTCGCCGAAGCCAATTTGTAGTTGGTAATTTCACGAGTTCTCATATTGACAAGAATAAATCCAAGGTTGGATGAATCAGCAGTTGCTGAAGTGATACCTGTGTAGAGATAAATATCTGAGCCGATAGAAATATAATTATAGCTGTCTGTTGTATTTTTTACACCAGTTTGACTGAAAATGGTATTCCAGAAACCATTTTGATAAGTATAGTGGTCATCTACTCGGCTGATAACATTGTTTGCCGAATAAACACGGTCTACCCACTCTGGAATATCTTCCAGACCATACTTCTTACTTTCCCCTGTTACTGCATCCAATACAATAGCACCAATCGGATCATTTGATGAAAGTCCAAATTTTGGCTCGTAAATCGTTGCAATATAATATGGATTTCCTTGGTCATCCACTTCGAAGGATGGTTTCCCAAAAATAGTTGTCGGGTATTGCAGGCGAAGATGACGTAAGGTATCATTCAGCAAAAATTCGGAATCTGAATAGTGCATGGCTTTGCTCAGCTTGGCAAGCTCTGCTTTCCCTGTCGTCTGATTGACCTTAACATAGTAACCAATCCCATCTTGATGGTTGCTCAGCCATTTCCAAAAATTCTTATATTCCAAAGGCGATACACGGAACGGTTGCTGACCGATAGTAATCTGGCGATAATCATCCGAAATGCCAAACTGGGAGACCTTGTCAATGGTCCCTAGATAAGTATCACCGATTTTTTCGGCTGAGGCGCGATCTAGGAGGGCCAATTTGGAGATGTCTGTTTCAGGAAAATCTGCTTTAAAATCCGCATCCTTGACGCTTATGACAGCAGCGTAATCCTTAGCACGAAATACACGTGAGTTGATAAGCCCCAGCCCCAGCAAACCCAGGACAACCAATACCCAAATTCGTCCCAACCATTTTAAGTAAGCTGGTAGTTGTGAGGTTTTAATCTGATAAGTATCTACTTGTCTCTGGCGACCGGAAATCTTGGTCACCTTTTGAAAAGCACCTTTGGAGCTGAACATGGAAAGTATGAGCCAGACCAATCCGACAGATTGAAGGAAAAATATCCAGAAGTCCACACTCAAAATATTTAAAGCAGGCAACTGGTACCAGTAGTAGATTAGCATTTCTAGGATAAGAGCTAGCCAAGCAAAGCCAAGCAATTTTCTTTTCATAATAACCTCCGAAAACAAAGATTTCTTTGTTACTATTGTACCATACTTTTAATACTGTAACACAAAAATTGAAAATTTTTTTCAAGTTTCCATATTCGCCTGCAAGTTTGATTTTTGGTATAATGTAAAACAGTAACAGACTAGAAAAGGAAAATTATGAAACTCATTTCTTGGAACATTGATTCTCTTAACGCTGCATTGACTGCAGAGTCTCCTCGCGCCCTATTATCACGCGCAGTCATCGATACACTTGTGACAGAAGACGCTGATATTATCGCCATTCAGGAAACAAAATTGTCAGATAAGGGACCGACTAAAAAGCATCTAGAAATTTTGGAAAGCTACTTCCCTGGATATGCCAATACCTGGCGTTCCTCTGTAGAACCAGCTCGCAAAGGCTATGCTGGTACACTCTTCCTCTACAAAAACCATCTAACTCCAACCATTACCTTCCCTGAGATTGGTGCTCCAACAACCATGGATTCTGAGGGACGCATCATCACGCTAGAATTTGATGACTTCTATGTCACACAAGTTTATACGCCAAATGCTGGTGATGGCTTGAAACGGCTTGCTGACCGTCAAATCTGGGATGTGCAGTATGCCGAATACCTATCACAGCTTGACAGCCAAAAGCCTGTCTTAGCCACAGGTGACTACAACGTTGCTCACAAGGAGATCGACCTGGCTAACCCAGCCAGCAACCGTCAATCTCCAGGATTTACAGATGAAGAACGTCAAGGTTTTACAAATCTACTTGCTAAAGGTTTCACTGATACATTCCGCCACTTGCACGGTGATGTTCTCAACGCTTATACTTGGTGGGCACAACGTAGCCGCACCAGTAAAATCAACAACACAGGCTGGAGAATTGATTACTGGCTTGTCAGCGACCGCATCGCCGACAAAGTAAGTAAGTCAGATATGATTGACTCAGGTGCTCGTCAAGACCATACACCAATTGTAATGGAAATTTCATTCTATTAATACTCAATGAAAATCAAAATCAGACTAGCTCCAAAGGTTTGGGGAACCTTTGGAGGTTGGAGATAGAGCGAACGTAGTTCGTTTCTACTTACGCAGATAGAACCCTGTTACTATTTTGTTTCAAGGTAACAGGCTGAAAGGTTCCACTGGAGCCTTTCACTCATCAAATCAAGTCAACAACGTCTGATTTTGATTTTCGAAGAGTATAACATGATTTTAATTATCAGATAACAGATATTAAAGGCTTAAAACCCGTAGGTCTATTACAAGGGTTTTGAGCCTTTATTTCTTATCACTCTACCTTGTTTTAATTTGCTTGATTTGAAAGCGATGTTATTTTATGGTAAAATAAATATATAGATATACATTAAAAGGAGGGGTTATGGACCATAAAATTATCGAACGCAAATCTCTAACTGTTTCCTCTGTTGTGAACGGTTTATCTGGACTAGCAGGCATTGCCGTTTATATCATGACTGACCTAAACGCCCTCCTCCTAGACGGAGTCTTTTCTCTAATAGCATTTATTTCGTCCTTAGTTGCAGTTTACATATCGAAAAATAGCCATCGGAAAACCGAGACTTTTCCCCAAGGACTGTATTTTCTAGAACCTCTCTACGCTATCATGAAATCTCTCGCAACTCTACTACTCCTTGTATTTGCTGTACTTGAAACTAGCGCGACAGCCTTTGCTTACTTTGTTCATGGAATTGGTCATCAAATGACTACAGGTCCCGTTCTACCTTATACCATAACCATGTTTTTTGTCTGCATGGGGCTTTACCTATACAACCGCCATATGAGTGCCAAAGTCAATCATCTGTCTACTATCATATTAGCAGAAGCAAAAGGCAATCTTATAGACGGACTCATTTCAGGTGCAATTGGAATCGCAATCCTTCTGCTCTATCTTGTTCCTATCAACTCTTGGTTAGGCTTCCTGCATTATACTGGTGACTTCTTTTTGACACTAGCACTAGCAATCATTTCATTTAAGGAACCTTGGAACTTATTAGTGGCATCTTTCAAGGAACTCGCCAACGGAACGATCCATTTCCCTGAGATACATGATTCTATCTATCAGCTATTGGAGCCTTACTTAAAGGAAGATAGCAATGATGTCGAAATCCATATTTTCAAACAAGGCATGAAGATTCGCGTTAAAATCAATCTCCACAATGTCCATCACGAAATTATCCAAAAACTCTTAGAAGATAAGCCTCAGATGCTCTATCTTTTGAAAAAACATCATGAATATATTTCAATAGAATATGCGCTATAGTCATAACCACCCGTGAAAACGGGTGGCTTGTACACCGGCTATAAGCCGTTTCTCTCCAGCGACGTCTAAAGACGTTCGCTGAACTTCGTTCAGGTTAGTGCTATAATTACTTGACTAATGCCCGTAACAACGGGCTTTTATCTTGTTCTAAAACTGCCATCTGAAAATGGATCTTCATACTCTTTGACGCTCAATTTATCAAGTGCAATGTCATTGAACAACTAATCTCCCAGATTAGTTGTTTACTCGCGAATGTATTTCGCAACTGTCTTTTCGTTCAGCCCAACGGTACTAACATAGTAGCCTCTAGCCCAAAACTTTCGATTTCCATACTTATATTTCAAATTAGCGTGTTTATCAAATATCATTAGAGCACTTTTACTTTTCAAATATCCCATAAAATCGGAAATCGAAAGTTTTGGGGGTATCAAGACAAGCATATGAACATGGTCTGGCATCATGTGTCCCTCAATAATTTCCACGCCTTTGTATCGACATAGATGACGGAAAATATCAATTAAGTCCTGCCTTATTTTGTAGTAAATGGATTTTCTACGGTACTTAGGTGTGAAAACTATGTGATATTTGCACATCCATTTGGTATGTGATAAACTGTAACTGGTTTTAGCCATTTCTTTTTCCTCCTTTATCTAACCTGAACAATTAGATTATATCAGGAAAAAGAAATGGAAGCTCAAAGCCTTGTCAGCCACCAGCATAGCTGGTGGTTTTCTTGTTTTTCTCTACGAGAAAAACTGGCTCGAAGCCATAATAAACAAAATCTCGGCTTATAAACCGAGATTTTCGTATTTTGTTCGATAGCCAATCTGTAAGATTTTACCATCCTGAATCAGTAGGGGACGCTTAATCAGCATACCATCATTAGCTAGAAGATTAAGTGCCTGCTCCAAGCTAAGACTATCAAACTTATCTTTCAAGCCTAATTCACGATAGCTATTACCAGAAGTATTAAAATACTTTTTCAATTCTAGTCCTGTCGCCTCCATCCAAGCTTTTAGCTCTTCAGCACTAGGCGGTGTTGACTTAATATCAATAGCTTCAAATTCCAATCCCAAACTCTTCAACTCCGCCTTTGCTGCTCGGCAAGTCGAACATTTTGGATACTCATAAAATAAAATCATCTTTCACCTCAAATTCTGGATTCTCATGTTGCAAGAGCCAGATTTTCTTATCCAGTCCTCCTGCATATCCTGTCAACTGCCCTTTTTGATTGAGAACACGGTGACAGGGAACAATAATAGAATAAGGATTACGCCCAACTGCTCCACCGACTGCCTGCCCTGAACAGACTCCCAGTTGCTGAGCCAGTTGTCCATAGCTAGTCGTCTGAGCATGAGGGATTTCTTTCAATAAAGCCCAAACTTTTTCCTGAAATTTCGTTCCAACAGCTTCAAGCGACAGGGTAGAAAAATCCACGTCTTGACCTGAAAAATAAGCATCCAGCAAGAGACCGGTCTGGTCTAAAATAGGATGTGAGCCTAGGAGAGTACGCTCAGCTAAGCCCCGCTCAAAGTATTTCTGCCCCTCAAACCAAGCTCCTCGCAAGCCCCTATCACTAGCAACAAGGGACATGGGCCCAAGTGGACTGTGGTAAATTTTCTTATACAGCATTCTAGCCTTTGTTTTTGATAACACGAACCTTGACAATGGCTTCTGTGGCTTCAAATTTGGCAACCAACTGGTCAATTTTTGTCTTGTCTGCTTCATCCAAGTCTAACAAGGTATAGGCATAATCACCTTTTGACTTGTTGATAATGTTGTCAATGTTGATGCCTAATTCAGACACGGCTGTGGTGATTTTTGCCACCATGTTTGGAATGTTTTTGTTGATAAGAGTAATCCGATAGGGAGCATCCAAGAACTGTTTGACATTTGGGAAGTTAACTGAGTTGATGATTTCGCCAGTCTCCATAAAACGACGAATGGTCTGACCAGCAGCAATGGCACAGTTGAGCTCTGCTTCCTCTGTTGACCCACCAACGTGCGGAAAGACGATAATGTTGTCCTTGTTGAGCACTTCTTCTGTCCCAAAGTCAGTGATGTAATTCTTGATAACTCCTGCTTCAATGGCTTCAAACAAGTCGGCATTATTGACCAACTCACCACGGGCGAAGTTAATCAAGGTCGTTCCTTTTTTCATTTGTCCAAAACTGTCCGCATTGAACAAGCCACGTGTCTTATCAGTTAAAGGAACATGGACCGTGATATAGTCAGCATTGGTAAAGATTTCTTTCAAATCATCTACCCGTTTAACGTGACTTGAGATACTCCAGGCTGTCTCAATCGACACATACGGATCATAACCAAGCACATTCATGCCCAAACGGCGAGCGTCGTTGGCAATACGGGCACCGATGGCCCCCAATCCGATAACTCCCAAAGTTTTGCCTGAAATCTCTGTCCCTGCAAACTGCTTCTTACCAGCTTCGACTTGTTTTGCTACATCATCTCCTGACAATGTATTTGTCCAAGCTGTCGCTCCGATATAGTCACGGGCTGATAAGAGGATAGAAGCAATGACCGCCTCTTTTACGGCATTAGCATTGGCTCCCGGAGTATTGAAAACAACAATCCCCTTCTCAGTCGCTTCCTCAATAGGAATATTGTTGGTCCCTGCTCCTGCACGGGCAATAGCTTTCAAATTTTCTGGGAAATCAAAACCATGCAAGTTTTCAGAACGAATGATAAAGGCATCTGGATTTGCTGCATGATCTCCGTCAATCTGGAATTTATTGCCTAATTCCTTAAGACCAATTTGATTGATATTGTTAAAAGTACGTACGCTAAATACCATTTATTTTTACCTAAAAAGGCGGAATAGCTACCGCCTTTTCTTTCTTTATTTCATTAATTATTTCCGAGTAACCAGCGGTCGTCTTCACTAATCTCCTGATAGAGACTGCGTTCGCTCTTTTGCTTGATTTTTTGATAGGCTAGACGTTCTCCATCTATTGGGACTTTACCACAATAGACATAGCCTAATTTTTTTAGAATGTGCTGCATTGTCTTATTCTGCTCGTGGGTATCACAGCGGAAATCTGGTCCTTTTTGACCTTCAATTAAACCTTGCAAAAAAGTTTGTATGATTCCTTGACCACGAAATTCGTCAGCTACTGCAATTCTATGAAATGTTGTATATACAGGATGATTGTGCTGCCATTTTCCTTCATATATAGCCTCATATTCTGCTTCTTGACCACGATGAACGGCGGCATAAGCTGCCACCTTGCCGTCCACCAGACCAACATAGCCCTTGCCTGTTAAAATATCATCAAAAATCGTATCTTGATCAGGGTAGGTCCCTTGCCACTGGCTACTGCCAGAAGCTGCTAGAAAGGCCTTGGCCTGATCAATAATCTGACTTATAGCTGCTACTTCATTGGGATGAGCAAGACGGATTTCCATTAAGCATTCTCCGCTTCAAATTTCTTCATGAAATCAATCAAATCAACCACACCTTGACGTGGGAAAGCATTATAGAGCGACGCCCGCATCCCACCTACTGAACGGTGACCTTTGATATTTTTAAAGCCTGCTGCTGTCGCTTCTTTGACAAACTTAGCATCCAATTCCTCGCTTGGTGAGACAAAAGGAATGTTCGCTACTGAACGCTCTTCTTTTTTACGAACAGGGTTTGTATAGAAATTAGACTGGTCGATATAGTCATAAAGCAAACCAGATTTTTCACGGTTGATTTTTTCCATTTCGTCCACACCACCGATTTCCTTGACCCATTCAAAGACTAGCTTAGAAATGTAGATTGAATAAGCAGGTGGTGTGTTATATAATGACTCATTTTCTGCTTGAATGCGGTAATCCAACATGCTTGAAAGCATTGGTTGATCATTGAGGAAGTCCTCTCGAACAATCACCACCGTCACACCAGCAGGACCAATATTTTTCTGTGCACCTGCATAAATCATGGCAAAGTCTTCTACATTGTAGCGAGCCGCCAAGATGTTGGAAGACATGTCACCAATAACTGGAACACCGTTGGTATCTGGAATGTCGTAAACAGCAGTACCTTCAATGGTATTGTTGGTTGTCACATGCACATAGGCAGCGTTTGGATCGATATCGTTTTTATCAAAGGTTGGCAATTCTGCATAGGTAATATCTTCAGTTGATCCAAGCAAAATTGGTTCAAAGGCAATTGTTTTAGACAGCTTCACAGCCTCAGTATAGGCTTTTTTACCCCATGAGCCACCTACAAGATAGTAGGCTTTCTTGCCTTGAGCGAAGTTGAGGGGAATCATTGTAAATTCCAAAGAAGCTCCACCTTGCAAGAAAATAACCTTGTAATTATCTGGAATGGCCATCAATTCACGAAGCGTTGCTTCAGCACCTTTTATAATATCATCGAAGTCCTTGGAGCGATGCGACATCTCCAAAACACTCATTCCCGAACCATTGTAGTCCAAGAATTCAGCTTGGGCGCGTTCAAGTACTGGTTTTGGCAATACTGCAGGACCTGCAGAGAAGTTGTAGATTGTCATAAAATCCCCCCATTAAGTTAGTCTGTTCATTATATCACAAATATTCAGACAATTCCATAAGATATGATTATTTTGTAAAAATATTCGGATTTCTTATATTTATTCTACTTTCTAAAGCTCCTCTTACTTTTAGCCATAAACGAAGGCGCTTGCCTCACAGGATTTATCAGTTTTCAATGAAAATTTTATGACCAGATTTGACTGGTTGGGGAGTGTCGCCAATTGTTATCTGCATATTAATACTCAATCAAAATCAAAAGTAGCTTAGCGGGGATATAGTTGAAGTCTGGAAGTATAGAGAACTGTATTCGCGTCATTAAGCTGACGATAGAACTTTGTTACTTTCTCATTTCAAGGTAACAGGCTGAAAAGATCCACTAGTGCTTTTCACTCATCAAGGAAAGTTGACAACGGATAATTTTGATTTTCGATGAGTATACGCTTGCATAAACATACAAAAAACTAGGCCTTAACCTAGTCCATGATATATATCGTATACTTCTTGTTTTTTGAGTTGGTAGCGTTTGGCCACTTCTTTGATAGCCTGATTAGGTTTTATGCCTCTTGCAATTTCCCTTTCTACCTCAGCCTTCAAGTCCACTTCGTCAGCAGAAGGATAGACTTCCTCACCAGCACCCTCGACAATAATCAAGCATTCTCCCTTAAGTGGATTTTCTTCCAAATACTCTAGTAATTCGGAAATGCTTCCTCTCTGGTATTCTTCGTATAACTTGGTCAATTCTCGAACAACCGTTACCTGACGATCACCATAAACTGTCAACATATTTTCTAAGGTATCTGCCACACGATATGGAGATTCATAGAAAATTTGCGTCTCAGGATAGGTCTTTTTTTCTTGGAAAAATTCTTTTTGCTGCCCCGCTTTTCTCGGTAAAAATCCATAAAAAATATGTGGCTGGGGTGCCAAACCAGATGCAATCAAGGCTGTAATTCCTGCCGATGCTCCTGGAAGTGCTACAACAGGAATATCTTCCGCAATCGCTGCCCCTACCAGGTCATGACCAGGATCCGAAATGGAAGGCAGGCCTGCATCAGAAACTTGCGCAATGGACTGACCAGATTTGAGCCAAGCAATCAAAACTGGAATTTTTTCATGGGCATTGTGTTCATGAAAGGATATTTGCTTGGTTTCTACTTCAAAATGTTTGAGTAGGAGGCCTGTGTTTCTCGTATCTTCCGCTGCAATTATATCCACCTCTTTCAAGGTCTGAACAGCTCGGAATGTCATATCCTGTAAGTTTCCAATAGGAGTTGGCACCAGATATAAAGTCCCAAAACTCGTCTGTCCCTTAAATGATTTTTGTACTTTCATCCTAATCTCGATTCAATAATTCTACACAGAACATACAAGGTTCATCATTATCCCTACGTTGACCATAAGAGAAGGTACAAATATGGAAACCATCTTCGTAAATATTCTCCAAATTCTCCTTACCAAAGTTGGAAGATTTATGGCCTGTCTTATCTTCTTTTTCCAAACGTTCGCGCAACTTGGAATTTTCCAAACGGAGGGTCATATTTTCATCAATAACTCCCTGTAAATGCTTTTTGATAGCATCCACTTCTGCCAACGTGGTTAGAAGATTTTGCGAAAAATCATCTAGGGCATCAAAAATTTCTTTTTTATCCATTATCTCCCTTTCTTTTATTTTATAGAGTTATGTACTCTAGACTATTTTGTAGACTTACGTTTGCCTGCCACATCTTCTTAGCCTTAAGAACAGCATCCATTTTTTCACGTACGTTTGCCGATTCCATCATTTTCTCAGATAATATCAGACTCAGAAGGTCAAACAAACGTCCCTGCTCAGCTTTTTCCACAGCTAAAGACACTAGGATTCCAACTTGCAAATAAGCACGCGTAGGCTCCACCAAGAGCAAGTCTGTAAATTTCTTTGTCTGTCCCATCAAATCTAAAAAGTTTTTATTTTCTGCTAACTTTTTCGCTTCTTCTTGACTTGAAACCAGTTGAGCTAAGAGATTCGCTTGTGTTTTTAACAAGCCCTCCTCTTCTAACATTCGCTCCATGGCCGGAATATTTTTAGGAAAACCTATAATCTGTGTCCGACTCTTGATAGTAGGAAGGACGGCTTCTTCCTGATTGGTCAATAAGAAGATGTGAATAGCTGACTGAGGTTCTTCAATCACTTTTAGCAAAGAGTTGGCTGCGTTAGCATGCATTTTCTCAGCATCACGAATAATGAAAACCTGCTTATTGGATTCAAATCCAGATTGTGAAAAATTCTTAACTAATTCACGTATCGTATCTGTTTTGATAACATTTCCCTGCGGTGCAATAACAGTAAGATCTGAAAACTCATTTGCTTCAATTAGACGACAGGACCGACACTTCTGACAAGGAAGGACGCCTTCTTTCTCCTGACAAAATAACGATTGACTGAGAAAAATTGCCATATCAAAACTAGCAAAGTCACCTGAAAATAGATAGGCATGTGCCAAACGTCTCTGCTCTAAAATTGTCACAAAACGTTGAAATACACTAGGTTGTAAGTTTCTAAGTTCTTCAATCTTCATGTTCTTTCTGCAAACCGTTTCTTAATGACTGCTAGAGCATCTGCAACAACAGCCTCTAGTGGTTGACTGGCATCAATCTTTACCAACCGATCTGGTTCCTGCTCTAAAATACTAAGATAGCCTTGACGCACCCGTCTATGCATATCTGCTTTTTCCATATCCAAGCGATCCACATCACGGTCAGCATTGCGGGCAATTCGAGCCAACCCCTCTTCTGTATCAATATCAAAATAGAGGGTTAAATCTGGCTTTAAACCATCTGTTGCAAACTGGTTGAGCCAATGGATGTCATCTATATCCAAGCCCCGTCCAAATCCTTGATAGGCAATAGAGGAATCGATAAAACGATCAATCAAGAGCAATTTCCCCTGTGCCAAGGGTGGAAGAATCTTTTCTTTCAAATGCTGACGTCGTGCTGCAATGAACAATAACAGCTCCGTCTTATCATCCATCGCTGTATTTGCAGGATTGAGAATTATATTGCGAATTTCTTCTGCAATAGCCACCCCACCTGGCTCTCTAGTTGTGACTACTTCTGGCCCCAATTCCTGCAAGGCTGGCAATAACTGTTGCAATACCGTCGTTTTCCCTGCCCCATCCGGACCTTCAAATGTAATAAAAAAACCGTTTCTCATCTTTCCCTCGCTCTTAGTACCAGTATGCACAGTCCAGCACTTCACTTGTGAAGACTGGTTCTTAGATATTCATTCCATTTTACCAAAAATTAATCAAAAAATCACTTGAAAATTGACTTGTTTTTAAGGAGAAAATCTTTTAAAATTGATATATACAAATATTCGGAGATGCTTATGGTTCGTTTGAAAAATATTTTACTTATTTTGCTTGGTGCAGGCCTATTTGCCTTTGGGCTAAATTATTTAATCATGCCCAATCGTCTATTCGAGGGTGGCGCAACTGGATTGACGCTGATTATTTACTACCTTTTTCATATTCAACCTTGGATAATGAACATTGTGATTAATATTCCATTGTTCATCCTCGGGTGGAAAATACTCGGAAAGAAGACTCTCTATCTCAGTATCTTAGGAACCTTTAGCGTTACCTTTTGGTTGGCCATTTTTGAAAAAATCCATTTTTCAATCAATCTACAACAAGATTTAATACTCGTTAGTATCCTTGGTGGGATTCTTATGGGACTAGGATTAGGAACCATCTTCCGTGCTGGCGGAACGACTGGGGGAAGCGATATTATTGCTCGTATCGGTCATAAATTTCTACCTTATTCCATTGGACAAATCATTCTTGCAGTTGATATCCTCATCCTAACTCTGATTGTTATTGTTTTTAAAGACCTCCGAACAGTTCTATATACTTTAATGATGGTTGCTATTGCTTCCAAGGTTATTGATTTTGTCACGGAGGGCGGATATGGTAGCAAGGGAGTTATGATTGTTTCCCAAAAATCTGACCAATTGGCTCAGGCTATTGATTGTGAAATCGAGCGTGGTGTCACCTTTATCAAAGCACAAGGTTTCTACAGCAAAGCCGATGTCAACATGATTTACTCAGTCATATATAAGAGCCAGCTCCAAGAGATGAAGGAGCTTATTCATCGCATTGACCCCCACGCATTTATCACCATTACAGACGCACATGAAGTACTCGGTGAGGGATTTACTTTAGATCGAGATAAAAAACCAATAGAACGCCATTAAATAAAACCTGCAGTTTCGCTAAACTGCAGGTTTTATATTATGGATTGGTTTCAAGTGGTTGCTCTGCCTCAGACTGTGCTTCTTTTCCTTGCTCCAGCAAAGCAGCAATGATTTTTTGATCGCGTAGCTTAACAGAATCATTGATAGTCTCTGCAGATCGTACAATAGCTGCTTCCAACTCCCGACGTTTCTGACGCCCTTCATCAATAGCTGCAATAATGCCATTATTTTGGGCAACCAAGCTTTCTGCCAATTTGGTAACAGATGCTACTGAAAGGGTCGGATTCTGAGCTGTGCGTTCCATCATCGGAATGGCCTCTTTTGATGTATCCGCAAGCATTTGAAGGGCAGCATTATTAGCATTGACAATCGCATCTGCTGTCTGGCTAGACTTGATAGATTGTTGTAAGATGCCCAACTGTGCAATGGACAATTTCATTGTTGGAATAGTATTGCGACGTAACATCCCAAGGCGCTGTTTCATATCCGAAGAAACCTTGACCAGATTACGCATCTGCGGTGTCGTTGTCCACGCGACATACAAGCGACTCATATACTCAGAATGTTGTTGTTCGAGGATATTAGCAACCTCTGTTACACGTGCCAACCTCTCAGAAGCTACTTGATAATCGACTGTAGTCGGTACTAAAGTTGCGAGGTTTTCTTGTGCCAATTTTGCACGCTCTGCAGCTTCCTGACCAGTCGCTTCAATAAAGGCGATGACCCCCACCAAATTCTCGATAGACTTGGTATTATTTTCAATCAAAAGCTCTGCAGAAACAATATTGCGCGCCAACACTTCTTCCTGCTTGACCACACTGGCTGCCATGCTATCCATTTTCTTTTCAATGGTCTGCGAATCAAAATAAAATTCCTGCAAATCATTCTTGGTCTGCTTGAACAGGCGTTGGAAGAAACCTGGTTTCTTTTCTAATTCAGCAGTTGTGGAAATGTCCTTATACTTAGCCACAAAGCCATTCAATTCACGGTTGGTATTGGCCAAAAGCTCATCCACCTGTGGAATTTCAATCTTCTTCTGTTCTGACAAAATGTGATTAACCGTGGCATTGACTTCTTCTACCGCTTCCTTACCAAAATCCAAGAGGGCATTTTGATTAGCTAAGAAGTTATCCACCAATTGAGGAGCCTTCGCACGAATACCTGTTTGTTGTTCCGGTGTCAACTGCTCCAAGAAAGAAACTTTTGAATTATCTCCAGTCGGAGTCGCTTGAATAAGCTCTGTTGTCTTATCTTTGGTTGATAAACTATTATTAGCAATCTGATCAATATCGAAATTAAATCCTGACATCTTCTCTATTCCTCTTCTCTTTTCATCATACGCAGACTGACTTCAAAATCTTTCATATCCGCTTCGTTAAATTGTTTGATGGTATTATCCAAATCCTTATCAAAAATTTCCATGGCTGATTTTGCCTGCACCAATCGTTCTTCTGCGTTGAAATAATCTTTCGGTGATTTTTTGATTTTCAAATAGCCCTGTAAAATATCGTTAAACCGACTCATATTGGCCTCATGGATAGCTGTCAATTCTTCCCGCTTATCTGTCGCCTTTTCCAGCTTTTCAAGAATAACAAGATTGTCTCTTTGAATATTACAATAGGTTTCTAGAATTTCAGGAGCTAAATCCGCTATCATGCCTTGTTCATCCATCACAGCATTACCACTAGTAGAAACCTGTGTGTCAGTATTTTCTTCTGTTTTAGCTTCTGGCAGTTTTAAATGATATTTTAGTTGCAAGGTATCTACAACTTCTTTACTTTCATATCCATTCAGATATTTTCCAACTTTTTGATAGAGCTGATCTAATTCAAATAATTGTCCTAACAGTCTGTTTCGCAACTGTAACACAACCTTATCCTCACCCTTTTCCACCAAGAGCTCTTGATGCTTTTCATAGCCCGAACGAATAGATAGCGCTAATACCTGCAAGCGTTTTATAGAATCTCTATTCAAAAAACGCTGGATAGCCTCTCTCTTGTAAAAATATCCAATTAGGAGCCCAATGGGCAATAAGATATACCAGAAACTCATGACAAAACCGATTGCCAATAAAACAAGGAGGGCCACAAGTCCTGAATTATTTTTACCATATTTCTTATATTTTTTATATTTGTGCCCCATAGAGTCTCCTCATACGTGATATACTTTATTATATCACATTCCCCTAAAATACTAGAATGATAGCTAAAGAAAAAAACCGAGAAATCTCGGTTTTTAAATATTTTTAGCAACAGTCGGAACCAAGCTATCCACTTGGATACCTGCACCCTCCCGACTTTATCACATAAAAAAATGCAAAGGATAGCTAACCCCTTGTGGGACAAGGAGTTTGGCTATCCTTTT
>NZ_ALMY01000041.1 GCF_000440115.1 Streptococcus suis YS56 | reverse complement strand
TCTCCATCAGTGGTATCTTTGAACTCTGTACCAATCTTAGTACCTTCGGTATCTACGTAGTTAACGATGACTGAGCCAGTAGGGAGTTTTTCATAAAAATACGCCATTTTAGTAGTTGGGGAAGCATAGTTGTTCGCAACTGTTAACAAACGGTTTCCCATAGAAGGAATAACGAACTCTGCAAAACTACCTGCACCACTATATGTCACAGTTCCTACATACTCATCACTTGGTTGGTTATCCGTACCTTCTTTTCTCAAAGGAATAGGAGTATTACCTAAAAAGACTTTTACGGTCTCTGTACCACTTGCATCTATTACATCATAGACAATACGTAAATCATTACCTTTACCATCATAGTTAGTTCTAGATACTGTTGTTGTTTCACCAACTGGATAATTTGGATTGGTAAAGTCATTTTTAAAATTACCAGCTGCAGTTAACACACCTGTTTCAATTGGACGATAGGTAATTCGATAACCATTTACCAAAATATCCCCTAACGTATAGGCATCTCCGCTTAGACCAGTTTGTGAATATTTCGGTAATATCTGCTCGTACGCGCTCGCATCAAAGTCAGTATTGTAAAAACTTTTTCCAATAGTTTCCCTATCTTTTTCATAGAAATAATAGATTTCTTGTGGAACAACATAAATACCTGATGTACTAATCTTATTAGCTGGTTCAGCACCTGCTGCTGGACCGAATAAAGCAAGTAGGCGTTTTGCATAGCCTGCCGGTCCTTCAATAACAATCGTCAGTGCCCCACGCGTATTAATACCACCCGTTAATTTAATATCTTCAGTGTTATTAAATCCACGAACAGTAGCTGAATAACCATTTTTAATATTATCTGTTCTGTGTTTTAATGCTTTTGTTTTTGCATCATAAACTGAAAGAGAAAGACTTCTATCGTTTCTGTTAACGGATACCACATAATAGTCAGTATCTAATTCTTTCCACTTTGTTTTACCGTTTTCAGTTCCATCACTAACAACTTCAGCAATTATCTGCAAAGTCAAATAATTTTCACGTTCGTCTTTTACAATAAAATCTTTCGGTGTCTCCTTAGCAACTACAGAATATCCTGCATCGGCATAATCAATTTTTGTACTATCCGTATTTACCTCATACGAAACAGATGACGTAGCGGATACAGTAGGTACTCCTGCAAATAAAAACGCACCTAGGATTACTGAAGCAGCACCTAAACCTAGCTTCCGAATGCCATATCGATAGCGTTTTTCATTTTTCTGGAACTCATCGTTTCTTAACGAACGTTTAACTTTAGCAAAATGCATATACTGATTTCTCCTCTTAATAAATGGATTTTTGGTTGATCATGCTGGCTTGTTTATCATCATGTCTATAAAGCGCATCCAAGTCATAGTGTGAGTTTGTCATTGCTCTACTATAATACTTGAATACTTGTAATACTGTCAATAGGAAACTCTCTCGTTCTAAAAGCAGACCAAATGATTATATATAAAATTACAACTCAACCTATTCCTAGCACAGGAATA
>NZ_ALMY01000040.1 GCF_000440115.1 Streptococcus suis YS56 | reverse complement strand
TTAAACCCCCCCCCCCCCGACTTTTTTGCAAGTAAACAGCCCCATCCATCATCACTCTATAGTCCTACACTTTTTCTCATAGTATCACTCTCATCAAAAAACATCAAAATATGATATACTAGACTGAGTTATAGCTATTAGAAAGAGGAAAAACATGTCTTTTGACGGATTTTTTTTACATCACATGACGGCTGAGTTAAGGGCCAATTTAGAAGGTGGGCGGATTCAGAAAATCAACCAGCCCTTTGAGCAGGAAATTGTTCTGAACATCCGCAGCAACCGTCAGAGCCATAAGTTGCTCCTGTCCGCCCACTCGGTTTTCGGGCGGGTTCAGCTGACTCAGTCGGACTTTACCAATCCCAAGGTGCCCAATACCTTTACCATGATTCTGCGGAAATACTTGCAGGGTGCCATTATCGAGGAGATTCGTCAGTTGGACAATGACCGCATCTTAGAATTTTCAGTGTCCAACAAGGATGAGATTGGCGACCATATTCAAGCTACCTTGATTGTGGAAATCATGGGCAAACACAGCAATATCATCTTGGTGGATAAGTCTGAACAGAAGATTATCGAGGCAATTAAGCATGTTGGTTTCTCGCAAAATTCCTACCGAACCATTTTGCCAGGCTCCACCTACATTCGTCCACCGGAAACACATTCTCTCAATCCTTATACGGTGTCTGATGAGAAATTGTTTGAAATCTTATCGACTCAGGAACTGAGTCCAAAAAATCTCCAACAGGTCTTTCAAGGTTTGGGTCGGGATACAGCTTCTGAACTGGCCAGTCATTTGCAGACAGACCGCCTCAAGAACTTCCGTGCCTTTTTTGACCAGGCAACACAGCCTATCCTGACAGACAAATCCTATGCTGCTCTGCCATTTGCCAATAGCCCTGAAAACCAGCCACACTTTGAGAGCCTGAGCAGTCTGCTGGACTTCTACTATCAGGACAAGGCGGAGCGGGATCGGGTGGTCCAACAGGCCAATGAGCTAATCAAGCGGGTGGCCAGTGAGTTAGAGAAGAATCGCAAGAAGCTGGTCAAGCAAGAGCAGGAATTGGCGGATACGGAGACGGCGGAGTTGGTGCGGCAAAAGGGCGAGCTCTTGACCACCTATCTGCATCAGGTGCCCAATGACCAGCCGAGCGTGATTTTGGACAACTACTATACGGGCGAGGAGCTGGAGATTGAGTTGGATGTGGCTTTGACTCCTAGCCAAAATGCCCAACGTTACTTCAAGAAGTACCAGAAACTCAAGGAGGCGGTCAAGCACCTGACCAACTTGATTGAGGAAACCAAGGCGACCATCGTCTATCTGGAGTCCGTTAACACCATGCTGGAACAGGCTAGTCTGGCAGAGATCGACGAAATCCGTGAGGAATTGATTGAAACAGGTTACCTCAAGCGTCGCCACCGTGAGAAAATCCATAAGCGTCAGAAGCCTGAGCGATACTTGGCGACGGACGGGAAGACCATTATTCTGGTAGGAAAAAATAACCTGCAAAATGATGAGCTGACCTTCAAAATGGCCAAAAAAGGCGAACTCTGGTTCCACGCCAAAGACATTCCTGGTAGCCACGTGGTCATCACAGACAACTTGGATCCAAGCGACGAGATCAAGACAGATGCGGCGGAGTTGGCTGCCTACTTCTCTAAGGCAAGGCATTCTAACTTGGTTCAAGTCGATATGATTGAGGCCAAGAAACTGCATAAGCCAACAGGTGGTAAGCCAGGTTTTGTGACCTACCGCGGTCAGAAGACCCTCCGTGTCACCCCAACAGAAGACAAAATAAAATCCATGAAAATCTAGTTCATGGATTTTTCTGTATTGAAACCTACTCCGCCTTATCAATATCTTCTCTGACTTCCTTTGCATTGAACTTAGCGAAAAGATATTGGCGGTCTTGAACAGGAAAACGTTGGTCTAGTTGATCTACTGGCCCCACTTCCACCATTCCTTCTGAGATAACATAGTCCATGACATGCCCGCCAAATGTCAAATCATCCGAAATAAAATGCAAATGATAGCCAGCCACACTGACACCATGGAAAATCTCTGGCGTCCAAATACCAACAATGGTACCTGAAATGTTCTCAGCGGTATACTCAGGCTGGCGACTAGCCACTTCCGCAAAACGAACATCAGAGGCCGACTTTGGAATCATACGCACATGCATCCGAGCGAAAGTCCCCTTGATTTTGATGGAGCGAAAAAGATTTTCCCCATCGTAATAGGATTCAATTCGCTGATGCAATTCATCGCTGGTCATTTCAAAGCGCTGTTTGAAAATCACTTCTGCCTCATGGAAAATGACCGCTGCATAGGGAACTTTCATATCAACAGGAACTTCAACCACTTCTGGTTTCTCCCCTGCTCCCTTAGCCTGATAGGCCTTTCCATCCAAAACAATCAGCTCGCCGTCAATAGAATCCAGGGTTCCCAAGCCCAAATCACCATGCTCCAGCAGCTCACCGACTGTCAATGAACCACCGTAAAGTCCAGCCATCAAGGCACCGAGTGTATTGTATTGAAATAATCGATTTACTTGCATAACCTACTCTTCATTTAAAAATTCTTGCATGGCTAAATCGTCTGGCACCAATTGGATATAACGGTTTGCCTGCTCTCTTGCCTCATCCAAACGACCAAGCTGACGTAAAAGGGCTACATAATCAGCCAGAAACTCTGGGTTTGCCGCTAAATCCCCAGCTAATTCCTCATAGAAAGCAAGGGCTTCTTCTTCCCTTTCCAATGCCTGATAGGCCTTTGCTACATTCCAACGCGCCAAGACATTCTCAACCTCTTCATCAAATAAAGCCACAACCTCTTCAAATCGTTCCTGTTCAAGATACAGATTGGACAAGCGCAGAGCTAGTTCGTTACTATCATCTGCCACCTCTTTTGCCTGTAGAAGATAATCTTCTGCCCCCGCCTCGTCATGCAATTCATAAGCATACTGAGAAGCCTGAAGCAAGAGATTGGCATCAAAGTCATTTTTAGCCAAGCCTTTTTGTGTCATAGCCAAGGCTTCATCAATCTTATGCTCGGCATGAAGCGACTGTGCATAGGCATATTCATAGCCCTCAAAATCAGGATTGATCGTATCCAACTGTTTGAAGTAGAGATTTGCCTTTTGGTATTCTTCTCGTTCAAATAGCAGAGCTGCCAATTCAAAGACCGTCTGATCATCGTATTCCAACTCAACAGCTTTTTCCAAAAATTCAATGGCCGCTTCAAATTTCCCTAAACTTGCATAGGCAATACCAATTCGCTGATAGGTAGAAACTCCCGTTAATTCGTACATTTCCCGATTGTCTAACTGGGCATAGTAGGAAATGGCTTCCTTAAATAATTCCAGTTCCATATCCAATT
This sequence comes from Streptococcus suis YS56, assembly GCF_000440115.1. Taxonomy (GTDB): domain Bacteria; phylum Bacillota; class Bacilli; order Lactobacillales; family Streptococcaceae; genus Streptococcus; species Streptococcus suis_L. The sequence goes on along the minus strand of NZ_ALMY01000040.1, from coordinate 30,988 downwards.
CTGCTAAGCCAAAGAGGATAATGGGTTCATCTGATAAGTGACTTGCTTCTAACAATTTTTCACGCGCCACATCAGACAAGCCTTCTGCCTGATACAAATCCGCCTTGACCAACAAGGCTTCTACATAGGCTGGACTGTCTTCCGAAATTTCCTCCAAATAAGCAAACGCTTCTTCGACCATGCCGTCTTCAAAAGCAATCTGAGCCAGATTGAGGACTACCTCAGGATAGGTTTCCTTGAGTTTGTCATAAATTTGTGCAGCCTGAGGGAAAAAACCAATACTTTCCAGATAGGCAGCCAAGGACAAAAGCGTTTCACTGTCATCTTGCACCAAGGCGCGCCTGAAATACTTATCTGCCTTGACTAAATCCTGCTGGTCCAAACAAGCCAACATTTTTTCACTATTGTTCATTCAAAACCTCGTTCTTTTCTTCATTATATAAATGACTATTTGCTTTGTACCACTCAAATACTGCCTTGACTAACACTTTAATAGATGCATAAATTGGAATCCCTAAAAGCACCCCAAGAACTCCATACATTTGACCAGCTGTTAAGAGTACAAACAAGATGGTAATCGGGTGAATATTCAAAGAAGAACCAATGATTAGGGGAGTTACAAATCGCCCTTCAATAGTTTGTTCCACCATAAAAACAATTAAAACCTTAACCAGCATGATTGGACCAGCAATCAATCCTAAAATAACAGCTGGAATCATGGCCAAGAAAGAACCCAAATACGGAATTAGATTGAGGAAACCAGCCATCACCCCCAAGGTTATTGGATAGCTAAGACCAATGATTGAGAACATCACTGAGAACATCAGGGCAACAATAATCGCAACGGTCACCTGACCACGAACATAGTTTGATAATTGCCCATTCACATCTGATAGTACTGTTCCAATCGGTTCTCTCCACTTGGTTGGTAGATATTGGGTGATGTGTTTATTCAAATACTGACCATCCCGTAACAGATAAAAGAGAATAAAAGGCATAATCAAAATAGCAACAATAATCTGCGAAGCGGTTGAAATCAAATTACTTGCCCAGTTTACAGCACTTGTTGAAAATTTTTGCGCATAAGCAACGATCTGATCATTGACCTTATTTAACAATTCCAATGCAGTAGGACGAAATTGTTCAAATCTTTGGTCCTGCAATAAGCTCGTCACTTGCCCTTCGATTTTCTGGATATTCGAAGGAAGATTTTGCGCAAAGGATGTCACTTGCTCTTGAATACTCGGAATTGCCACCGCCAGTCCCCATATAATGAGAAGACTGATTAAAACAAAGAGAATGGAAATACCAACTGTACGAGAAATTTTATGCTTTTCCATCCAGTCAACCATCGGATTTAATAGGTAATACAAAAGACCTGTTAAAATCATCGGTAACAATACAATTTCTAAAAAGCTTCCTATTGGTCTGAATAAAAAACTAATTTTACTAAAAATAAATATGGTCAAAAAAGTCAGCAAGGTTACTAATAAAAATGTCACCGCTTGGCTATTCAAAAACAAGCGGAAAAACCAAGTCAGACTAAATTTTTGATGCTTATCCTCCATCTAATACACTCCTAGTCTTTTTTTCTATTGTAACATGGAGAAAGGATTTTTGTAAAAATCAACTACAGAATTTATACGACTTTCTCAGAAAAACATGGTATAATTTTATCAATCATTTCCAAAAAGGAGAATCCTATGACTATCTATTTCGGTACCTACACAAAACGTGAATCAAAAGGAATTTATAAAGCAAATTTTGACTCTGAAACAGGACAACTTAGCAATCTAGAATTGGTCACTGAAGAACCTAACCCTACCTACCTTGCCTTTGATAAGGTCGGACATCTATACTCCGTCGGCGCTGAAAATGGTCTAGGAGGTATCGCTGCCTTTAATGCTGACTATACTCTACTCAACCATGTTGTATCAGAGGGCGCACCACTTTGCTATGTCGCTGTAGATGAAGCAAGAGATTTAGTTTATGGCTCCAATTTCCACAAAGGGCAACTACTTGTTTATAAACGTTTGGCGGATGGTTCGCTAGAATTAGCTGATGTCGCTCAACACGAAGGATCTGGACCGCACGAAAACCAAGCTTCCGCCCATGTTCACTTTTCTGATTTGGCGCCCGATAAATTTTTAGTAACCTGTGATTTAGGATGTGATCAAGTGGTAACCTATAAGGTATCTGACCAAGGAAAAGTAGAGAAAATCGCAACCTATCAGGCTGCGCCAGGAAGTGGTCCACGTCACATTGTCTTCCATCCTGTCGCAAAAATCGCCTATCTCATCTGTGAACTCAATTCAACTATTGAGGTGCTTATCTACGACGGCTGGGGACAATTTGAACACCTACAAACTGTCTCTACTCTCCCAGAAGACCATACTGGTTTCAACGGTACTGCCGCTATTCGCATCACAAAGGATGGTAAATTTATTTATGGCTCCAACCGCGGAAACGACTCTATCGCAGTCTACAAAACGCTTGCTGATGCCAGCTTAGAATTAGTTGAAATCGTCCCAACAAATGGTAAAATCCCACGCGATTTCATTCTAAGTCCAGATGAAAAGCATTTGATTGTTGTCCATCAAGATTCTGACAATGCAACTGTATTTGAGAGAGATGCCGAAAATGGCTGTTTGACTGAGCTTTCACACGATTTCTATGTTCCTGAAGCAGTTTGCGTTACATTTTTATAAGTCGTTTCAATTGTGAAATCCGTCCAGTTTTGGTTTAATAGTCTCATAGGAGGTGATTTCAACATGAATCCAGTAGATCTTTTTAACCAAGTAAAAGAATTGATTGCAAACAAAGACTTTGATGGTGCAAAACAATTTATCGAAGAAAACAAGGACCAATTCGGTGAATACCTTGAACAAGCAAAGGGGCTCTTGTCAGGTTCTGAAGGCGTAAACGGTCTTTTGGACAAGGTTAAAGGCTTGTTCTAATACATGTAAAAACTAGGCTGAGAATGTTCAGTCTAGTTTTTTTGTTTGTTCAAAAATATTTGTTATCTCTTGCAATGAAGGAATTACCCAATCACTCTTCAATTTTTCATTTTCACTGGCATGCTTTCCAAAACCTGTCAGTATCCGTACAGTCCACATTCCCAAAGATTTAGCAGGCAGAATATCATGATCATACCTATCCCCAACATAGACAACTCTATCGGCAGGGATATTCGCTTTTTGCAAGGCAAGTGTGAAAATAGTTGTATCTGGTTTAGATAGTCCAACCTCTTCAGAGAGGATAACGAGTTGAAAATAAGACTCAATTCCCCACTCTTTAAGCAGTTCTCTAATACTACTAGACTGATTGGCAACAATCCCCAATCGATAGTTTTGTGATAACTTCTCTAGAGCATCTATTGTTTCAGGATACAGGCTCACACCCTCATTTGTCCATAAAGGACGTGGCTCGGTCGGTGCAAAATAGTGCCAGGTCGCACGAATGGTATCCAGCGACTTATGAGCATACTCCACCATTTTCTTTTTATAAGAATCTGATGAAACCTCTATATCCAGAGACTCTAACTTCTTCACACACTTGTCTATATAATAATCATAAGCAGCCTCTTCATCTAAAAGCGTCGAACCCAAATCAAAAAATATCCACTCTATCATCCCACTCTCCATCTCTTTTCAATATGAGAATACTTAAGTTGATCTGCCTTTTTAGAATACCATTTTATCAATATCAAGGCAAAGAAAATTCCCTAGGAAAACCTAGAGAGTTTTACTAATCCCTCACTTTGTTAGCCCGAAAATAAATTAGCACACTGTACATAGAAAAACAAGTCCGAAAATCTTCGGACTTGTTTTTACTATAACCCTCGTTATTCTAACTCGGGGATAAATTAGTACACTGTACATAGAAAAACAAGTCCGAAAATCTTCAGACTTGTTCTTACTATAGCCCTCGCTATTCTAGCTCGGGGATAAATTAGTACACTGTACTAATTTATTTTTTCAAGTTGTAGAATGAGTTCAAGCCTTTGTAGACTGCAACTTCACCAAGTTGATCTTCAATACGAAGCAATTGGTTGTATTTAGCGATACGGTCTGTACGTGACAATGAACCAGTCTTGATTTGGCCAGCGTTAGTTGCAACTGCGATGTCAGCGATTGTTGAATCTTCAGTTTCACCTGAACGGTGTGATACAACTGCAGTGTAACCAGCTTCTTTAGCCATTTCGATAGCTTCAAATGTTTCAGTAAGAGTACCGATTTGGTTAACTTTGATAAGGATTGAGTTAGCAGCACCTTCTTTGATACCACGTGCAAGGTAGTCAGTGTTTGTTACGAAGAAGTCGTCACCAACCAATTGAACGCGTTTGCCAAGACGCTCAGTAAGAGCTTTCCAGCCATCCCAGTCGTTTTCATCCATACCATCTTCGATAGTGATGATTGGATATTTGTTAACCAATTCTTCAAGGTAGTCGATTTGTTCTGCAGATGTACGAACAGCAGCGCCTTCACCTTCGAATTTAGTGTAGTCGTAAACTTTACGCTCTTTGTCGTAGAATTCAGATGACGCACAGTCGAAACCGATCATGATGCCGTTTTCGCCAGCTTCGTAACCAGCAGCTTCGATAGCTTCGATGATTGTTTCAACACCGTCTTCAGTTCCTTCGAACTTAGGAGCGAAACCACCTTCGTCACCAACAGCTGTTACCAAACCACGAGCTTTCAAGATTTTCTTCAAAGCGTGGAATACTTCAGCACCCCAACGAAGACCTTCTTTGAATGAAGGAGCGCCAACTGGCAAGATCATGAATTCTTGGAAAGCGATTGGAGCGTCTGAGTGAGAACCACCGTTGATGATGTTCATCATTGGAGTTGGCAATACTTTAGTGTTGAATCCACCAAGGTAAGTGTAAAGTGGCACTTCAAGGTAGTCAGCAGCAGCACGCGCAACAGCGATAGAAACACCGAGGATTGCGTTTGCACCCAATTTACCTTTGTTAGGAGTACCGTCAAGAGCGATCATAGCGCGGTCGATAGCTTGTTGATCACGAACGTCAAAACCGATGATAGCGTCAGCAATCACGTTGTTCACGTTGTCAACAGCTTTTTGAGTACCAAGACCAAGGTAACGAGATTTGTCACCGTCGCGAAGCTCAACTGCTTCGTGCTCACCAGTAGAAGCTCCTGAAGGAACCATACCACGTCCGAAAGCACCTGATTCAGTATAAACTTCAACTTCAAGTGTAGGGTTACCGCGTGAGTCAAGGACTTCGCGAGCGTAAACATCAGTAATAATTGACATTATATTACTCTCCTTTGAGTTTAAAATTGTTACATAGCTATCATACCCTAAAAGAAGGGATTTTTCAAGAAAAAACAGGTTATTTTACTGAAAGAAATAATGTAAACGCCTTCCTTTTCAAAGTTAACTGAGTATGTTATACTGAAACCATGAACGATTTAAATACTACCATACTACAGAAAGCCTCTGGCGAAACACGATTCAATCCAGATGAACAACGTCTATACATGGGAACCTATCGCGAACGGGTTGTCCTGCTCGTTTCCTTTGACGATTTGAGTAGTGAAGTCGTCGGAAATAAGTTCGATACAATTTGCCAAAAACTAGCAAACAGCTACTCTCCTCTATTCCTCAAACTCTCGCCAGCCCTGTCTGACAAGCAACAAATTTCACTACTAAAAATTGCTCAGAACTTCGGCATTACTACCGCTATCATCGATGAAAAAATAGGACAGTCTCCCTACGCACTTGTCTTTCACACAAATCACGCTGTGGATAATGAAAAAGTTAGCTTAGAATCCATATTTCCAAATCTTATCTCAAAGCCAGAAGAAAAAAAGGAAGATGCAAAATCTTCCTTCTGGAAAAAATTATTTGGTTAGACTGATTTATCAATAAAGCAGTATAAATATTAAAGTAAAAATAATACAGGTTAGACAAAGGATTCCTAGCAATCTGCCTCTTTCATTTTTTTCATTGAAAAAGAACATTGCTCCATTTGCCTTTATTACATTCGTTTCCATTCCTCTTTCTTTTTCGGAAAGTCTCAAAACGAATACTAGCTTTGCAAGACAAATAAAAATAAATAAGATAATAGCCACATATTTCACTAATTCCATCTTTGTTGGCCTCCTAACTGAAGAATTCTTGCCACCTGTTCTGCCGTGCGGACCAGGTTTTTTTCTGCTTTTTGAAGCGTGTCCTCCAAACTTTCAACGCTTGCAATGATCGGAAAAGCGGCGCAGATATTTTCAAAAGGAAACTCGGGAAGATCGTCTTTGAGGCTACCACAAATTGCAATGATGGGAATCCCAGTCGGCGTACGTCTAGCTACTCCTATCGGAGTCTTCCCTGATAAGCTTTGGGCATCCATCCGCCCTTCTCCGATCACAACCAGATCCGCTTTGGCGACGCGATGATCAAAATCCAACTGGTCCAAGACAAAGTCGATGCCTTTTTGAATGCGAGCACCAGCAAATTGGACTAAACCTGCTGCCATACCTCCTCCAGCACCCGCTCCTGCTAAATCGAGTAGCATTGGATTAACTAATTTATAAAAGGACTCCATTTTCTTGTCTACTGGTTCAAATTCAGCAGAGGAAAGACCTTTCTGACCTGCAAAAACAAATGTGGCTCCCGCTGGTCCACAAAGCGGATTCTCCACATCCGTTACCAAATCAATACTGACCTGAGATAAATCTACCAACATATCCTCTGTGGAAAAACTGACAATCTCCCCGATATGAGCTCCAATTGCCTCTACTTCTTTTCCCTCTCGATTATAAAATTTCACTCCTAAACCTGCCGCCATTCCGATACCACCATCATGACTAGCAGAGCCACCTACTCCTATAAATATTCGTTTAACACCATTTTGAACGAGCTCTACAATCAGCTCCCCAACCCCTTGTGTCTTAATAAAGAGAGGACTCCTTTTTCCATGCGGGATACTTGCCAGCCCTACAATCTTAGCCATTTCAAAAACCGCAAGATCATCTTTAACCGCATAGGAAACCTTAATTTTATCTCCAAATGGACCTGTCACCCAAGTCTGGGTTACATCCAAGGATAAGGCCTGCATTAGACTCTCAACTGTCCCTTCGCCACCATCTCCTAGGGGAATTAAGTCATACCCTGCTTGTGGATAAACCTTAGAAAATCCTTTTTTAATCGCTTCAGCAACCTTTGTAGCTGAAAGAGACTCTTTAAATGAATCCGGAGCAATGAGAATATGCATGATACTAACCTCCTTTATATTATTAGTATATCACACTACTATTCAGCTTTCAATAAATCTTTTCTGTTTTTCATCGTCTGTGTTATACTGAAAGAAAGGAGATAAGTATGTATCAAACTATATTATTTGACTTAGATGGAACACTTACTGATTCTGGACAAGGAATCTTAAACTCCGTCGCCTACGCACTAGAAAAAATGGGAATCGAAGAACCAGATACAGCCAATTTAAACCGATTCATCGGCCCGCCACTCTATGAATCTTTTTCACGATTCTACCAACTCAGCCCTGAAGATACACAAAGTGCAGTTGATGCTTTCCGTGTCTATTTTAAAGAAAAAGGAATGTTTGAAAATCAACTCTATCCTGGAATCATCCCTCTGCTTGAAGAATTGAGAACAGCTGGAAAAACACTAGTAATTGCTACCTCAAAGCCAGAAATATTTGCCAAACAGATCCTAGAACATTTTGGTATCGCTCACTACTTTGATGTCATTGCCGGTGCTAGTCTGGATAGTAGTCGCATCAGTAAGGCGGACGTCATCAGCTATGCTATAAATCAATTAGAAGCATTTCCAAACCATGCTGTGATGATTGGAGATAGAGAACATGATATTGAAGGAGCACGCAAACACCAACTTCCCGCCATCGGTGTTCTTTACGGCTATGGGAACAAACAGGAATTTGAAAAGGCTGGGGCCACCATGATAGTCGAAACCGTCCAAGATTTGAAAAGGATTTTACTGACAACAGAATAAAGAGGCTGGGCAAAAAGACCAACTTCGCTTCTCAGGGTTCGTGTCAACATCTCAGCGCAGTGGTTGATTGGCAGATTTGTTCGTGTTTTACACTCCAAATCTGACCTAATCAACTGTGCGGGGGCGGGAAGACGAACTCTTTTTTTGACCAGTCGAGTTCTTTCCCGCTCCCATTATTTACTATCTAAAATCTCTATTAGTTTATAGAGATTTTTTTCATTTATTTGGTAGGGCGCCTGTTCTTGGACAATCGGTTTTGCACAGAAAGCTACTCCAATTCCCGATCGTTGAATCATTGGTAAATCATTTGCTCCATCCCCCATGGCAATCGTTTGAGATAGACTCAGCCCATTTTCTGTCGCCCATTCTTCTAAACATGCTTTTTTAGTATCTTTCGTTACAATTTCACCCAATACTTGTCCCGTCAATACTCCATCTACTACTTCTAATCGATTAGCCCGAACATAGTCTAACTCTAACTGTGCAGCTAGTCGATCAACTGTTTCATGAAACCCGCCTGAAACGACTGCTACCTTGTAGCCCCGCACTTTTAATTCTGAGACTAACTCTGCTGCTCCAGGCGTAAAGTGGATTTTTTTGATAATTCGATCAAACACAGAAACAGGCAGTCCCTTTAACAACGCCACACGTTCACGTAAGGCTTCTTCAAAATCCAATTCCCCACGCATAGCACGTTCGGTAATTGCTGCAACTTGCTCTCCTAAACCGGCCTCTTCTCCAAGTAAATCTATTCCTTCTTCCAAAATTAATGTTGAATCAACATCCATAACTAATAATCCAGTTGTCATCTCCAATATTCCTTTCAAAGTATAAAAATAAAAAGCCAAATGGCTTTTTATCTAGTAGCGAATGGCTTCGCGAGTTTTTTCGTATGAACGTACAAAACGCTCTGTTACACCAGGTTCAACTGTTTCCAAAGCAAATGAAATTTCTTCAAATGCTGCTTGGTAATCAAAATCCTTTTCAAAAATTGATAATGAACGGTTAAATGCTTTTTGCACACTTTCATCGAATGAACGATAACGGTTAGAGTATTGTAGCAACTGCTCTGTTAAAGTCGCATTTTGCACAATCAAATACGCTAACTCTTCCAATTGATTCATATCATACGTTGCATTTTCCAACAAACGGTTAACAACTTCGATATTGATTCGTTTATAGTCTAACTCGGCAATCAAGGCTTCCACATGATCGCTCGTTCTAAAGAAGTTTGTTAAAAATTCAGCTGGAATTCCTGGAAGGTTGCGTTTTTCCATATAACGCTTAAGGGTATGCAATTTGTTGATATAAAGTGTAGCTTTCTTACGCGCTGTGTTCTCTGACAATTCTTGTGATTTCAGATAGTCAGCTAAAACAAGCTGCTCCTCTTCGATTTCTTTCAAGCTTGCCAATGAATGATCCAAACGCTCTTCCAAAATAGAATATGCAACTTGTGGATTTTCAATGTCTTCCACACTTTCTGTAACAACAATTTCAATCGATTCCAAACGAGCTTTAAGCTGATTGATACGTGAAAGTTTGCTATCTGCCAGCAAGTAAGTTGCATTTAGGCGTTGGCTTTCCTCATCCAAGAGCTGTGTATTTTGGACAACATGCTCCAAGAATTTTGGCAAGTTTTTACTAATCTTAACAGCTTCCTTATTCGCTTCGATTTCACGATTGAAGACTTTATACAAATGATCAATTTTTGCTTGAATTCCCTCATTTTCAGCTTCTGCGGCATCCAAATCAAAGGAAACAATCAAAGCAGTATTTTCACGAATTGAAACGCGAATATTTTGGAACTGTGACTCGATGTTAGCTTCTGTGAACAAATAATTCTGCTCAACCAGTTTACGATAGCCCGACTCCAAATCTTCCAACTGGTCTGGAAAATCTTTGGTCACCTTCTCAATCAAACTTGGAATGCGATCCATGATTTGATTGAGAGCAATCATATGCTCTTCAGTCTTATCAAGGATTTCAGAAGCTTCAATCGGGTCACCTGAGGAATTGAGCATCACAAATTCAGAAAACTCAACTTCAATATTTTTCAATTGTTTCTCAAGTTCTGGTAGTGTCTCACCGTAGCTATCTGGATTTTCACGAACAGCTTCCTGTAAACTATCGAACAAGTTTAACGCATGTTTTACGCGACCAGAGTTTTTCTCTTCTTGCTCCTTCAACTCCATCAAACCATGACGGATAGAGGCGATGTCTTCTTCAATTAAATCAATTTGGCTTTCGATACTGTCGATAGCATTCTTTGCACTCACAAAGCGAAAGGCATTGTTATAGCCTTCTGCCTCAAAGATATGATTTTCAATGTCGGCAAATGAATTGAGCGACAAATCAACCCATTTTTGATTCCATTCACGGAATGACACCTGACTTTGACCAATCAAATGAAGTGCTTTGACAGCTTCGACTTCTTCATTAACTGGAAGGTTAAATAGCTCTTCCTTACGTTCTTCCAATGCAACCAAAAGGTTGTCATTTCGTTTACGAACAATCAGGCAAGCTACATAGGCAATGATTAAAATAATAACAATCGAAACGATTAAGATGATTGTTCCTGTAGGCATGTAAATCTCCTTAGCTCATAGTAATTACTAGAAAATATCGCTTAATTATACCATAAATCTCTAGTATATGCACTTGTTTTTTTAGTTTTTAGACATCCAATGTTGAATAAACAGCATTTTCCTCGATAAACTCTCGACGAGGTTCAACCTTATCCCCCATTAGCATGTCAAAAATCTTATCGGCTTCTGCCGCATCATCAACTGAAACGCGTGCCATGAGACGATTTTCAGGATTCATCGTAGTTTCCCACAACTGATGATCATCCATTTCTCCCAAACCTTTGTAACGTTGAATCGTTGGCTTGGACCGTCCCGTACTATGTCTTTCTAAGGCATCTTGCAATTCTTGCTCTTGATTAACCCCAGGTTGAATATATTCTTTTATCTCACTTCCAACCTTGATACCGTAAATAGGTGGTTGAGCGATATATACGTATCCCGCTTCTACAACAGGACGCATGTAGCGGTAAAATAATGTCAGAAGGAGTGTCCGAATATGGGCACCATCGACATCGGCATCTGTCATAATGACTAATTTTTGATAACGTGCCTTGCTAACGTCGAAATCAGCACCAAAGCCAGTTCCCATAGCTGTAAATAGACTACGGATTTCTTCGTTGGCCAAAATCTTGTCCATGCTGGCTTTTTCTACGTTCAAAATCTTACCACGAATCGGTAAAATAGCCTGAAATTCACGGTCGCGACCGGATTTAGCTGAACCACCGGCTGAGTCCCCCTCAACGATGAAAAGCTCTGTCTTCGTTGCATCATTTGAGGAACAGTCCGCTAACTTACCTGGGAGGTTTGAGATCTCAAGACCCGATTTCTTACGAGTTACCTCACGCGCACGCTTAGCAGCAATACGAGCCTTGCTTGCCAAGATCCCTTTTTCAACAATCCGTCTAGCAATCTGTGGATTTTCCAAAAGAAATTCTGCAAAGGCATCAGAGAAAAGGCGGTTGGTAATTTTGACCACTTCACTATTCCCAAGTTTTGTCTTAGTTTGTCCCTCAAATTGAGGCCCTGGGTGCTTAACAGAAATGACCGCTGTCAAGCCTTCACGCACATCCTCACCAGTCAAATTATCCTCATTTTCTTTGAGAATTTTATTTTTCTTGGCGTAATCGTTGATAACACGTGTCAGAGCTGTACGGAATCCTTGCTCATGGGTACCACCTTCATGCGTGTGAATATTGTTGGCAAAACTAACTACGTTTTCATGATAACTCGTTGTATATTGCATGGCAACCTCAACGGTAATATCATCCATTTCACCTTCTGTATAGATAGGGGTCTCAAAAATGACATCCTTGTTCTCATTAAGATACTCAACGTAGGAAGCAATACCACCTTCGTAGTGATATTCCTTTGTTTGCTCTACTCCCTCACGTTTGTCCGTAATAGAGAGATTTAAACCACGATTTAGGAAGGCCAATTCTTGAATCCGCTTATTTAATTTTGCAAAGTCGAACTCAGTCGTCTCAGTAAAAATTTCTGGGTCAGGTGTAAAATGTACAGTTGTACCAGAACGGTCTGTTTCTCCAACAACCTCCAAATCTGCAACGACTTCACCTCGTTTATACTCTTGGAAATAGACCTGACCATTTTTGTAGACATGAACGTCTAGCTGAGTAGATAGGGCGTTTACGACTGATGAACCTACGCCGTGCAATCCCCCTGAGACCTTATAACCGCCTCCGCCAAATTTACCACCTGCATGGAGCACTGTAAAGACAGTTTCTACCGCTGGACGACCAGTTTTTTCCTGAATATCTACCGGAATACCACGTCCATTATCAATAACCGTGATGGAGTTATCTGGCTCAATATAAACTTCAATTTTATCCGCAAAACCAGCCAGCGCCTCATCGATTGAGTTGTCGACAATTTCCCAAACCAAGTGATGGAGACCTTCTTTAGATGTTGAGCCGATATACATCCCTGGACGCATTCGAACAGCTTCAAGACCTTCCAATACTTGAATCTGACTGGCATCATATTCTTGAGCCTTCTCTTGTAAATCTTTGATTTCTTCTGTCATTTCTTTTCCTTATTTTCTATTTGTTGCTCCTTAAAAATAGAAAAGCCAATCCATCTGGATAAAAGCGAGACATATTTTTAGAGCAAAAATCATTCTAACGAATACCCTTTATTATACCATATTTTCTAATATTTTGATAGAAAAAAGAAGAGGAAACATTAGCTCCATCTTCTTCATTACTTTAACTATGATAAACCATTGTTTGAGCTAGGCTTTCCCCATCTCCACCAAATAAATCAACCAATTTATAGGCGAAATCCAAACTTGTTCCAGCGCCTCGGCTAGTGATAATTGGACCATCAACGACCACATCCTCTTCCAGATGGATACCTGACGGAATGTCTTTTTCTTTCCCTGGGAAACATGTATAGTGACGACTATCTAACAAACCAGCCTTATCCAGAACAATTGGTGCCGCACAAATTGCTGCTACTGATTTTCCTGATGCAACCGCTCTTTGCAATTCCGTAATCAGTGACTCTGAATCTCTAAGGTGGACAGAACCTGGCATTCCTCCTGGTAAAACAATCAGATCAAAGGAAGACAGGTCTCCATCAAAGACTTGGTCAGTTTGAACACGAATACCGTGCGACCCCTCCACTTCATGACTATCTAAACCAACAATCTGACAGTCAAAATGAGCTCGACGAAATACATCTACAGGGGCCAATGCTTCGATTTCTTCAAAACCATCGGCTAAAACAACCGCAACTCTTGTCATATAAACCAACTTTCTAACGTTTTATCGTAATTTTTCTATGGCGACGTGATCGATTTATTTCCTTCTCATCAGCTAGTCGTGACTGATACCCCATTGACAGCACTAGACCAACACCAATCAAATTTGAAACCATGGACGAACCACCTTGGGAGATAAACGGCAAAGGAATACCTGTTAGAGGTAACAAACCAGTTGCCGCGCCAACATTTTCAAACACATGGAACAACAGCATCATGATATAGCCAGTTGATATGTAAGTGTAGTATCGATTGTTTGACTTCAACGTTACCCGCAGCATTCGATAAATGAGCAACAAGTATAGTCCAATCAATACCGTCCCTCCAATAAAACCAAAATCCTCTCCAATCACCGTAAAAATCATATCACTTTCTCGAACAGGTATAAGAAGATTTGTTTTATTGAAACCTAGTCCTTTTAAGCCACCACTTCCGATAGCTATCAAACTTTGAGCTTGCTGGTAGGTCGTTGATTGGGCATTTTTAAAAGGATCAAGCCAGGCTGCAATACGATTGATTTTATAAGTATCCATCCCCAAATTGTGGAGGAATGTTGTTCCACCAGGAGAAATAAAAATCAGCATAAATCCACCAACCAAAACAATCCCCGTTAAGGCAGTCGGTAATAGAATTTTCCAAGAAACTCCTGATAATAGAAGCATTCCGCTAAAGATTGCTACAAATACTAAGGAAGTTCCTAAATCTTTCTGTAAGGCCAACAAAATCAGGACAGGGATAGTAAACAGTGTCATATAACCAATCAACATAAAATCCTCACGAATTTTTCGATTTGGATAATATTTATGAAAGGTAACAATCACCCTTGACAACATAATGATGTAGGCTATTTTCATAAATTCGGATGGTTGGAAAAGAGTCATTCCACCAATCGTTACCCAGTTTTTTGCTCCCGTTGACGCTACTAAGTCTGGACTGTAGAAAAACAAAGGCAATACCATAAGTCCTAGCCCAAGTACGTACAAGTAAGGTGTGATTTGCCACAGAAACTTAGTGGAAAAGAACATGACCAAAAAAGCTGCCACTGTTCCAATTCCTATCCAAGCAATTTGTTGACCAACCATCTGTACAACATTGTCCGGATAATCTTGACTAACCGCAATGTAGAGAGAAATAATCCCCACAACTAATAAAAAAAAGACCGGTAAAATAAGTGAGTAGTCTACTCGACTATCAATTGTGCCTCTATTTTTCATCAATTTCCTCATACTTTCACTTCAAATTCTTACTCGTTCCATTATAGCAAAAATCATCTCTCATTGAAACTAAAAATCTAGTTACATCTGAGGGGATACGATTTATACTCAACGAAAATCAAAAGTAGCCTAGGAAACGAAGTTGAAGATAGAACTCTGTTACTTTCTTATTTCAAGGTAACAGGCTGAAAACCTCCACTGGAGCTTTTCACTCATCAAGGCAAGTTGACAACGGATAATTTTGATTTTCGAAGAGTATTACTAGTGCACAAATCATAAAATACGTATATCTTCATACCTTCGAACAAGCTGAAATATAATGCTTTACCTTCACACACCCCTTAAGTTTGCTCAATTCATGAGTATGTAAACCAATGGCAATCATTTTGGCAATCACACACCCAAAAAGCCCTCTCCAATTTCTAGAGGCAAAGAAAAAACGGCTGAAAAGTTCGCCCAATTTTTGGGAATGTAACGCCCAGCCGTTACCATTTCCGTTACCATTTCAAAAAGAAAACCATTCCCATGGCTCGGGAATGGCTTAAAATCAACGTTTTCAACGGTTTTATAACGCTGATTATTTGAGACCGTATTTTTTGTTGAACTTGTCCACACGTCCATCTGCTTGAGTGAACTTTTGACGTCCAGTATAGAATGGGTGTGAGTCCGATGAAATTTCCACACGGATCAATGGGTAAGTTTCACCTTCGAATTCAACTGTTTCGTTAGATTTCTTAGTTGAACCGCTAAGGAACTTGTAGCCAGTAGTTGTGTCCATGAAGACAACAGTGCGATATTCTGGATGGATATCTTTTTTCATTTTAAAAATTCCTTTCTGCCATGGACTCTTTCCGAGCCATAGATTATAACCATTTAAGTTTACCAAAACTTTGTTCTTATGGCAAGTCTTTTTACCTATTTTTTTAATATTTTTTCAAGTTAAAGTACGGAAGCACCCGAAGCAAGGTCAGAAGTTACTCTGGCGCCAAATCCGCCTCTTGACGGACTGCCCAAGCTATCAGAAATCCTTTCTTTACCAGCAAGAACTTTTTCAGCAAGTCCCGAAGTCACAAGAATCCTACCATCCAGCCCCATCAAGACCGCCTCGATACCATCAGTTTCTTCTACTATCTTATAAATCCGAGGCAACTCTTGACCAAACAGTCGGGTCGTCCAAATCTCACCATCAACGGATTGTTTGGACACAATGGTCAAACTAGCCAGTTGCGACTCGATTGGATAGCCGGTCTCAGGACTCAAAATATGATGATAGGTCTTTCCATTCACGGTAAGGGTTCTTTCGTAAATACCAGAGGTGACTACAGATTCTTCTCCTATGTTGAGGACGAGGGCATTTTCACCACGTGGTTTCTGAGGATCCTGAATCCCAATTCGCCAGAAACCATCTTGATTGTGGGGAGCTTGACCAAAGGTCAGAACATTGCCTCCCAGGTTAATCAGTCCAGCTTCCACACCTATTCTTTTCAAAAAGTCAACAATCTTATCTGCCACATACCCTTTTGCCAGAGCACCCAGATCAATCGCCATACCTTCTTTTCTCAAATAGACTGTCTGCTCCTCATCATCTAATTCAATGTCCCTTGGATTGATGAGTTGGAGTTTTTCACTGATCATTTCTTGAGTTGGAAGTTTGGCATCGCTAAATCCAATCCGCCAGCTTTGTACAAGGGGACCAATGGTAATATTCAAAAAAGATCCCTGAGCCAGACTGTGTTCTTTTCCCAATTTGATTAATTCATACAGGTCTTCTGCAACAGGAACCGCCTGAACACCTGCATTAAGGTTGACCTCCATCAATTCAGAAGTCAAATCATTGGCAGAAAACCGATCCTTGTAGAGATAGAGAAGCTCTTCTACCTGATCCAAAATCGGTTCTGCCTGGGGATGCCATATTTTAGTATCAATGATGGTTCCCATAAGACGAAGGGAGCGACTACTTGCTTGCATTCCTCACTACCTCTTGTATTTCTTGGTATATGTTCTCATTTTCGGAGAGTGAATAAGAGTTCGCACCACTTGCTAGTGGGTGGCCTCCGCCATCGTGGCGCTTGGCAATCTCGTTGATTGGAATATACTTACTGCGTAGTCGTACGCGATAGTTTCCGTCAGTTTGTTCCACAAAAATCCCCCAAGATTGAACCGTCCCAATCCGTCCTGGTGCACCTACGATAAAGGAAGTGTCCGCATCGGTCACCCCGTATTTTTTGAGAATATCCTGTGTCAAGACGACACGTGCCGCACCATGTTCATCCACTTCCAAGTTGTCGTAGACGTAACCTGTCAACTTGGCAATCTTGAAATCAATGGTATCCATCTGGCGAGACATTCTTGCAAAGTCAAAATCTTCTTGGCGGAGACGAGCAACAATCTCAAAGGTGCGTGAGCTGGTTGCCGGATAGAGAAAGCGGCCTGTATCGCCCACAATTCCTGCATAGAGTAGACGGGCAGTTTCTCCGTCTAGTTCCAGTTGGCTTTGAAGGGCCAATTCTGCAATCATTTCACTGCAAGAACTAGCTTCCGTATTGACCCAAAGCAAGTCACCATAAGGCTCTTCATTGGGGTGATGATCGATTTTAATCAAGAAATCTCCTTGAGTATAGCGGTCATCATCCACACGTGCCGTATTGGCAGTATCTGTCACGATAACCAAGGCTCCTTGATAGTCTTGATCCGCAACCACATCCATCCCCGCCATCCAAGCAAGGTTCGGTTCCTCAAAACCGGTTACCTTGATGGTTTTTTCAGGAAAATTCTTCTGCAAGAGCTTCTGCAAACCCACCTGACTACCAATGGCATCCGGATCTGGTCGTTGGTGGCGATGAATGATAATGGTGTCGTATTCGTGAATTTTTTCGATAATAGTATTATAAATAGTCATAGCAACTCCTTTTCATCATTTTAGCACAAACTTCCCCTTTTGAAAATGATAGGAGTGTGATATAATGAAATTACTATGTAATTTGGAGGAAATTATGGCACTAGCAAAAATAGTTTACGCTAGTATGACTGGTAACACAGAAGAAATTGCTGACATTGTCGCCAGTAAGCTAGAAGAGTTAGGTTTGGAAGTACAGGTTCACGAATGTACGACCATTGAGACAGAAGAAATCTTGGATGCAGACCTCATTGTCGTTGCCAGCTACACTTATTCTTACGGTGGAGACGGTGAGCTTCCAGATGAAATTGTGGATTTCTATGCTGACCTAGCTGACTTAGATTTGACTGGTAAGGTCTACGGTGTTTGCGGTTCTGGTGATACCTTCTATGATGACTTCTGTAGTGCAGTAGATGACTTTGATGTCATGTTGGGTTCACGTGGAGCAACTAAAGGTGCTGAAAATGTCAAGGTGGACCTGGCTGCTGAAGATGAGGATATTGTTAACCTTGAGCAATTTGCAACTGACCTTGCTGCAAAATTAGATACAATGAATTAACTGACAAACAGACTGGCATATCAATAGGTCTAGTCTGTTTTCTTTTAGCCATTTATTAAGATTGTACACCTATTGTTTGCAATCTTTATTTTTTTGATATATAATTAACCGGTTAAGTTTTTTTAAATAAGGAGAATTTTATGGCTAAAAAATCAAAAATGGCACGCTATCAGAGACAGTTGGAGTTAATTGAGCGCTATGCGGATTTACGTAAAAGTCTCAAAGAAAAAGGTGACTATCAAGCACTTCGAAAATTGCCTCGCGACTCAAATCCAAATCGACTGAAATACCGCGACAGGACCGATGGCCGTCCGCACGCTTATATGCGAAAATTCGGTGTGAGTCGGATTACCTTCCGTGAATTAGCCCATCTTGGTCAACTTCCTGGGGTAAAAAAAGCAAGTTGGTAACTTCCTCAAACAAGGCTAGTATTCTGCCTTGTTTTTTGCTATACTAAAAAACAACTGAAACAATATACGGAGGTTTATAAGATGAATTTGGATTGCATCCGCGAACAGATTAACACGATTGATAGCCAATTAGTTGAACTACTTGAAAAACGAATGGAGTTGGTCGACCAAGTTACAGCCTATAAGCGTGCAACAGGTAAGCCTGTTTTGGATACCAGCCGAGAAAATGCTGTCCTTGAAAGAGTTGGAAAATTAGTTCAAAAGGATGATTACCGCTCTGCCATTCAAGCAACCTTTAGCGATATTATGACCCAATCAAGAGCCTATCAATCTTCCAAGTTAGCGAATCATGAGCAATAAGATGAAACAAGCCATCCAACTCCTTTTCTTTTCCAGCTTAATTGGAGTTGGTGCAGGGATTATAGCCACACTTTTTGGGAAAATTCTACTAGGAGTTGGAGACTTACAATCTGAATATTTTACATCTCTAATCCTCTTTCTGCCACTGGCAGGGGTGGTGATTGTTTTCATTTATCAAAAATGGGGAAGGGAAGTCCAAACAGGCATGGGCTTAGTCTTCAAAGCTGGACAAGGTGAGAATGTGCACATTTCTCCAGTTCTCATTCCGCTCATCATCTCTACAACTTGGCTCAGTCATCTTTTTGGTGCTTCCGTTGGTCGCGAGGGGGTAGCTGTCCAACTTGGAGCCAGTCTTTCACACTGGTTACAAAAACAAGGTTTCACAGACTTGCCCAAAGACATGGTAACAAAGATTGGTATGGCCGCAGGTTTTGCGGGACTCTTTCAAACACCATTGGCTGCTAGTTTCTTTGCCATTGAGGTTTTAGTCGTTGGCCAATATTCTTGGACAAGTCTCCCCTATTGTCTAGTTGCCGCTTTCACAGCTTCTACTACTTCTCATTTATTGGGATTAGAAAAATTTTCGCACGCCATCGTGACTACCTCATTCCAGTTTACAGATAGTTTCAAATTACTTCTGATAGCCCTATGCTTCGGTTTCATCGGCAATCTATTTGCCTGGTTTTTGGCACAAGCAAAAAACATCTCAACTCGATGGCTTCCAAATCCTTACATTAAAATAGCTATTATGGGAGTTGGACTGACCGTTCTACTATTTTTCTTCCATCAAGGTCGTTATGCTGGTTTGGGGACCAATTTGATTGATGCCAGTCTAGCTGGGGAACAGGTGTTTGCTTACGATTGGCTACTGAAACTCCTACTAACCTGCCTTTGTTTGGCTGCAGGTTTTCAAGGAGGCGAAGTTACTCCCCTCTTTGCGATTGGAGCTAGTTCTGGGGCTGTTTTAGCAGGATTACTAGGTCTACCAACTGAACTTGTTGCAGCCCTTGGGTATTGTGCCGTATTTGGAACAGCCACCAATACCTTACTGGCTCCTCTCTTCATTAGTTATGAAGTATTCGGTGCTAATATCCTGCCCTATGCTATTCCTGTACTTGCCATAGCTTATCTTATAAACAGAAAACAGACTATTTATGGGGTGCAGGTGAGGTGAAGTAAGGGAATCATAGTTTGCCTCATTTTGCCTCCTAGTCATATTTTAGACAAAACAAAACCCTTGAAAACATTGATATTTCAAGGGTTTTTATAATTTTAAATATCTCCCCTGCAGGAATCGAACCTGCAACTAATTCTTAGGAGGAATTTGTTATATCCATTTAACTAAGGGAAGTCTGCCTCTCTATTGTAACCCAGAAGAGAGCAGATTGCAAGAGCAAGGTTATATAAGTTTTTTTCAAATTTTTACAAAAAGCAGAACCTACTCTAAGATGAAAGACAATTGTTTTTATGTATTCCTCTCATGATAGTCTCTAAAAGAAGCGCTCCTAGAACATACTTCGAAAGTTTGTCGTTTTTATGCTTGATTCCTATTCCCCTTCCTTACGTCTCATTGAGACAGCCATTCCGAGTGAAACTAAGCCACCCAAGCTAATAAGAAGTGAGCCTAGGGCTTCTTGACCGGTATTTGGAAGTGTTTGATTTCCTGATGCTTTTTCAGTTTTCTTATTTGAAATAGGAGCCACAATTCCAGATGGTGCCGGTTGCTCGTTTGCTTTCTGATTTGCTACACTATCGCCACCGTCGCTTGCTTTTTCAGGTGTTTTCGTATCGGTAGTTGTCCCAGCAGTATCTCCTTTTTCTTCTGCTTTTGGTTCTTCTACATACTCCTCGACAAATGCTTTTCTACCTGTAATAGTTGCACTAATCGTTTGACCTGCTTTTTCTAAATCAGTCAAATACTCCACAAATACTTCTGTATCGGGATTGATAGCGCCAATCAGCTTAGCTTCTTTGAAAATCGAGAAACCATCCCCACCACCAAATAGGAAGTCGTTGATGACAAGTGTATAGGTTTCTGTCGGAACAATCTCTGTTCCATCTTCTTTGAAGGCTTTAACAACCTTGTAAGGATTTTCTTCCGTTGGATTATCTGCTTTCGTGTAGATATATTTGATTCCAGACATTTGAAGGAAATATTTTTCGCCTTCATCGTATTGTTGATTTAAGGCTGTATAAATCTGCTCACCTGTCATTTGAACAACTTGTAGGATATTCCCAAATGGTTGAACAGCTTGTGCTGCTCCCCAAGTAACTGTTCCATCCTCTTGGACCTTCAAATCTGCCCGAATCCCGCCATTGTTGGTCATTGCAAAGTCAACATCATAACCTGATTTCTTAGCAATAGCTAATTGAGCCGATGTTACTAAATTGCCCACAGCACTTTCTTTAAATTCATTTACCTCGCGAGAAATATCTGTCGCTTGACTAGCCGTACCAATTTTTTGCTCTGTTACTTTTTTAACAATGGTATTTGCTTCGTCTACAATCGCCTGAATTTCTGGACTTGGTGTTTTCTGCCCTGGTGCCACTGCAATAATTTTCGCAGTCGGAACATCTTTAAAGTCGGCAATATCTGTATCATAAACAGCCCTAACATCTGCATAAGCCTTACCTTGTGAGGTAGCTTGAACAATCAAGGTTTTGCCTGTTGTACCATTTGTATAGACATGGTTATGACCAGCAAATACAAGGTCAACTGAGTGTTCAGGATAGATTTCATTTAGCTTAGCAATCATATCTGCAGCTTCACCAGCAGCCACACCATCCTTACTTGTAGCTGGGACGTGAGCCAGTACAACTATCGCATTTACACCTTTTTCAGCTAACTCACGCGCATATTTAGCAATCGTCTCTGCCTCATTCAAAAAAGTGTACTGCTCATAGTTTTTCTTCAAAACAAGATTAGGAATCTCTGTCGTAACTACACCAATAAAGCCAATATTTGCTTCTTTATCATTTACAGGAATAGTCTTAATAGCATACGGTTTCCAGCCATACGGAATTTCACCCGTCTCTTTGTCAATAACGTTAGCAATAACAATCTCCTGTTTGGCTACTTCATGAGTATAATTATCTACAATCTCATTAAACTGGCCTTCTTTTGGAGCTTCACCAGTCATGATACGGTTATACTCATCAAGTCCCTCATCAAACTCATGGTTCCCCAAAGTACCATATTCAACATCCATTTTGTTAAAGACTTTTACAGTTGGTTCATCTTGTAAAAGTCCAGAATTCGATGGACTTGCACCAACCATATCTCCGGCTTGAACACGGATAGACTCTGCAGGTGTTTCTGTTTCTGCTGCTGTTTCTTCAAATTCTGCTTGTGAATCATCCATGTAAGCATCAAGTAAGGCTGCAGTTCCTGCATTCCGAACTGTTTCCCCCTCCAATCGCGCTGTCCCTGTCGTATCAAGCGCACCATGGAAATCATTAACTCCCATAATTTGGACAGCTAATTCATCTGCTAAAACAGCCTGTGTTGTAATGACACTAAAACCAGCTACAAGAGCTAGTACACTGCTTTTCAACCGAATATTCTTTTTCATAAGCAAAACAATGCTCCTTCTATTTTTTTCATATTGACATATCTATAATAATCCTTTTTTTACGGCTTTTCAATATCAAATCAGTCATTTATAACAAAAAATTATAAAAACATTCGTTTATTCTTACTTTTTCATCATTTTTCTGAAAATATCTTGTTGTTTTTATCCATAATACGAAAAATCAGCCCTCTTCCCATACACAGTTCTCTCCAAAATACTCCTCACAACTAAAAAGGGAGTGGGAAAGAACTCGACCATTCATAGAAGAGTTCGTCTTCCCACCCCCGCACAGTTGATTAGGTCAGATTTGGAGTGTAAAACACGAACAAATCTGCCAATCAACCACTGCGCTAAGATGTTGACACTAACGTTGAGAAGCGGTGCTGGGCTTTTTTCCCAGCCTCACTGTTCTTATTTAGCTGCTTTATAAAGTTCGTTAACCTTGTCCCAGTTAATCACTTCAAAGAAGGCTTTGATGTAGTTTGGACGGACGTTACGGTAGTTAAGGTAGTAAGCATGCTCCCAAACATCCAATGCCAAGATTGGTTTCAACCCTTGCATGATAGGTGTGTCTTGGTTAGCTGTTGAGATAACTTCCAACTTACCTTCTTTATTAACAACCAAGAAAGCCCAACCTGAACCGAAACGAGTTGTTGCTGCTGCAGTGAAGGCTTCTTTGAAAGCATCAAATGAACCAAAAGTTGCATCAATATCTGCTGCTAATTCAGCTGAAATGTCTGTTTTTTCTGGTGAAAGCAATTCCCAGAAAAGAGCATGGTTCAAATGACCACCACCGTTGTTGATAAGGGCTTGACGGATATCAGCTGGAATGCTTTCTACATCTGACAAAAGAGCCACCAAGTCTTCACCGATTTCAGGGTGTTTTTCAAGGGCAGCATTTGCATTTGCAACATAAGTCGCATGGTGCTTGTCATGGTGCAAGGTCATTGTTTCTGCATCAATATGTGGTTCCAAAGCATCGTAAGCGTATGGAAGGTCTGGTAAAATAATTGCCATTTATTTGTTCTCCTATACTAATTGATATACCTATTTTACTCCAATGTGAGAGCCTTTTCAATTTTTTTGTCTGATAATCACGATATTGCAATTTTTAACAAGGCAAGATCAAATAAGTAATCCTTATCAAACTGACCGGTCTTGATGTGATAATCCGTTTCAATCAACAAGCGAACCACCTTTTTCAAAAATCCAATGGATAGGTAGCGTGAATCTCGAAGGGCAAATTTAATTTGGAATGGATTGACCTTCCGACCCATGATTTCTGACAATTCCGCCACCATCTGCTGCTCACTTTTGCCCTGTTCTTGAAGAATTTGAACCTGCAAATAAGTCCGAAATTGGGTCAGCATAATAGCGATTAATTTGATTTCGTCTTCTCCCTGTAATCGTAAGTCGCGAACCAGTTGACGGGCCTCATCCATTTTGGACTGGAGAACCATTTGTGTCAGGTCAAAAATATTGTCTTGCAAGGTCTTAGGAATGGCAGCGTCAATGTCTGCCATCGTAATCAATTTTTGTCCCTTATAAGACTGTAAAAAGGCTAGATTTTTACTGATTTCGGCAAAGTCAAAATTAGATTTTCCAAGGAGGTATTGAAAAACATCTCCCTCCATATTTAGACCTAAACGACCAATTTCTTTTTGGAAAAACTGGCGCAAATCGGCTTCTTTCAAAGGACTAGTTTCCAAAATCAGGCCATCTCGCTTAAGGAGTTTGACCAGGCGTCGTTTGCTATCTAACTTTCCTGGAGCCAGGATAATCAATCGTGTCGTATCAACTGGATTTTCCAAATAAGCCTCAAATTGCTTGAGCTCTTCATCCGTCAAATGTCGCTTCTTATCCGTCGTCAAGTCAGCAAAATAATCAAGAATGACAACTTTTTCATCTGAAAAAAATGGAAGAGAAACCAAATCCAAATCCACCTGACTATAATCAGCCTCTGACATATCAAAATAGGCAAAACCAAGGTCTGCAGGATCGAAATCAATTTGTCGCAACAATAAATCCTTTGCGATCTGATATTGACCGACATCTTCACCGCATAAAACGGTCAAGGGGCCTAACTTCTCTTTTTTTAATGTCTCAATCTGTCCAATAACTAACATGTATACCTCATATTCTGTTTTCATTTTACCACAAAAACGATGAGGCTTGCAAAATGTCAAAAAAGAAAAACCACAAAATCAATTGCTGAGATACCTTGATTTCATGCTTTTCATCATTTTAGTTCGCTAAATTTTTCGCAGTTGCGGGAATGACCAGTCGCCTATCTTGTTTCTCCGTAAAAGGAACAATTGGAGGTCGCGGTCTTTCCAAGTAGGCTACGACTTCTTGACCAGACGGGTCAAATTGGAGCAGAGAGTAAAATGGGTCGTGATAAAACAAGAAAATGTAGCCATTTTCATAAGCTTCTTTTGTCCACCTTGTCTTAGCGGCGATGCTATCCATAGGATAATCATCCACAGCAGCCACCCAAAGTGGATTACGGTGAACATGAGTTAGAACGGTATCGGCCATATGAATGATGGTTTGGTGTTCTTGTTTTAAGAGAATCAAGCAGTGGCCATTGCTATGACCTCCTGTTCGATGCATCTCAATTCCTGGAATAATTTCTATCGATTCACCGAAAGTGATTACTTGCGATTGGATGGCTTCCCAATTCTCCTTGAGATAAGTCCCTCGGGTTCTAGGATTTGGATTTCTTACCTCATCCCACTCAATTTCATTGATGTAAATCTGTGCATTAGGGAAGGTTGAGACGATTTCTCCATCTTCCAAACAGGTTATATACTTAAATATTCACTTAATTTGAAAAGAAAAATGAAATAATTCTAATGAGAATTTCTTTACTGTCAAAGAACCAATATTCACAAATGAAGTACTTTTAGATAAAAGATGATTTTCGGCAGTCTTGTGAATACTGACTGTATTTTAGAGAAACGAATGGTGAAGAGCTTAAAATCTAGCCTTAGGAAGTATAAACAAATAATATAGGTTCTTAGTCAGTTAAAGTAAGCAACAACCGTTCAAAATACAGTATATTTGCGAAAACGCTTAATTTCTGTTATATTCTAGATAACAACATGAACTAGAAAAGGGGAAAATATGGAACGGAAACAAAGATTTTCTATAAAAAAATTATCAATCGGTGTTGTGTCCATTTGTATCGGATTTGCATTTCTTACTCAAGGAAACAGTACTGTAGCAGCCGCTGAAAAGAGTGTTGAAGTTATTGTTAGCAACGCAACAGGCGAAGAGGAAAACATCCCTACTCAACCTACGGAAACTCCTAACAATAGAGAGAGCATTCAAAATACGGAAACTACTACTCAAGAAGAAATCACCATAGATAATACGGTTGAGGGACAAACTGATACAGAAAAAAGCACCAGTCCGGAACAAGCGGTACCCGAATCTACCGCCAGTCATACTGACCACCTTGCAAATACTGGAGACACCACTACAACTTCATCTTCAACAGAGAGCTCAGTAAATGAAGTAGAGTTACTAACGGAAACTACTGCTCTTTACTCCCCTGAATCATCCTCTAAAATAGAAACTATCGACACCAGTCATAAAGCAGAGCAACCTAACACAAGCGAAGGAACAACAGCCCTTCGTGCCGCAACCAATACAAGCCCCACAACTACTGTGTCTGGAAATGATACTGCTATCCAAGCAATTGAAAATGGAAGCATCACTCAGTCTAAAACGATAGCATCTCTAAACGCTGAAGAGAAACAAACACTTAGCAACCTCATTCTCACAAACTTTGAAACTAGCGCTGATAAAGTAGCTTTACTAGATGTTGTAAAACCTAAAGAGAGTTTAAGTATTTCTGATTTAACAAAATATTTTGTTCCGCTTATAAAACAACTAAAGTCAGATCCTAATTACAAGCACTTGACTGACCAAGAAAGGTCCGCTGAAGCAACAAAATTAGCGCTGATTGAAGCGAACAAAAACCTCTACGAAGATGCGAGTATTGAAGCTCTTGCGCCTGAGGCAAAAAACACTTTCCAACAACTCCTTGCATATAACAATGGTCAGCTACTTACGGAAAAATCAGGGCTTACAGTTGAAACTCTAAAAAATAATCTTAGTCAACTGTATCGTGGTGTCCTATACCTCCAGCAGCAATACTCCTTTGAAAAAGATTTACCACAAACTCTTGTCTTTACTCCCCACACAATTGGTAATATCCAAGCAGGCCAAACAAGTGCCTATGATCGCTTGTTAGCTTATGGCGGGCGTATTACAGATAAACGATCGCTTGCTTTAAATCTCAATCAGAATCAGTTCAAGGAACGCCTAATTAGCCAATATACCGGTACTAAGTCTACGGCTGAATTGGTTGAAAAAATTGCTCAATCAAAGGGTAAAGATGTCAATAGTTACTTTACAGAACAGTCCCAAGCTTTGATTGGAACAAGCCCAAATATTTCCATATTTGACTTATTGAAAACAAATAAGCCAGATTACATTCTCCCTATCCTCTCACAAGGAAAAGGAATTTACGTTGCGGGTACTAGCAATAGTTTGACTCTTGGGCTTTTAGATTCGTATACAGACCTGTACCCTGAGTTGAAAAACTACAGCAAGGAACGTGGGGTACAACAACCTACATCTACTTTCTTCGAAAAAATCCTTACCTACCAAGAAAATTGGTTGACTTTCCTTAACTCTGCTAAAAAAGATAGTACAACTATTCCATTTACACTAGCAGTCGATACGATGAATGTCTATAACGAGACCACCAAAGCACACACTTGGTCACCTAACGAAGGCACTTCTGCACATTCTGCGGTACTCAACTTCTTCTCTCCAATGAATCTCTGGGAAAATTATGTTCGTTCAGGAGTTGGACTAGGAGGTGTTGCAAATGGTGAAAATATGATTAAAGCCTACGAGACACGCTTTATGCACAGTAACCTTTCAGGCATCGCATTGTTCACTCACGAAATGACTCATACAAACGATGAGGCTAGGTTGTTCGGTGGAACTTATCGTAAAGAAGGTCGACGAGCTGGTCAAGGACCTGAAGTGTATGCACGAGGTTTATTTGAAGTCATCGATAACACACAAAACGGTGTTCCTGGTGAGTACAAACCTGTCTTTAATTTGAATACCGCTCTCACTATTGCTGAAAGTTCTAATCGTACTCAAGCATTAACACCTCAAACTTCTACAGAAAAGTTAGCAAATTACACAAAAAATCTTGTTGATTTAGTCGCTTATTTAGAAGCTGTTGAAGCGAGGGTTGCTTTAAAATCCCTAGCAGAAAATGAATTAGCTATTTATTTCAATAAGGTCGTCCAAGTACCTCGCAATACCACTTCTAACACTAGCACGACAACCACCAGTCTCCCTTCTACCAACGATGCATTTCTCCCCTATGGGCAGTTGACGGTTGCTTCACTTACTAAACCAACTAGCATCAATGATTTGGTTGACCAAGATGCAGTCAGTGGTCAGTTTATCCCTCGTGGAATTTCCCCTATCCTAACGGAATTAAGTCATAACCAATATGATCATGTCCCACTTCTAGAAAGCTTCTACGGTGCTTCAGAAGCTTCAAGTGGCAATAATACCGTTGGAGATATCTCTTTCAAGCGACATGCATATGAAATATTGGCATGGAAAGGCTGGGATGCCTTTATAAGTTACATTAGTAACAGATACAATAGCGACTCAGAAGCTTTTAAAGCAATCTTAGGAAACGAATATTCAGATTGGGCTAGTTTCAAAAAAGCACAATACAAACGGTTAGAAGATAAGGAACCGGTTAATCAATTGTGGCAAACTAGCCAATTGGAGAAAGAGTTAGAAACAGCTATAAAAGCTGATTTAGCAGTATTAACCACCTATCGAAATTCAATTAACAGTCTACTTAACAGTCGTTCCACTGTTACTCAAACGCAGTTAGACCAAGCAGCTCAAAACGCTTCAGTTGCCCGGTTAGCAACCAATGTCCGTAAAGTTAAATTAAATATTCTAAACAAAGCTCTACAGTTTAACAATCTAGAAGCTAGTATCTTTGAAGCACCAAAACAATCTGACATTATCTATGTAAAAAATGGCGGAAACGGACAAGGACTTACAGAAGATACCCCTATGGGAAGTTTGGCTGAAGCCTTGCAGAAAGCTACAGATGGTACTATCATCAAACTGGTCGGCAATGCCACCGAGCGAACTCCACTCGTCATCAATAAAGCAGTTACCATTGAGAGTGATAGCAGTGAAAATGCGATTATTTTTAATGAGAGTATTCAAATTTCAAATAACGTTACCCTACGTAATTTAAGTATTCATGCTTTAACAGAAAGTAATGTCCCAGGAAACATCTACATAGATGGTCAAGTGACAATGGATCATGTATCCACTCTTATATCCAATCGTCAAACTGATAAACGCCCTAGTCTTATCATAGGTTCATCAGCAGATACAACTGATAAGCGTGAATCCAGTTTGAAGATTTTAAATACAAATGAAACTGTTTTCGATAAGATGACCGTCCAAAATGCCGCAGATATTGCGATTGCAAATGGTACACAAATTAAAAACGGTGTCGAAGTGACTACACCTTCTCCTGTTACAATCACTTCCGAAAGTAATCAGGTCAATAAATTCCAAGCACCTGAAACCAATCAAGTAACCCTTATTTTTAATAATAGCAAAGCAAGTAATGTAGAGTTAAAAAACATCTCAAATCTCATAGTAAAAAACAATTCCTTTATCTCCCTAAACAGCCAATCACTCAATCCAATCCAACAGGCATTAACAGTAGAAACTGGTAGCCAAATAAATTTGGGAGATTTAGAAGCTCGTTTCCAATCACTTAAAGGAGATGGAATATTAGAATTCACAGATAAGGGACAATTAGCCTTACAAGATTTAGACGGACAAGCGACTATCCAGTTTAAACGCAAAGATATGAATTTCTCTGAATCAGACGGTAAGACATTTGTCACTATTGCTTCTAAACAAAGTGGCCTTTCCGTCAAGCTAATACCGCTGGATGAAATACTTAAAATGGACAAAGACGGAAATTACATCTATCATCAGCCTTACTCAGCAGGATATTATTTTGAATCCGTAGAACTTGATAAGATATTGCCAAGTGAAGTCGAAGATTTATTGCCAGAAGATAAGGAAAGTCCTAATCAAGCGATTCCACAACCAGAAGCGATTACTGAAATAGTTGTAGATGGGGATGGAAGATGGGTCTTTGACAGATGGGAACTTGATTCTGAAAGTACTGCTAAACAGCATTTCTATACAGGTTACTGGCGCTACGAATCTTCACCTCAAACAACCGTTCGTTTTGAAGATGTTCCGTTTACAGTTATCTATCAAGCCGATGAAAACAGAACGGCTGGGGAAAAAGAAACTATCTCTAGCGGAAAACTTGGAAAAGATAAAATTACTGAAACAGAAGGTTCTGAGCCGGTAAGAGAAAGCATCGAAAAACCGCAAAACGAAATTATCGCTGTCGGTACAAAACCAGTTGTTGTAACAAACGTCTTGAAATACAAGACAACTACCGTAGAAGACCCTAAATTGCCAAAAGGACACACAGAAACCGTCACTCAAGGGAAAGAAGGCAAGGAAATCATCACTACGACCTACACACTTGATACCAAAACTGGAAACATTACTGCGAACACCGTAACGGAAACAATCGAACCAGTCGAAAAAGTTGTGAAAATCGGAACCAAATCTTCCCCTCAAACAACAGTTCGATTCGAAGAGATTCCGTTTACAGTTATCTACCAAGCTGACGAAAACAGAACAGCCGGGGAAAAAGAAACCATCTCTAGCGGAAAACTTGGAAAGGCAAAAATTACTGAGACAGAAGGTTCTGAACCGGTAAGAGAAGTCCTTGAAAAACCACAAAACGAAATTGTCGCTGTCGGTACAAAACCAGTTGTTGTAACCAACGTCTTGAAATACAAGACAACTACCGTAGAAGACCCTGAATTGCCAAAAGGACACACAGAGACCATCACTCAAGGGAAAGAAGGCAAGGAAATCATCACTACGACCTACACACTGGATACCAAAACTGGAAACATTACTGCGAACACCGTAACGGAAACAATCGAGCCAGTTGAGCATGTCGTGAAAATCGGAACCAAATCTTCCCCTCAATCAACAGTTCGATTCGAAGAGATTCCGTTTACAGTTATCTACCAAGCTGACGAAAACAGAACAGCCGGGGAAAAAGAAACCATCTCTAGCGGAAAACTTGGAAAGGCAAAAATTACTGAGACAGAAGGTTCTGAACCGGTAAGAGAAGTCCTTGAAAAACCACAAAACGAAATTGTCGCTGTCGGTACAAAACCAGTTGTTGTAACCAACGTCTTGAAATACAAGACAACTACCGTAGAAGACCCTGAATTGCCAAAAGGACACACAGAGACCATCACTCAAGGGAAAGAAGGCAAGGAAACCATCACTACGACCTACACGCTGGATACCGTAACTGGAAACATTACTGCGAACACCGTAACGGAAACAATCGAACCAGTTGAGCATGTCGTGAAAATCGGAACCAAATCTTCCCCTCAATCAACAGTTCGATTCGAAGAGATTCCGTT
>NZ_ALMY01000039.1 GCF_000440115.1 Streptococcus suis YS56 | reverse complement strand
ACCTCTCTAAACCCTTGATATGCATAGGGTTAGGGAGGGTTTTGTCGTTTCAAACTGTCAAAGACGGGATTATACCAAAAAATCAGTCGACTGGCTGATTTTTTATATCCCTTCTTTCTATGTATGCTAGTTAAACAAGAAAACACCAACTCAGTCGGTGCTTTCTTAAGGAGATTATGAAAAATATTTAGGATTGACTATAGTATACCTTAGTCAACCACATTCCACATCAGTCCTAAGACCGATATTGCTATCAATCATTTACTATCTCAACGGTGTCTGCTAGAAAGCCAAATTCTTCTGGAACAGGGCTTTCTTCTTTTTCTCTTTCTTGCGTTTTTTGCCCCTTGGCCTTGGCTGAAAATTCAGCCCGAATGCTGACCCAATCTTCTTGAGCAATAGCCAAAATCTGTGGCGAAAAACCTGCTGCCTTGCTGAGAATATTTCCAAACATGGTATTGAGATTGTCTCGTTTCATAGTCTGTTCTGCATTGAGTGGGGATTCAAAGGCCAAAATCGCATGATTTTCATTGGCTGCAACTGGCTGAGAACCAACAAGTAAGGCCCGGTCCGCACCAGATAAACTCTCGATAATTTCTCCCCAGGCATTTTGCAAGCGAGTTAAATTTTCACGCGCCAAAGCTGGATTTTCCATGGCTTCCTGTAGAATCGCATGAACCTTGCTGGTATCCAATCGGTACTTCTTCGGAGCCTGTGGCTTGCGTGAAACTGGCTTAACAGCACCCGGTTGATTTGAGAGTTGGCTTAATTGTTTCTGTAGGTCTGCTACTTGTTGCTGCAAACTGCTTATTTGGCTGACCACATCTGCTGGTAGCTCTGCCATTGCCCCCGAAGCCGAACCACTTTCAGCCAACCGAATGGTCATCATTTCAGCGTAAATCTTAGGTTGAGGGCTAGACTTGATGTCCGCCAGACCCTTGGTCACCAACTCAATCATGGTAAAGATCCGCTCCTGAGCCAGTGCTAGATTGTCCGTAAAACCAGCAGTCAGATGGGTATTCTCACCGCCTGTCTGCACGATAAGAAGGTCACGCAGGTAATGTAAGAGGTCCGTCGCAAAACGGCTCATGCTCTTGCCTTGGTCAAACAAGGTCTGCAGATGCCCCAATGCTGACACGCTATCTGCCTGACGCAGACTAGCTATATAGTCATCCAAGGCACGCAAGCTGATAGAACCCGTAATTTCCTCAGCAATTTCCAAGGTCACTTGCTGGTCCTGACTAAGGCTGAGAGCCTGATCCAAAATAGATAGGGCATCCCGCATCCCCCCTTCTGCCCGACGTGCAACAATGGTCAAAGCTTGGTCGTCAAAACTGATACCTTCCTTGGTCAAGATTTGAGCCAAATGGGCCTGAATATCCGTGACCTTGATGGATTTGAATTCAAAACGTTGCACCCTAGACAAAATCGTCGCAGGAATCTTGTGTAACTCTGTCGTCGCAAGAATAAAGACCACATTCTCCGTCGGCTCCTCCAAGGTCTTCAAGAGGGCATTAAAAGCCCCCGTTGACAGCATGTGGACCTCGTCAATGATATAAACCTTATAGGTCGCAAGACTCGGCGCATAGGTCGATTTGTCCCGAATATCACGGATTTCATCGACACCATTATTGGATGCCGCGTCAATCTCAATCACATCTTCCAGACTGCCCTCGGTAATGGCCTGACAGATATAGCAGTCATTACAAGGCTCACCGCCCACCTGATTGGGACAGTTCATGGCCTTGGCGAAAATCTTGGCTGCCGAAGTCTTACCCGTACCACGAGGTCCAGAAAAAAGATAGGCATGGCTGATTTTCCCCTGCTCAATGGCCTGCTTGAGCGTGGTCGCCACCACCTCCTGCCCCACCATTTCCCCAAAGGTCTGGCTGCGGTATTTCCGATATAAAGCTTGGTACATTACCCTTTTTCTCCAAACATAGCAAAATTCCAGTCCGTTTTCTCCACCAGGAGGGCAACAAACTGCTCTAAGTATTCTTGGTCAATGGCATCGTAATCCGCTACCAATCTCGAATCCAAGTCCAAAACGCCCAAAAGCTGGTCGTTTTTCAGCATAGGCACCACGATTTCCGAAAGAGCTGCCGCATCGCAAGAAATATAGTTATCATGCAAACGAACATCTTCTACGAGAATGGTCTGGCGTTTAGAAGCAGATTCACCGCAGACACCTTTACCAAGTTCGATGTGGACACAGGAAACGCCACCCTGAAAAGGCCCTAAAATCAATTCTTGACCATCATATAAGTAAAAACCTGTAAAGACAGAATTTGGTAGAGCCTGATTGAGCAGAGCTGAGGCATTAGACAAATTGGCAAGTGCATTGGTTTCGCCGTCTAATAGAGCCTCCAACTGAGCCAGTAATAATTGATATTGTGATTTTTTTTCTTGTTTCATCATAGGAACATTATAGCACAGATGACTAGTCTAGGACAGTACCGACTGTTAGAAACCAGCAAAAAACGAGACCTGTCGATCTCGTTTATAGGATAGCTAATTAAGAAGACTTGCGTGAACGTCTTTTCACAACTAGACCTGCTAGCCCCAGTAAGCCTAGACCTGTCATATGCCAAACAGAGTGAGCTTCACCAGTAGCTGGTAGGGTTTTGGCCTGTGGCTGACTAGTTGGCACAGGTTTGTCAGTTGACTGTTTGCTTTGACTTGCTGGTGCCGCTGGCTCCTTAGTCTCCTGTTCTGTTTCTTGTTTGCCTTGTGCTGACTGGCCAGTTGGACTTGTAGTTCCTGCTTGGCTGTCTTGCTTAGACAGAACAGTTGGCTCAGTAGCTGACTGCCCTGCTTGGTCAGCACTTGGCTGGACATTAGTTGGTGTCTCTGCTGGGCTGTTGGCTGGGGTTTCTGATGGAGTTTCCAATGGTTTGCTCACTGATGGATCAACAAGGGTTTCCGCTGGTTTGTCTGCAGGAGTAACAACTGAAGTTTCAGCTGGTTGAGGTGCTACCGGAGTTTCGACCGGTTGCTCTACTGGCTGTTCCACTGGGGTTTCTGCTGGTTTGTCCGTCGGAGTTGCCTTCGCAGCAGCAATGTTGGCCATTGCTTTTTCAAGTTTCTGAGTAATTTCTTTATGGTAAGAGATTTGATAATCCCAATATTCAGGAGCCCAACCAATAGCATTGATAATATCTTGATCTGTCAAGACTAGACCTACTGGTTTAGCAAATAAGGGTTGCACCAATACTAATTCTGAATGGAGTACAGATAAATTACTGTCCGCAAATATTTTTTCTAAATCATTCGCTTCATACGTAATATCATCAACTCCTAGCTCTTTCTTATAAACTTCGAATGCTTTTAATATCGTATTATGAAATTCATCAAATACTTTCTGATATTCCACACGTTGTTCAGGTCTAATTAACGCGTCAATAGAAGGAGCCTTGTCATAGTATACCTTAACTATTTTATTAGCAGCTAGTCTGAAAGTGCCTTCTTTCATATAGGTCCATCCGTCAAATCCTTCAGCCTTGCCTACTCGATATCCTGATATTACAGGGAACTCAAATCTTACTTCACTTCCTTCAGCACCACTCTGTTGAATGGTTTGGAGAATTTGTCCATCCTGATCCACTAATTGAATAGTGGAGTTTACTATATCATTGCCTGTTGGGCTATCTGTTAGAGGGGCAATAGAAGTATCCGTCGGAATAACATCTGAAGTTTCAGCTGGTTGGGACACTGCCGAAGTGTCACTAGAATTAGCATCCCCCGCAGGTTCTTCTGACTTTGGTTGTTCGATGCTCTCATTTTGAGAGTATACATATAATAAAGCCCCATCGGAAAAGACTGGCGGTGTGTACGAAGTGCTTATTAACGTATAGCCTTCAAATTCCTTAGGTGCAGCAATCTCTTGTCCTGGCTGGACTTCTATGTAACTCTCCCAGCCTTCAAGATTTACTTTTGTGCCGTCTAAATTTTGCCCACTGTAGTATACAACCACCCCAATGGGCTGATCTGAAGTATTTACATAGGTTTCTGCATAAACCTTTGGCGAAACAAAATCTGCTACCCCTGGATCAACCACACCTCCCAAAACAGTGACCGCTGCCAAACTTAGACCCAGCTTACTCCACTTAGCAAGCCGCTTCTTCCTAGAACTTCTT
>NZ_ALMY01000038.1 GCF_000440115.1 Streptococcus suis YS56 | reverse complement strand
AAAAAAAAAAGCAGTCTGTCAAGGGATTATACAATTAATATACAAATATCCGGTTCTTTCATCGTTTTCAGCCGATTTTTCCTATTTTCAGCAAAAAGAAAAAGGCTTGCGCCTATTTCCACATCCAGTACATAATCACTGCATCAATCAATACCCCTATAGCCCAGGCTAGTTGAAAATACTTTTTCTGTGTCTTATGCCGAAAATGGGTTCCACCTGCCCAGGCACCCAGCCCGCCACCAAAATAGGACATGAGTAATAAGGTCTTTTCTGAAATCCGATAGGCGTTCTTTCTTGCCTTTCCCTTATCCATACCATAGGTAATGAAGACAACTAAATTCCAAACTACTAGCGCCATACTAACCATCTGTTTGATTGACATACATTCCTCCAATTAAGTCACATTTCTTCTTACTCTAACATAATCCAAAACAGGACACAAGGAAAAACGATTCGGAAATCCGAATCGTTACATTTCTGCCAGTGTATCCTCTAACCATTTGAGCTGAGCACGGTTGCGTTCAATAGCCCGTGTCAAAATCAAATAGTGTCCATAATTGTCTTGGATACTTTCCTTGGTTGAGAACAGCTCAACTTTACGACTGTCTAGGTGTTTTAAGTGCTTGGTGACTAGTTCAATTTGACTCTGCAACAAACCAGGAATCCGTGGGTCATCCTTTTCACGGATAAAAAACATCTTGATTGAAAACAAGTCTTTTTGCTGAGGCGTTTCTTCATTTGGAATGGATAGCCATTCGTCTAAAATCTGACGACCAGTAGCCGTCATCGCATACTGCTTTTCCTTTTCATTTCCAGGTACTGCATGACAAGTAATCAATTCTTCCTTGGTCATACGTTTTAATTCTGGATAGACTTGGCTATGGGCAACCTGCCAAAATTCGCCTAAATCACGTTGAACATAGTCGGTAATCTGTTTGCCAGTTACCATCTGACCGCTAGCACCCATAATCCCTAATATGATATGAGGTAATATTCTTTGCTTCGGCATCTTAACCACGCTCTCTTAATATACTCTCCACCTTGGTGTTAATCAAGTCGATGGCTACAACGTTGCTGACGCCTTCAGGAATGACGATATCTGCATAGCGCTTGGTTGGCTCGATAAACTGGTGATACATTGGTTTCACCACCGAGGTGTACTGCTCAATGATACTATCTAAGCTACGGCCACGCTCTTCCATGTCTCTCTTAATGCGGCGAATGATACGAATATCGTCATCAGTATCGACGAATATCTTAATATCCATTAAATCCCGCAACCGTTTGTCTTCCAATACTAAAATACCTTCCACAATAAATACATCTTGTGGTTCCTGACGATAGGTCTTCTCTGAACGTGTGTGCTGAGTGTAATCATAAATCGGAATATCCACTGAACGTCCTGCTAATAGCTCACTGATATGGTAAATCATCAAATCCGTATCAAAAGCCAGTGGATGGTCATAATTGGTCAGTATCCGTTCTTCAAAGGTCAGGTGGGACTGATTCTTATAATAAGAATCGTGTTCAATCATAGATATACGAGCATTTGGGAAATTATCCAGAATGGCACGTGACACACTTGTCTTGCCACCCCCAGATCCGCCGGTTACGCCAATAATAATGGGTTTCTGAGTCATCATCATCTCCTTCTATTTTCAATACTATTTTACCATGAAACATGGTATAATGAAAAGGATAACACAAAAGAAATGAGAATTTATGCTTAATTTTGGTATTGTTGGCACCTCAGACATCTCTCATCGTTTTATAGAGGCGGCCCATTTAAGTGGACATTATCAGCTACAGGCTGTTTTCTCCCGTAAACTAGAAACTGCTGCTGCCTTTTCAGAGCAGTATGAAGGAGTCGATTTATACACAGAATGGGTAAAATTTCTTTCTGCTCCCATTGATGTTGTCTATATTGCCAGTCCAAATGCCCTGCACTTTGAACAGGCAAAAGCTGTTCTAGCTGCTGGTAAACATGCTATTGTTGAGAAATCCATGGTTTCTACACCTCAGGAATTAGAACAATTGCGTCGCGTTGCCCAAGAAAATAATGTTTTCCTCTTTGAGGCTGCTCGAAACTATCACGAACAGGCTCAAACCATTATCCGTGAATTTTTGACGGATAAAACGATTTTGGGTGGTTCATTTGGGTATGCCAAGTATTCTTCTAAGATGCCTGAATTGTTGGCTGGGCAAATACCAAATATCTTTTCAACTGATTTTTCCGGTGGTGCTCTCATGGATCTAGGTGTCTATACGCTCTACGCCGCTATCGGCATTTTGGGAACTCCCAGAACGGCCCGCTATGTAGCGCAACAGCTACCTTCTAGTATTGACTTAAATGGTTCGGGACAACTCATTTATGACAACTATATCGTCCACATTCAGGCAGGAAAAAATATTACGAGCAATCTAGCAAGCGAAATCTATACAAATGATGGAACACTAACACTCAACGCATGTCAGCATATCAGCTCTGCTATTTTCACAAAACATGACGGAGAGCAAATTGTTTTACCAATCCAAGCGGCCCAGCACCCTATGCTCGAAGAAGCGCTAGAAATTGCACAGGCAATCAAGCAACAAAACCGCGAGCTTGTGGACCAGTGGTTGGCTGTGGCAGAAAGCGTCCATCAAACACTTTACACCATGCGTCAAGACGCAGGAATAATCTTTAAGGCGGATAACAATGAAATCTAAATTTCCCTCCAGCTGGACGGACCAGCTTACCCTACTTGGCTTTGAGGACTTTACTCCTATCCAAGTCCAGGCCTTTGAGCCTATTGCAAACGGCAAGTCCCTTCTAGCTATCAGCCCAACAGGCACAGGAAAAACCCTTGCCTACCTCTGGCCTAGCCTATTAGCCCTAACTCCTAAAAAAGCCCAACAATTGCTCATCCTCGCACCAAATACAGAGCTGGCTGGCCAAATATTTGAGGTTTGTAAGACTTGGTCGGAGACGATTGGGTTGACTGCTCAACTATTCTTGTCTGGTTCCAGTCAAAAACGCCAGATTGAGCGACTAAAAAAAGGACCAGAAATCCTGATTGGAACTCCTGGTCGTATTTTCGAGTTGATTAAATTGAAAAAAATCAAGATGATGAATATTAACACCATCATCCTAGATGAATTTGATCAGCTATTCTCCGATTCTCAATATCAGTTTGTCGAAAAGATTATCAACTACGTACCTCGTGACCACCAGTTAATCTACATGAGTGCAACAGCTAAATTTGACCGTCAAAAAATTGCTGAAGACATTGAAAGCATTGATTTATCTGAGCAGAAATTGGATAATATCCAGCATTGCTATATGATGGTAGATAAGCGTGAACGTTTGGAAACTCTACGTAAGTTTGCCAATATCCCTGATTTTCGTGCTCTTGCATTTTTTAACAGCCTATCAGACCTTGGTGCAAGCGAAGATAAACTACTCTATAATGGAGTGAATGCAGTTTCATTGGCTTCTGATGTCAACGTAAAATTCCGCAAGGTCATCATCGAACGTTTCAAAAATCACGAACTCAATCTTCTACTTGCTACAGATATGGTCGCACGTGGTATCGATATTGACAACTTAGAATGTGTCCTCAACTTTGAAGTTCCTTTTGACCAAGAAGCCTACACTCATCGTTCTGGACGTACTGGACGCATGGGCAAGGAGGGACTTGTCATTACCCTAGTATCTAGTCCTAGCGAATTAAAACAATTAAAAAAGTATGCCTCCGTCCAAGAAGTCATTCTCAAGAATCAAGAGCTCTACAAAATATAATGAACAATATACAAAAGGCTTAGAACCAGTGTTTCTACTAACGTGATTCTAAGCCTTTTATCATTCTTACCGGGCTGGACCAGATAATTCTTGTGAATAATAGATTAATTGAGGATTGAGAGGACTGGCGAGTAAGTCTGTTACAGTAACCATATTGTAGCCCTCACCTGTTAAGTATTGCAATACAGACTCGAGGCTATCAACTGTTGACTGATGAATATCATGCATTAGGACAATACTTCCTGGACAAGTCTGTTCTTTTATTTCTTTCAAAATGGCTTGGGGATTGCGACTCTTCCAATCTTTAGAATCGACCGACCAATAAATCGATGGAAGTCCCATCTGATTGACAACAGCCTGGTTAACCGAACCATACGGAGGGCGAACCATTGTTGGTACAATACCTGTAGCTTCAGCAATAGCTGCCTGTGTATCTTGAATTTCTCTCTGTACTTGCTCCCCAGAAATAGTGACTAGATTAGGATGATTCCACGTATGGTTGGCGATGACGTGCCCTTCCGCTACCATTCTACGGAGAATAGCTTCATTCCCAGCTACAGCCTTACCAACAACAAAGAAAGTTGCTTTGGCATTATATTTTTTCAGTAAATCTAAAACTACCGGTGTTGTGTTCGGATTTGGTCCATCATCAAAGGTTAGAGCTACCTGTCTCAAATGTTTCTTATCCACAACTTGTGCAGCCATATACTCATCATAGCCAACCTTATCAGCATCTACTAGGTAATCACTCTTCACTACTGGGTACAAATCTGAAATTGGTAGAACCAACTGGTTGATGCCGTAACCATCTGGTAATTGTAAGGTTAATTGGCTGTCTCCATAACTAAAGGAGATAGCATTTAAGTCTATTGTTTCAAACTTTTTGACAATCGCTTCTACATCAGTCTCTTCCATTCCTTGAGCAAGTAAGGCGTCTCTTAGATGATCAACAATAATACTTGCTGCAGAGGATAAATTAGGTAATAAATCTTCCAGGGTAAACAATTCATTGTCCTGCGTCAACAACACACGCTCAGACGGAAGTTTATCCTGCTTTTTAATTTGCAAGTTGTCTACTTTATAGTGCTCCGCTTGAATTTCACGAGCTGTTACATTTTTAAAATTAGTTTTTCCCTCTATTGACGAAACAAAGACCAGTTTTTGAATTTTTCCTGTCGGTTTTTTATGACCAAAGCGTCTTTGAACATAAGAAATCATTCGACTTTCTACAGGTCCTAAGACTTGACCTGCATCATCTGTAGGTAAGGCAGCCACAACATGGGTCGTATCAATATTTCCCTCTTGAATTTTGCCCTTGCCTTTAGCGAGGATGGTTTGTTGTTTTTCCTCGATAAACTGACTAACTTGTCTTTCTTGAAGTCCTGCAAATAACCATAAAGCCAAACTTACCATTATGCCGAGCAAGGCGATGTTGATTCCCAACCAAAAACTAACTTTTTTCATCTCCAACCTCCCATTCAAAACATATATAAACTATGCTAAATCATTTAAAGGCTCTTGTCAAGACAGTTCTATAAAAACTCATAAAAAGATTAGGTAATACTCTTCGAAAATCAAAATTATCCGTTGTCAAGAGCCTTGATGAGTGAAAAGCTCCAGTGGAGGTTTTCAGCCTGTTACCTTGAAATAAGAAAGTAACAGAGTTCTATCTTCGGCTTCGTTTCCTAGGCTACTTTTGATTTTCATTGAGTATAAATAATTGATTTGCTTCCTACATTCCCTCCCTTCTGCCATTTTCTGATTTTTTTCTGAAAAGGAAAAGACTGCCTAGGCAATCTTTTCTAACATTAATCTGCACGAATGACTTCCACACGATAGCCATCTGGATCTGTCACAAAATAATAACGACCTGGACTTCCTGGCAAGCCCTTGATGTCTGTCGTTGGATAGCCCAATTCTTTATGTTTCACATTGTCCCCTTCTAAATCATCCGAAGAAAGAGCTA
This sequence comes from Streptococcus suis YS56, assembly GCF_000440115.1. Classification (GTDB taxonomy): domain Bacteria; phylum Bacillota; class Bacilli; order Lactobacillales; family Streptococcaceae; genus Streptococcus; species Streptococcus suis_L. The sequence goes on along the minus strand of NZ_ALMY01000038.1, from coordinate 15,699 downwards.
GATGCGAGAAGCCATCCCCTACGATATAGGGACCATGATCATAATTGTAGGTCAATTCAATCTCAAAGTCATCCCCTTCAAGTGCTAAGTAAACCAAGGTAAACTTGTGCTCTGGATAGTCCTTGCGACGGGTTTCCTTAAATCCAAATGCTTCTTCATAAAATTTTTGAGATGCTTCTAAGTTCTCAACACGCAAACATGCATGTAGCATTTTTTTACTTGCCATAATAAACTCCTCCTACCTTTTAATACCACCAGTATACCATACTCTCTATGAAAAATCCGATATTCAAAACTAAAAAAGCCTGAGCGAACTCAGGCCTTAAATGAATTATGCTTCCAAGTAGTACTCTTTCACAATGTTCAAGTTTTCATCCAATTCGAATACAAGTGGTGGGAAGTTTGGAATTTCCACATCCATGATTTCGTCATCAGACAATTGTTTGATGTGTTTTACAAGGGCACGGATTGAGTTACCGTGTGCACCTACGAATACGTTTTTACCGTCTTTCAATGCTGGAGCAATTTTATCTTCCCAGAATGGAAGGGCACGCTCAAGCGTTACTTTCAAGTTTTCTGCATCTGGAATAACTGAATCATCAAGGTGTGCATAGCGACGGTCAGTGTGTGCTGAATACTCATGATCTTTAGCCATTTCTGGTGGCAAAGTATCATAAGAACGACGCCAGATGTGAACTTGCTCATCACCAAATTCAGCAGCTGCTTCAGCTTTGTTCAAGCCAGTCAAACCACCGTAGTGACGTTCGTTCAAACGCCATGATTTTTCAACTGGTACCCACAATTGATCAGATGCTTCAAGAGCCAAGTTTGTAGTCTTGATAGCACGTTTCAAAACTGATGTGAAAGCAAGGTCAAATTCGATACCTGCTTCTTTGATCAATTTACCTGCATCAATCGCTTGTTGTGTACCTTTTTCAGACAAATCAACATCAGCCCAACCAGTGAAAAGGTTAGCTTTGTTCCATTCAGACTCACCGTGGCGAGCAAAAACCAATTTTACCATTATTTGGATTCTCCTTTTCTTTTGAGGTTCCCCTCTTATACTTCTCTATTTTACACGAAAAGGTAAAAAAATGCCAGCCTTTCCACAATCTGTGTACGCTTTCATTACTCTTTCATGTAAATTCAGTCTCTAGACCTATCTTTCTTCTTAGAAAAAAGACAAAATAATGGTATAATAGTAAGGCTGAACACGACAGTTCAAAACGATACCACTATAGGAGTTATCATGAAAAAAGTAGCTATCGTGTCTGCCTATCGTTCTGCCATCGGCAGTTTCGGAGGTAGTCTGAAAGATATTGAAATCGCTGATTTAGGGGCGCAAGTCCTCGAAACAGCCTTAGCTAATAAAAACATCCCTGCAGACAGCGTTGATGAAGTTATCTTCGGAAATGTTCTCTCAGCAGGACAAGGACAAAATATTGCACGTCAAATTGCTATTCGTGCAGGCATTCCTCAGACAGCCTCTGCCTATGCAGTCAATAAAGTCTGTGGTTCTGGTCTCAAATCAGTCCTTCTTGCCACACAATCAATCCTTCTCGGTGACAATGATGTAGTTGTGGCTGGAGGCATTGAAATCATGAGCCAGGCACCTTATCTATCCAAAACTAGCCGGTTTGGTAGTAAATTAGGGCATATTAGTCTGGAAGATTCCATGTTAACAGATGGTTTGACAGATGCCTTCAACGACTATCACATGGGCATTACTGCAGAAAATGTTGCTGAACGCTATCAAGTCAGTCGCGCAGAGCAAGATGCTTTTGCATACAGTAGCCAAGAGAAGGCTGCAAAAGCTATTGCTGAGGGAAGATTTGTTGACGAAATTGTTCCTATTAGACTAAAAAATCGGAAAGGCGAAACTATTTTTGCCACAGATGAGTATCCTCGTCTAACGCCAATTGAAAAATTGGCAACACTCCGTCCAGCTTTCAAAAAAGATGGATCCGTCACCGCAGCCAATGCTTCTGGCATCAACGACGGCTGTGCTGTCTTGGTACTCATGTCTGATGAAAAAGCCAGTGAGCTAAATATCCAGCCACTCGCCTATATTGAGGCCTATGCAACAAGCGGTTTAGAGCCTGCCTATATGGGGTTAGGTCCTATAACAGCTAGTCAAAAAGCCCTTGAAAAAATCGGCAAATCCGTCGAAGGTATTGACTTATTTGAACTCAACGAAGCCTTCGCAGCCCAATCAATTCCAGTTGTCAAACAACTCGGCATTAATCCTGCAAAAGTCAATGTCAATGGTGGTGCTATCGCCCTTGGACATCCAATCGGAGCTAGTGGTAGTCGAATCCTAGTCACTCTGATTCACGAATTAATCAAGCAAGAAAAAGAGCTTGGTCTTTGCTCACTTTGTATCGGAGGCGGTCAAGGCATCTCCCTAATCGTTTCCAATGCGCAAACAAGTTAACCTATCATTTGTACACAAAGGATATATTATGAACATCGGTATTGATAAAATCGGATTTGCGGCGCCCGATTATGTTTTAGATTTGGCTGATTTAGCCCAAGCCCGCAATGTGGACCCAAATAAATTTAAGATTGGTCTTCTTCAGTCTGAAATGGCTGTAGCTCCTATCACTCAAGATATTATCAGTCTTGGTGCAAAGGCTGCCGAAGCCATTCTGACAGAAGAAGATAAACAAACCATTGACATGGTTATTGTCGGTACAGAATCTAGCGTAGATCAAAGTAAGGCTGCTGCCGTCACCATTCATGGATTACTCGGTATTCAGCCCTTCGCTCGCTCCATCGAGATGAAGGAGGCCTGTTACGGTGCAACGGCTGGACTAAGCCTTGCCAAAAGCCATATCGCTCAATTCCCAGAATCAAAAGTCCTAGTCATTGCTAGTGATATTGCAAAGTATGGAGTCGCTTCTGGCGGTGAACCTACCCAAGGTGCTGGTGCAGTTACCATGTTAGTAACCGCAAACCCACGAATTTTGGTCCTCAACAATGATAATGTCTGCCAGACACGTGACATCTACGACTTCTGGCGTCCCAACTACGACAAATATCCACGTGTTGATGGTAAATTTTCAACTGAACAGTACACCGATTGCTTGACGACAACTTTCGACTACTATCAACAAAAAACAGGCAAAACCCTCAACGATTTTGCTGCCATGTGCTTACATATTCCTTTCTCCAAACAAGGGCTTAAAGGATTGCAGGCTATCACTCAGGACGCAGAAACATTGGAACGTTTGACAGAGCGTTTCCAAGAAGCAATCGTCTATAATAAAGTCGTCGGAAACATCTACACTGGCTCTATCTTCCTCTCTCTTCTTTCCCTTTTGGAAAATAGCAGAGCGTTAGAGACAGGGGATCAAATCCTCTTTTATAGCTATGGTAGCGGCGCTGTCTGTGAAATTTTCAGCGGTCAACTCGTTGAAGGTTATCGCGACCACTTACAAGAAAATCGTTTAGAACAACTCAATCAGCGTACAAAACTCAGCGTTAAGGAATACGAACAAGTCTTCTTTGAAGAAATTACCCTTGATGAAACTGGTTCATCCCTTAACCTACCAGAAGACCAAACTCCCTTTGCCCTTATCAAAGTGGACAATCACAAACGTATCTATCGTAAATAGAAGCCAAAACGGCGCCCTTTGGCTCTCACCAAGGGGCGCTTTCCTATAGAAAGAGGAAACTATGTCAACTTTTTCCGGATTTTATAAAAAATCACGCCAAGAGCGCATTGATATTCTCCGTCAGAATCGTTCCCTATCAGAAGATAGCTTAGACATTCTATACAAAGACAAAAACCTGCCAGAAGCAATTGCGGGAAAGATGGCAGAAAATCATCTAGGAACGTTTTCCTTACCTTTTTCTGTACTTCCAGAACTTCTAGTGGATGGACAAACTTATTCTGTACCGATGGTTACTGAAGAACCTTCTGTGGTTGCAGCTGCGTCTTTCGGAGCCAAAATCATCGCTAAATCTGGCGGTTTTACAACGACTATTCACAACCGTATCATGATTGGACAAGTTGCTCTCTACGATATTTCGGACCATAGCAGAGCGACACAGGCGATTCTTGACCAGAAGGAGAGTATTTTAGAAACTGCCAATCAAGCACACCCTTCTATTGTTAAACGAGGGGGCGGTGCAAGAGAATTGACTGTTGAGAGTAAGGATGAGTTTTTGATTGTCTATCTTCAAGTTGATGTACAAGAAGCCATGGGAGCCAATATCCTCAATAACATGTTAGAAGCTATTAAGGATGACTTAGAAGAGCTCAGCAAGGGACAAGTTTTGATGGGAATCCTCTCCAACTATGCAACGGAGTCACTGGTCACCGCCCAATGCCATATTGCCATCTCTAGTCTGGCTACCAGCTCTGCCATTGCTCAAGAAACTGCTCAAAAAATAGCCCTGGCAAGCAAACTGGCGCAAGTGGACCCTTATCGTGCTGCGACACATAACAAAGGGATTTTTAATGGTATAGATGCTGTCGTTATCGCTACAGGAAATGACTGGCGGGCAGTCGAAGCCGGGGCCCATGCTTATGCCAGCCGGGATGGGCAATACAAAGGGCTTTCTACTTGGTCCATTGATAGCGAGCACTTGGTCGGCTCCATCACCCTACCTCTTCCGATTGCCTCCGTCGGTGGCTCTATCGGGCTCAATCCAAAGGTAGCAGTCGCTTTTGACCTTCTCCAACAACCAAAGGCACGCCAATTAGCTTCTATCATCGCTTCTGTCGGTCTCTGTCAGAACTTTGCTGCCCTGCGCGCTCTTGTTACTTCAGGGATTCAGGCTGGTCACATGAAGCTCCACGTAAAATCCCTAGCGCTACTTGCTGGTGCCGAGGAGCATGAAGTAGACCAACTAGCCCAACTCCTGCGGAAAGAAAAGCACAGCAACCTAGAAACTGCTCAAAACTTATTAGCAAAAATGAGAGAACATTGGGAGTGGGAAAGAACACGACCAAAATAAAAAGAGTTCGTCAACAATTTTTCGTTTTAAGTTGTTGAGCTGAAACAGTCTATCCCCAGACTGTTTCACTCCCACCCCCGCATAGCTCCAAAGGTTCGGGGAACCTTTGGAGGTTGGAGATGAAGCGAACTTTGTTCGCAACAGTCGTAATGGTCAGATTTGGAGTGCAAAACACGAACAAATCTGCCAATCAACCACTGCGCTGAGATGTTGACACGAACTCTGAGTAGTGGTCCTGGGCTTTTTGCCCAGCCTCACTCTATTATTTGCTCCATACGGAACTTTTGTGGTTTCATTCCTTGGCGTTCATAAAAACGGACAGCTCCTGCATTGTCAGCCCATACATCCAAGGTAAGATTATGGCACCCCTGCTCCTTAGCATAGGAAAGAGCAAATTCATAAAGCTGCTCGCCAATTCTTTGACCACGCGCAGAATTGGCTACACACAAATCATCAATAAACAAGGTTTTAACTGGTTCTAAAACATCGCCTGTTGCGGTAGATAATTCACAAAAAAGATGCCCAACCACTTGTCCCTCTAACTCAAAGACAAAAATAGGCTTATCTGGATTTTCCAAAAGTGCTACTAATTCAGCCTCAGAAAATTTTTGACCTGCGCTTTTAAAAATATCTGGTCGTGCTTGGTGATGCACCTGTAAAATATCTTGAAGCAATTCATTTAATATCGGAATGTCAGATTGTCTAGCTTTACGGATTGTCATAATACTCTCCTTTTGAGTTTTTATTATTATAGCACATATTCATTTTTTAACAAAATAGGTCTACAGACCGATGAAGAATCTGAAAATTCGAGTATACTATAGGTGTATCCTAAAATTTTTCATAAATCTCCTAAAAAATCAGCTGGCCAAGGCTGGTTTTTTGTTGTCTTAAAACGAGAATGTGTAGGGTAGAAAATTACTAATACTCTTCGAAAATCAAAATTATCCATTGTCAACTTGCCTTGATGAACTCCGGTTCTATCTTCGGCTTCGTTTCCTAGGCTACTTTTGATTTTCATTGAGTATAAAGTTTTGCCCCTTTTTTGCCGCTTAAACAAGAAAAAAGCCTACTGCACGACGTAGAAACGTTGATACACTAGGCTTTTTGATGCTTAGCCTCGCTCTTTTGTTTTTAAGCGAGGGATAAAACAGTCTATCCCCAGACTGTTTTATTTTACCGCATCCTTAAGAGCTTTACCAGCTTTGAATGCTGGAACTTTTGATGCTGCGATTTTGATTTCTGCACCTGTTTGAGGGTTGCGACCTGTACGTGCTGAACGCTCACGAACTTCAAAGTTACCGAAACCGATCAATTGTACTTTTTCACCAGCTGCAAGGTAGTCTGCTACTGCTCCGAATACTGCATCAACAGCTGCTGCTGAGTCTTTTTTAGTCAATGAAGTTGCTTCTGCAACTTTTGCAATCAAATCTTGTTTATTAGCCATTTGCTAAGTCCTCCAATAATTTTCTGAGTTATTACTCACTTCTATATAGTACCGAATTTTAGGCGTTTGGTCAAGTTTTTAATGCTATTTTACTGTCTTTTTCTGTAGATATCAACAATGAATTGGTCGTTGTACAAATCAATCGTATTCGCCTTTCCATACAGACCAAATTTGTTCTTCAGTTCTGTCAGTTGAACCTGTACTTGCGCTTGTTCGGAGTCTATTTTTACAAAGGCAGGGAGTTTATAATTTTTTTGTAAATAAGCTAATACCTCTGCTTTCGGCAGGGATAAACTTCCAACTGATATTTCTGTTATCCGTAACAAAATACTGCCATCTTCCATTTTGCTAGGTTGAAAATAAATGTAGAGTGGGATAGTCACACCAAAAACCTGATAGCTGCCTTCAAAAACTACTTGTTGACTCGTTATGAATAATTGATAGGAAAACTCTTCCGTCTGATACTCTTTTAGATAGTTAGTGATGGTTTGGTTGAGCTGTTCCCTATTAGTGGAGAAGGTCCCAACCTTGGTATCTTCTCCACTAGTCTGAACGAGCTTTGTTAAATCCTCTCTATCTGTTTGAATCCGTGTATAGAGGACTATTCCGCAACCAATCAATAAAGCCAACTGGGCTAAAAATAGCCATTTCCAAATATTAAGGTTCCCAGCTTTCCGTGGTCTCATTCATTCTCTCCAATATCGCTTTTTTCATAATCTCATATCCAGTATTATTGGGATGGAAACTGTCTTCCTCATACAGTAAATTATTGGTAACTTGGCTACCATTCTGACTAATACCAGCCTCCCCTTCCAATCCTTTATAGAGCAAATCATTGATCGGAACAAAGTAGACATCTTGATATTTTTCAGTTATCTGTTCTGTCATCGTATTCCAATTATCAACAATTGTCTGCATTTCTGTCAATTCAGGAAAATTGAGGTAGAGTGGATTGTAAATCCCGACAACATAGATGGGAAGATTTGGATTATTCTTACGCGCTGTCTTAATAATCGTATCCAATCGTTTTCCGTAATCTTTTGCGGGCTTATCAAAAGTTGAAACTTTGAGATTGGCAATGTTTTTAATAATAGCCTTGCGCAAATCATTGCCACCAACTGTCAGAGTTAACAGATCTGCTGTTTTTAAGTAGCTTATCAGCTCTCCATCTTCCTTCATTCGCTTAAGAATCTGATTACTGGTATTCCCAGAAACTCCGAAATTTTTATAATCTACTTCATAACCATAATCGTTAGTTAGAGATTGAGCCAACAAGGGAACAAAGCCCCCCTGTCCAGTTGTATCTCCAACACCTTCTGTCAAAGAATCACCAAGTGCCACATATCGAAAACTGATTTTTTCTGATACGGTAAGCTCTTGTCTGGAGATGCGAGATGAGGCAACAGGAATGAGTTGATGAAATAGAAAAATCGACCCTAGAATTGCCAGAAAAAAGAAAACAAAGCCTTTAATCAACCTCCTGTTATTCATAACGAATCAAAATAGCCCAGGCATCCTCACCAGTATGAGTTTGAATGATGGAACCTGTCTCTAAAACAGAAATTTCTTTTGAGACGTACTCTTGTAATTGACTCTTCATTTCGTTTGCAAAATCAGCCGTTCCTGAATAGGAAATACCAATCTCGACTACTTTTTTATCTGCTAGAGTTGCCGTGAACTCTTCCAGCCATTTTTTAAAGGTCTTATTGCCTCGTCCCTTGACAATCGGAGTCAGCTGATGGTCTTTCATTTCCATGATGACACGGATATTGAGTAGGCTACTCAGCATCCCTTGAACACGTCCAATACGACCACCCTTGACTAGATTTTCTAGGGTTGATACACCGATGTATAATTCCGTTTTTTCTTTGACTGTTTCAATAGCTGCAAGGATTTCTTCTTTGCTGGCACCAGCTTGTGCCATGCGTGCTGCTTCTACAACTTGGAATTTTTCAGCCTGATCTGTAAAGCTTGAATCGAGTATTGTCACATCAGCACCAGAAAGGGTTGCTCCTTGTCTAGCAGCTTCTACTGTCCCTGATAAGGCATGCGACAAGAGAATGGCAATAATCTGACTGCCATCTTTAGCCAAATCAGCAAAAGTTTCCGCAAAGAGTCCTACTGGGGGCTGGCTTGTTTTTGGCAAGTTTTTCGACCCACGCATGAGCTCTAAGAATTCTCCTTCTTTTAAATCGTTGTCAGAGTATACGACTCCGTCAACCATTACAGATAATGGAACAACTGTTATATTCAATGCTTCGACCAAACTGGGTTCGATAGTCGTACTTGAATCCGTAACAATCTTAATCTTTGACATATTTCATCCTACAATTCTCTTCAATTTTGCCATCTATTATAACAAATTTTAACTAAAAAATAAACTTTGGACATAAGCAAAAAGGCTAGTCGCCTAACCTTTTTCTACTAATTCTTTTGCTTGATTACGGGCTGCATCTGTGATTTTGTCACCGGCTAACATCTTGGCAATTTCCTCAATACGCTCTTCTTTGGTCAAGAGACGGACACGAGAAACAGTCGAATGTTCGTCGGATATTTTCTCAATAAAGAACTGATAATCTGCAATAGCAATGACTTGTGGTAGATGAGAAATCGCCAATACTTGACCATATTGTCCGATTTTATAAATTTTCTGGGCAATTGCCTGGGCCACACGTCCAGACACCCCTGTATCCACCTCATCAAAGACAATAGAAGTCTTGCCTTCCTTACGGGCAAAGGCTGACTTAATGGCCAACATCAAGCGAGACAATTCTCCTCCAGAAGCCACCTTAACCAGAGGCTTGAAGTCTTCACCTGGGTTGGTAGAGATGTAAAATTCTACCGTTTCATTTCCTTCTCGATTAAATTTTCCTTTGGTAAATCGAACTTGGAAACGAGCTTTCTCCATATACAAGTCTTGCAATTCTTGGCGGATAATATCTTCTAAAACAACTGCCAATTCATGGCGTGATTGGCTAAGTTGACCTGCTCGCTCAACCAATTCTTTCTCTAAGTTCTTAAGCTGAACTTCCAAATCATCTCCAGATAAATCATTCCCTGTCAATAGATTGTATTCTTCACTGATTTTACTAAGATAATCCAAAACATCATCTACAGTTCCACCATATTTCTTCGTAATGGTATTGAGCAAATCCAGGCGACTTTCCAATTGCAAGAGACGATTGCCATCAAAGTCTAGATTGTCCACCACATCACTGAGTCGCTTGGTCACATCTTCAACGATATAATAAGCTTCTGTCAGGCTAGAAGAGAGCTGTTTGTAGTCTGGATCAAATTCTTCCAGACTTTGCAAGTCACTCATAGCTGAGCGTAGGTTGTTCAAGCTTGAAAAATCTTCATTGTCTAACAGTGCATAGGCATTGGTCAGTGTATCTGCAATTTGTTTGTGGTTGAGCAGTTTATCGCGTTCCTGATTGAGTTGAATATCTTCGCCAGACTTCAAATCTGCTGCTTCGATTTCAGCAATTTGGTATTCCAACATCTCAATCCGCGCCTTGTGTTCTTGCTCGTTTTTTTGCTTTTCAAGAACTCGTTTGCGAAGACTACGATAGGCATCAAAGGTTGTCTGATAACGGTCTTTAAGACTCCAAAACTCATCTTCTCCGAAACTGTCCAAAAGACGGATATGGTGCTGGGATTTCATCAATTCTTCCTGGTCATGTTGACCATGAATATCTACTAAATATTGCCCAATCTGTTTCAAGACAGATAAATTGACCATTTGTCCATTGACACGGCTAACCGAACGGCCATTTTGTAGGATTTCACGACGGATAATGAGTTCGTCAGCTACTTCAATCCCCTGTTCAAGTAAAATCTGCTCAAGAGCTCTGCTATTTTCAAAGGAAAAAAGCCCTTCAATCTCAGCCTTGGCAGCCCCATGTCTGATAACATCTGTCGTCGCACGCGCCCCTAGCATCAGATTCATGGCATCAATGATAATGGATTTACCTGCACCTGTTTCACCAGATAGAATGGTCATGCCTTTTTCAAAATTGAGGGAGACCTGCTCAATAATAGCGAAGTTTTTGATAGATACTTCTAATAACATGGCTACCACCCTCTAACCGTCTGTTCGATTTGCGAAATAATACCTTCGTTTGTAACAATGAGCAGAATACTGTCATCATCAGCAATCACTGAAAAAACATGTTCTTGAAATTGTTCCAAAATCTGGCGTTTGACCACAGCAGAACTTCCGGGTACCAGACGGAGATTAATCATTTTATCCATCACTGAGACTTCAAAAACATTCTGCGATTTTACCTTAACAAGACCTGCCTTTGGTAAACCGTAAATATATCCTTTATCTGCTGACGGAACCTTAATAATGCCAAGTTCCTTGATATCACGTGAAACCGTTGCTTGTGTAGCATGAACACCCATAGTTTCTAAGCGTTCAACAATTTCTTCCTGTGTATCAATAGGAAATCGGACTACCAAATCTTTAATGACTTCTAATCGTTCTCGTTTATTCATCCTTTTTAAATTCCTCATGTGCTTGATAGACTGTAGTTGTTATGATCTCTTTATCAATCTGGTTTGGTTGAGTTGATTTCTCTAAGTGCGCTAAAAATTCGATATTGCCATGACCGCCTTGAACAGGGGAAAAGCTAAGGGCTTTGACTGAGAAGCCTGTTTCCACGGCCATTTTTGTCACTTCTTCCAATACTTTTAAGTGAACGGATTTATCCTTGACAATGCCATTTTTCCCAATCTGCTCCCGTCCAGCCTCGAATTGGGGTTTGACCAGGGCCACGACTTGACCACCATCTGCCAAAATGCTATGCAGGGCAGGCAAAATCAGACTCAAGGAGATAAAGCTGACATCAATAGACGCAAAACTTGGTTGACCCACTTCAAAATCAGCTAACTCAGCATAGCGGAAATTGTACTGTTCCATGCTGATGACACGCTCGTCCTGACGCAATTTCCAAGCGAGTTGATTGGTCCCTACATCCACAGCATAGACCTGCTTGGCACCAGCCTGCAACATAACATCCGTAAATCCGCCTGTCGAAGCTCCAATATCAATCGTTGTTTGTCCCTCAACCGATAATTGGAAAACCTGCAAGGCCTTCTCCAATTTGAGACCACCACGGCTGACATACTTGAGTTTTTCCCCCTTGAGCTTGAGTTCAATTCCCTCGTCAATCTTCTCGCCTGGTTTGTCGTAGCGTTCCCCATTGATCACCGACACAACCAGTCCAGCCATGACGCCACGTTTGGCCTGCTCACGCGTCTCGAAAAGCCCCTGTTTGTAAGCTAATACATCTACTCTTTCCTTAGCCATTGATTCGTAAACTTTCTATGATTTCTTTGATTTTTTCTGTTGAAAATGGGACTTGTTTAGCCACTTGATCTAGCTCGCTAATTGCTTGATTCAAGCTATCTTCTAGAAATACTTTTGAGGCCTCCAAGCCCATCAGAGCAGGGTAGGTAGACTTCTCAGCCACTACATCTTTTTGGGGAGTTTTTCCGATTTCCTCAAAAGTAGCTGTCACATCCAAAATATCATCCCGAACTTGAAAGGCTAGACCAACTAATTGACCCGCTCGTCGCAAATGGTTGATTACCGCGTCCGATTGTCCAGCAATTAAACCTGCTGCTACAAAGGGAAAGGTCAATAATTTCCCTGTCTTATTGGCATGAATGGCTTGTAATTGCTCTAAGGTCAGAGACTGGCCTTCACCAGCCATATCTAGGACCTGCCCAGCAACCATTCCAAAAGTACCAGATGCCTGGGAAAGTTCCTTCACGAGAGCAAGGATGGTCTCAGCTGGTAAATCAACTTGGGCTAGGAAACCAAATGGATCTAGAAAGAGACTGTCCCCTGCTAAAATAGCTGTTGCTTCATCGTAAACCTTGTGGTTGGTCAAGCGACCACGACGGTAATCATCATTATCCATAGCAGGCAGGTCATCGTGAATCAAACTTCCCGTATGGATCAACTCGACACAGGCTGCCACTTGGTAATGAGCTTGTTTTAATTCCATTCCAAAGGACTCTAAGATGGTCAATAAAAGCAAGGAACGAATTCGTTTCCCACCAGCCTGTAGCGAATAAAGAACCGATTGGTTGAGGCGTTCTGCTACCTGAGGTTGGTAAAAGTCTGCCATAGCTTCCTCAAGTCGCTGCAATTTACTGGCTACCATTAGTTCATCTCCGCTTCACTGCCATCCGCTTGCATGACCTTGACCAAGGTCTTTTCAGCTTCTGCTAGTGTCTTTTGTAGGTCTTTCGATAGGACCATTCCCTTTTGAAACTCAGCAAGTGCTTCTTCCAGAGCCACATCGCCTCGCTCCAATTTGGTTACGATTCCTTCTAATTCAGCTAAGTTTTCTTCAAATGTTTTCGTCTTTTTGGACATGTTTTACCTCCACATCTAGTTGACCATCCTTCATCTGGATGGTTAGGTTTTCACCCATTTGTACATTTTCTACACTATCAATCACCCGACCATCTTGACGAATCATGGCATAGCCACGGGCCACAATGCGACTAGTATCCAGCATGGTCAAGGCCTCAATCAGCTTGTCTGCCTTGGCCATCTTATTATCATAGATATTGGCCATGTTGCTCTTCAAGAGTCGCTCCTGCTGGATGATTCTCTCTTGGAAACTATCTACTTTACGACCTGGATGCACACCTTGTAATCGTTGCTGTAGTAGGAGACTAGCCTGTTTCTGCTGACTATAGAGTTCTTTCATCCGTGTCTGCAATTGATTAGTCAAGCGGTCTAATTTTTGTAAATAGCCATCATACAAGCGTTCAGGCTGGCGGAACATGACCGACTGGCTAATTTTTTCAAGCTGACCTCTCAGGAATTTCAAACGATTGGTCATGGCCTGATAGGCTCTATTTTCCTGCTGATTGAGGTAGCCCAGTAAGTCTGCCTTGGTCACAGGTGTTGCTAATTCTGCGGCAGCTGTTGGGGTAGCCGCTCGTCTATCTGCCACAAAATCAGCCAAGGTCGTATCGGTTTCATGACCTACGCTGGAAATGATAGGAATTCGGGATTCAAAAATAGCCCGAACCACTATTTCTTCATTGAAAGCCCACAGGTCTTCGATAGAACCACCACCACGACCAACAATCAGAACATCCAAGTCATCCCGTTCATTGGCTCTTTGAATATTGGCAACAACCTCCTGAGCAGCACCATCTCCTTGCACCTTGGTCGGATAGAGAACAATCTCTACCCCTGGAAAACGTCGGCTAACGGTTGTAATAATATCCTGAATAACAGCTCCACTCGGACTGGTAATTACACCAATTTTCTTAGTAAACCGTGGCAACTCCTGTTTGAATTCCTGCTTAAATAAGCCTTCCTGGGTCAGAGCTTGTTTGAGTTGTTCAAACTTGATAGCCAAGGCTCCAATCCCATCTGGCTCTGCTTTTTCAATGACAATGGAATAGGATCCACTTGGTTCGTATAGCTGCACACGACCAACCGCATTGATTTTCATTCCCTCTTCAAGCTCAAAGCCCAGATTTTTATAGACGCCTGCCCACATGGTCGCTTGAATGACCGCCTTATCATCCTTGAGCGAAAAATATTGATGGCTAGGACGCTTACGGAAATTGGACACTTGCCCAGTCAAATAGACCCTCTCCAAATACGGATCGCGGTCAAATTTTAATTTTAAATACTTGGTTAGATGGCTAACCGATAAATATTCAACCATGTCCACTCCTTCTGTCTGTATCCCTACTATTATACCAAATTTTGCACTTTTATACAGAACTGGACGTCACATTTCTGGTAGCTTTCCAGTGTTTTTTTCTGCATTTTGCTATATAATAGTTTGTGAGAAAATAGGGATTTTAATAGCAATTCCAAGGAGTTTTATATGAAAATTGATGATTTACGAAAAAGTTCTAATATTGAGGACCGCAGGGGACAATCCAGTTCTAACTCATCTTTCTCGTCTGGTTCATCTGGCGGAAATGTCCTATTGGGACTACTCTTTTCACGACTTGGTTGGAAAGGAAAACTACTTGTTCTTGTCCTTTTATTAGCCTTCGGAGGCATGTCCAACCTTGGCGGGCTGCTTTCCCCATCAACAGGGACTAATCCTTACCAATCGAGTCAAGTCACAACGACTGGTACAGATGTGTCTGATGCAGATGCTGAATTTATGAGTAAGGTTTTAGGATCGACAGAAGATTTTTGGGCCCAAGAATTTAAAGCCAATGGTTTAACCTACAATGCACCGACTATGGTTTTCTATACTAACCAGACCCAAACCGGATGTGGAGTTGGTTCCGCCCAAGCCGGTCCATTCTATTGCTCTGCTGACCGCAAGATTTATATTGATACTTCTTTCTATCAAGAATTATCTAGCAAATATAAGGCTGCTGGTGACTTTGCCATGGCTTATGTCATCGCTCATGAAGTTGGTCACCATGTTCAAAATGAATTAGAAGTTCTTGGGGCTTACCATCAAAAACGGGCTCAACTATCCGATAAGGAAGGCAATGCGCTAAATGTTCGTTTAGAATTGCAAGCTGACTATTATGCAGGAGCCTGGGCCAAATATGTTGATGGACAAGGCATCTTGGATGCTGGTGATATTGACGAAGCTATGAATGCTGCCCATGCAGTTGGTGACGATACTCTTCAACAGGAAGCCTACGGCCGTACTGTTCCAGACAGTTTTACCCACGGTACTTCTGAGCAAAGGAAAAAATGGTTTAATCTCGGTTATACCTATGGTGACCTTGCTCACGCCGATACATTCTCCGTAGAGAACCCTTAACCTCTACGCTATCAATAAAAGCTCCTGTAAAATTGCAGGAGCATTTATCAATACAGTCCGAGATTGACTGCCAATCTATTTTTTACGTCCAGTTAATTCTTTGGTACGATGTTGTTTTTTATGCTCTTTGTGTGAGTGACGGTTCTTTTTCGAACGATCTTTTTTTCGTTCTTTGCGTTCTTTCTCTTTCTTCTCTTTAGGAACCTTCTCTGTTCGTGGCGCCACTACTTCTAATCCCGCAGCAGAAGCAATTTGATCACCATAAATATAGTGAGTATACTTATTGAAATTCTTTATCACTGCGATGAGAGAGAAGGGCTTTTCTGATTGCTTTTCTATTTCTGTCTCTATTTTGTAAGTGACAGTCTGCACATCTCTGCGATAGTCTCGAAAGAAAATTTTGGAGAAACGATTTTCGTCCTTCCATTTATTATAGTCATTTAGTTTTAAAATAGTATTCCAAAGAATACTCAACCGATTGAAATCTCCTCAATAACTCAGCCA
>NZ_ALMY01000037.1 GCF_000440115.1 Streptococcus suis YS56 | reverse complement strand
ATCAAGCATAGGAATCACCTCGACTCTAGTATAGCAAAAAAAGACATCAAGTTGATGACTTTTTCAGTGGGTTCATCACAAATGGACCTTCTTCTCTTTTCATCTGAGTAAGCTAATAAAATAACTCTTATTTTTCCTCTTTTAACACCAGATTTAATACCAAGGCAGCCAAGGTCCCTGTTGAAATACCTGATGAGAAGACCATTTGAAGTGCTGATGGAAGATGGCTTAACAATTCTGGACGAACGGTCACTCCAATCCCAAGCGCAAAGGCAATAGAGATAATCAAGAGCTCACGGTCCCCAATTTTAACCGTTGCAAGAGTCTTAATCCCTTGGGCAGCAACCAAACCGAACATGATAATCCCAACACCACCAAGAACAGGCTGGGGCATGATGGAAATCAAGGCTGATAATTTGGGAAAGACACCAAGTAGGGTCAAGATAATACCTGCTAAAATCATGACATGACGACTAGCAACTTTTGTCAAAGTAATGAGGCCAACGTTTTGTGAGAAGGCTGTATTTGGACCAGCCCCAAAAATACCGGCAATCAAGGAACCGACGCCATCTGCCAGAACACCATTTGCTGCCCGCTCAGAAGAAATCTTTTGATTTGAAGCTTCTCCAATGGCCATCATAATCCCCACCGTCCCAATCAAAGATACGACATAGGCTGGGATGAAGGCTAGAATAGAAGATAGGTCAAATTTTACACCATAATGGAAAATTTTAGGAAGAGCAAACCAAGCCGCTTCTCCAACAGCAGACATATCTACTTTTCCAAGCAGAATACAGAGGACATATCCAAAGACCATCCCAAAGAAGACAGAGACCGTTTTCAGCATTCCTTTACCATAATGATTCAATGCCAGAGTAAAGACCAAGACGATAAAGGCAATACCGATATTTTCAACTGAAGCATAGTCTGAAGCGCCAGCTCCACCAGCTGCCCAGTCCATACTTACTGGCATGAGGGTAATACCGATGAGGGATACAACAGTCCCCGTAATCAATGGTGGAAAGAAGCGCATCAAGGGTTTGACAAAACGACTGAGAGCAATCTCTACAAATGAACCAGCAATGGTTGCTCCTACAATACCAGCAATTCCCAACTGACTACCAACGCTGATTGCTGGATTGGCAAAGGTAAAGTCCGTCCCCATCAAACCAGAGACACGTGAACCAATTGGCCCCAAACCTTTAGATTGCAAAATGGTGGCAATCCCAGCAACAAAGATAGAGGCTGATACCATAATAGAAGTATCTTCTACCGATAATCCCAAAGCACTTGCAACGACAAGAGGTACTGCAATAATACCTGCAAAAGCTGCTAAAATATGCTGAAAAGCAAGCAAAACAGCCATCCCTTTTGGTGGTTGTTCATCAATTCCGTAAAGCATCTCCGAAGAATGTTCATTTGGTATTTTCTGAGACATGATTTCTCCTTCATTATTCCTAAATAATGGTATTAGTCTATCAGAAAATACAATCATTTCAATATATTTTGCCCCTATAAACAAATAATGTTCGTGTTTATAGAAGAGTTTCGTCAATATTTACAATATTCCAACCCGAAAATTCGTTTATTGTTTTGATTTTGGCAAAAAAATGCTATAATACACAAAAGTAGCATTTGGAGGAGAAGATAAACATGAAAGCTTTGGAAGCACGCATTTTAAAAGATGGTCAGGTATTAGGAGAAAATATCTTAAAAGTTGACTCATTCTTGACCCATCAGGTTGATTTTCGCTTGATGAAAGAAATGGGGCAGGTCTTGGCAGATGCCTATCGTTCTAAAGAAATTACCAAGGTTGTCACGATCGAAACCTCGGGTATTGCACCAGCCGTCTATGTTGCAGAGAGCTTAGATGTGCCAATGATTTTTGCTAAAAAGCATAAAAATATTACTATGACCGAAGGCATTTTGACCGCTGAAGTCTATTCATTTACCAAGCAAGTCACCAGCACCGTCTCTATTGCTAGTAAGTTTTTGTCGCCTGAGGACCGTGTTCTAATTGTTGATGACTTTTTGGCCAATGGACAAGCAGCAAAAGGCTTGATTGACATTATCCAACAGGCTGGGGCGCAAGTGGCTGGGGTTGGTATCATCATCGAAAAGTCCTTCCAAGACGGTCGCCAGCTCTTACTGGATGCAGGTGTCCCTGTTACTTCACTCGCTCGTATTGAAAAATTCCAAGATGGACAGGTTGTTTTTGCAGCTGCGGATATTTAAAAGGACTTGCTTCCAAATCGGGAGCAAGTCTCTTCTATTTTATAGCTAACTGAAACAAGAGCAGGACAAAAGTGCCTCAAGAAAAGTATTGCAATTTGGCAGCACTTTTCTGAGGTGTTTTTTGATGTGAGCCCAGATTTTCTCGATAGGATTATACTCAGGTGAGTAAGGAGGAAGAGGTAAAAGTCTATGTCCCTGCTCCTCGCATAAATCTCTTAGCTTACTCATCCTATGAAACCGTGCATTATCCATAATGATAACAGCTGGTTTATCTAAAGTTGGTAGCAAGAATGTTTTGAACCAAGCTTCGAAAAAGTCACTCGTCATAGTATCTTTGTATGTCATCGGAGCTATAAGCTCACCATTTATGAGACCTGCAACCAAAGATAGTCGCTGATACCTTCTTCCAGAGACCTGACCTTTTATTAACTGACCTTTCAAAGAGCGAGCATATTCTCGATGAAAATATGTCTCAAACCCTGTCTCATCAATATAAACAGGAGTCAGATGGCTTAAGTTATTAAACTCTTTAAGGAACAAGTCTACTTTCTTAGGGTCTTGTTCATAGTAGGTACAACTCTTTTTTTTCGAGTATATCCCATCGCTTTGAGAGCGTAATGAATAGCTGTTGGATGACAGTCGAATTCAGAAGCTATTTCAGTCAAATAAGCATCTGGATGAGCGTCAAGATAGTTCTTTAATTTTTCTCTATCAATTTTTCTTGGTTTGGTTCCCTTAACTTGGTGATGAAGGTCGCCAGTAGTCTCCATTAATTTTAGCCATTGATAGATGGTGTTGCGTGAAATATCGAAAATAACAGATGCTTCAGTAATACTGCCCGTTTTCTCATAGTATGCGAGAACTTTTTTACGAAAATCTAATGAATATGCCATAAATACATTATACCACAAATGTACTGGTTTTATTTCATTTTACTATATCTATAATTCCACACCAAAGACTTCTAATTGCTTCAATTCGGCAGCAGTCAACCTGCGGTATTCTCCCAAGGCTAAGCTGTCGTCCAATACCAAGGGACCCATGGTCAATCGTTGCAAGTCGGTCACCGTCTTGCCACAGGCCTGCACCATGCGTTTGACCTGGTGAAATTTCCCTTCTCGGATGGTGATGTCAACGAGTGAAGTCTGCTTAGCTTCATCTGTAGAGAGGATGGTCAACTGGGCTGGCTGACTGGTAAAGTCTTTCAGCTCAATTCCTGCCGCAAATCGTTCGACATCCTCTTGGGTCATAATCCCGTCAACCTGTGCACGGTAGAGTTTATCCACATGTTTTTTCGGAGAAAGCATGGCATGAGCCAGCTGACCGTTATTAGTCAAGAGGAGCAAGCCATGGGTATCGATGTCCAAGCGTCCAACTGGAAAGACTTCCTTCTGGCGAGCTGTATCATCTAGCAGGTCCAAGACAGTCCGATGACGGTCATCCTCGGTTGCTGAAATAACTCCCTTGGGTTTGTTCAATACATAATAAACAAATGTTTCATGGCTCAAGACCTGGCCTGCTACTGCAATCTGGTCAGTCTTTTCGTCAATCTGTTGCTTGGGGGACGTCTCTACTTGGCCATTGACTGTGACTTGCTTGTTTTTCAGGACTTTCTTGACTTCTGTCCGACTGCCGACACCGCAATCCACTAAAAATTTATCTAATCGCATACGAGTTTCTTTTCCATTTTGATATAGTCTGCTTGCTGTTCTCTTTCTGTAAATCCAAGAGCATGAAAGAGGGTTTGAGCTGCTTGATGAAAGGTGGCAACTGTCAGTGTAATACTAGCTGGCTGAACATGTTCCACTATGTAGTCTTCAATAGTCTGATAGAAAGCTCTGCCATTTCCCTGACCTGTCAAAGACGGTTTCATACCCAAACGAATGTCAACGGTCTCACCATCTTGGTCAATACAGAAATAGCCCATGAGGGCGGCATTGCGAATGACTGCAAAAAAGCGGTCCCCACGCGCCTCGGGTGAAATCATCTCAGCATAAGTCTCGGGGTTTGCACTAATCGTATAGGCATCCAAAGGTGGTTGATAGCGCCATTGGTTAGCAATGTCCAATGCCAAATCTTGTGGCAGGGGCATGATGTAAAAGTAATCCATTCTTCGAAAATTTTTTGCCAAATTTTTAATCCGACGGTTTTGGGTGGCGTAATGATCTGTCTGATAGACATAATCCACATAGCCCAACTGATAGGAGGGAATCATGTCCTTAAAAATCAACTGAACATCCTCGGGAAAGCGAAGTATTAATTCATTTAAGCGGTTGTTTTCTAACATAGGAATATTATACCAAAAGAGGCTGGGCTCAAGCCCAGCGGCTACTACTCAGAGTTCGTGTCAACATCTCAGCGCAGTGGTTGATTGGGTTTAACAGTCCAGTGGACTGTTAAAGGTTGGAGATAAGATTTGCGAAGCAAATCTCTGCAATTCGTGTTTCCCACTCCAAACCTGACCATTACGACTGTTGCGAACAAAGTTCGCTTCATCTCCAACCTCAAACAGTCACTACTCTGACTTAACGATTGATGCGAACTTTGTTCGCTCTATCTCCAACCTCCAAAGGTTCCCCGAACCTTTTGTAGCGAACTCTGTTCGCTCTATCTCCAGCCCCCAAAGGTTCCCCGAACCTTTGGGGCTATACGGGGGTGGGAGTTCAAAAGGTCTGGGAGACCTTTTGAAGTAGGAAATACAAGCTGACGGTAGTCAGCTCACATTATTCAAAGTCTGGGGATAGACTGTTTCAGCTCAACAACTTAAAACAAAAAATTGTTGACGAACTCTTTTTTAGACCAGTCGAGTTCTTTCTCACTCCCACTTCTTCAGTTGTTTATAAATCAAGCCAGCGCTTATCAAGGCACAGCCGATGGCGTAAATACCAAAGGCTCCTGTTGGGGTTGGGTTAAGTTTTTCCAGATAAGTCGGCAAGATGGCAGAGGTGGCTCCGCCGATATTGCAACCCATAAGGACGATTGTCATGACCGCATTGAGCAAGGCCTTAGGAGCCCGGTCCGTCACCTGACTAAAGACAATGGTCAGAATGATACTGTAGAAAAATCCTGACACCATACCACCGAGGCCCAATACCCAGAGATTATCCGCAAAGGCAATACCGACAACCGCAAGTCCAAAAACCACATAGGAAACCGCTAAAAGCCAGCCCTTCAAACGACCAACCAAGCTACTAAAGACAGTCCCTGCCACAATCCCCATGACCTGCATGAGACTGAGAATCAGACTGGCTTGCTGAGCAGTACCAATGCCCTTGGCTAAAACAATCTGAGGAATACGAATGGTCAGAAAGGTATTGACATTGATAACAAAGAAGGCTAAGAATGCCAGATAAATCCCCATCATCCACATGGTCTTGTCCAGTTTGACCTTGGGCGCGTTCTCCTCAACCTTTACCTCCATGCGAGCCAGCAATTCCTCCTTGGGAACAAAGAGAAGGAAGAGAGCCAGGATGACCAAGGCAAAAAGGTAGACCAAGAAGGCAGGTTGCCAACCAAACTGGGTCAACCAACCGACAAGGAGGGTAAGCCCTGCGCTTCCCAAAACCTCTGCTGAACCACGCAAGCCCATCATCTGTACCCGCTCCTGACCGGTGAAAAAATTACCGATAATGTTGATGGCACGGGCATTGATCAAGCCAATCCCCAAACCAAGCAAGATACGAGCCAATAAAATCAGAGGATAAGCAGTTAGAAACATTGGCAAAGCTCCACCGATGGCCATAAGCAAAAGCCCTGCAATGATAATGTTTCGTTCAGACAAGAAACGGACAACTAGACCATTTGCCAATAGAGTAACCATAATAGCAAAGGAGGTCACCGTAATCAAATTTTCCACCTGGCCCGCTGCAATTCCCTGCTGGGCAAAATGTTCAATCATCTGCGGAATAGCTGGCGAGACAGCAAATGTCGAAACCAGCATGGTGGATAGGGCCAGCAAACTGGCTTTTTCTAAAATTCTTTTCATTTTTCTCCCTTTCAACGTTCGTCTTTTACTAGTATAACAGATTTGAAAGCGAATGGATAGAAAAGTCCGACTTTTATTCTCTCCCATTTCATGCTATACTTATCTTAACTATATTCAAAGGAGAGAATCATGTCTGTTATTGAACGATTGACAAAAGCTGCCCATTTGATTGACATGGATGACATCATCCGTGAGGGGCACCCAACCCTACGCCAAGTCGCTGAAGAAGTTGTATTTCCCCTATCTGACCAGGAAATTATTTTAGGCGAAAAAATGATGCAATTCCTCAAACATTCGCAGGATCCAGTCATGGCTGAAAAAATGAAACTCCGTGGCGGAGTTGGTCTAGCAGCACCTCAGATTGACGTTTCCAAACGCATCATTGCTGTCTTAGTCCCAAATCCAGAAGATGAGGAAGGCAATCCACCTGCCCAAGCCTACTCCCTTCAAGAAGTCATGTACAACCCTAAAATCGTAGCACATTCTGTCCAAGAAGCGGCTTTGGAAGGGGGCGAGGGTTGCCTATCTGTTGACCGCGAAGTCCAAGGCTACGTAGTCCGCCACGCGCGTGTGACTGTTGATTACATGGACAAAAACGGCGAAAAACACCGTATCAAACTCAAAGGATATAATGCCATCGTGGTCCAACACGAAATCGACCACCTCAACGGTGTCATGTTCTACGACCGCATTGACCCAGAACACCCATTTGCCGTTAAAGAAGGCATGTTGGTAATTGAATAAACACAAGAAACTGACTGAAAAATTTTCAGCCAGTTTTTCTTTTTTTATGAAAATAGCAGAGCTAACTGCCTAAAAATTTCCTGCCCATCCAAGACTATATCTTGAAAGAGGAGGTAGTCCAGCAGAGCCAGCAAACCAGCTAGTAGGATGAAAACCACTAGGCGATTTGAAAACCGAACTTGCAAAAGATGGTTGAGACTAACCAATCCAATTTCCAAAACAAGCAAGCCAAGCACCATCCACAAGAGATAAGGGGCATTTGGAAGGAACCAAGCCCAGAGTTCTTGTCCCCTCAGGAGTTCCAGAAAAATCCCCCTCTCCGAATGCGAAAGCAAGACAAGGCCATCTTCCAGATAACCAATTCCTCCGACCAGACTATTGACTAGGAAAAGACTAGCTAGAAAGAGCATTGTAAAACAAAGAGCCTGACCCAGTCCCAGCAACCACTTGGTGAGTAGAACCTTGTGCAAATCCACAGGCTGGGTCTGATAGAGACGCCAGTTTTTCCCTGCAACCTCCACCGCCTTACCCCGACTGCCAAGCCAAACCGCCAGCAAGAGCACCAACAAATAGGCCGGACCATCAAAGAGAGAGCGTAGACTGCCGATACCTGACAGGTCTCTGGAGCGGTCCCAAGAGGGATCGTCTACCGGAACCAAGGCATCATTTGTGTCAAAACGATCTTCCAAGCTGGTCAAAACGACATCCTTGCCCCGCTTTGTTGCTGGCACCCCAGCCTCCATCAGCTGCTGCCAGTAATACTGACTGACCTGATTGCGAGTCTGGTAACGGCGAAGATTATCCACCGTCTGGCTGGCCCCAATATCACCATTGGCAAAAGCCTTTTCCTCTCTAGCCCATAGATAGACCTGCTCTGCCTCTAGCATAGCAAGGTGACTAGCCGGCAGAGCCTTGGGATTGTCCTGATATACCTGCCATTGCTTGACATAGAGATCTTTATAGATATGGTATTCCTGTAAAAGCTCCACTCTCCACTCCAACTCCTCCTGATAGCTCGCGTCCTCTTTGACCAACTGCCTCAGACGGTTGATTTCCGACTGCAAACTCTCCACATAGACCTCATCCTGCTCATAGGACTGGGCAACCAACTCCATCGAAACCCTCTCCTCCTGGGCAACCTCTTGCTTTTCTAGTCCCGTCAGTAGGGAAAATAGCAGAGCTAGGAGCAAGTTTACTAAGACGAGCCCTTTCCAAGAATTGAGCCGACTAAGGATGAGAATATCAAACGCCCAAACCTTGTCCAAACGCCCTGTGTCTAACTCCTTCTGATGCCCCACGGTCAGGACCAGCCTTTTCTTCTCTGTCAGCAGATAATAAGTAATGAAAAGCCCAATGGTCAGCAGGAGTAAGACATCCACCTGTATAAAGACCTGTGAAAATGCAGCTGTGTCTAAAAAACCAGGAAAGGCAAGCAAGGGCAGAATTTGACCTGACCAACCAGCTACTGCACCTGCCTGATAGGAAAGCCCCAGAACCAACAGTAACCCTGTCACCACAAAAATCAGCCGACTGGCCAACAAGTGGTCCAAAAATCCAAAAAGTAGGCGAACAGCTAGAAGCAAGACCAGCCAAAAACCAAGCAAGATAAGCCCGTAAAGCCAAGAGCCTATCAACTGCCTCTGCCCCAAAATCTCAACAGGAGCTTGAAAACTAGATACAGCCAACTGACCTGTCACCCCATCATAGACCAGGATAAAGAGCAAACCTATCCCCACAGCCAGCAAAAGCGAAAGCAAGGAAGCAACCAAACGCCTGACTCCCTGCAAACTCAGACTATCCCATTGCCGCAACTGCCAAACTTGATGAGCCAGTGTCTTTTCCGACAGTTGATTGGCAAGTAGAAAACCAAGCACCAAAAATACAGGAAGAAAACCAAACAAACTTTCTAAGTAGGCTTGAACAATACGCCCTGTTTCCCAAGCTTGATTTTCAGGACCATCAGGCAATTGGTAGGCAAGCAACCAGTCATTCCATCTGGCCAAACGTTCGACTTCCGTTTGTGTCAAGGAATTCCGAGTTTGAAAAAGCTGCCGATTGCGACTGATAAAATAGTCCAAATCCTGATACATGAGTTTGCGGTAGTTGGGGATAGCTTCAAACTTCCCCTCATCTAAGGCCTGACCGACACTTTCTATATCGGATTTCAAGCCCAGCATCCGCGGTGCTTCTTCTGACTCCTCCTCAATTTTTATATCTGCCAAGACACTAGCCAATTCATTCAGTTCTTCTTTATAGGTTTCCACATAGGCCGCTTGATGGGCTTGCCTTTGCGAGATGGGAAGGTAGGCCAGACCTAGAAAACCAAGTACGAGCAAGCAGTAGAGAGGCGACCAGAGAATTTTCTTGATTTCAAAGTTCAGTCTCATGTCCCCTCACCACCTTCCTCCACGTAGAGATCACGATAGAGGGATTCCATATAGTCGCTAGCTTTTGTAATCCCAGCCACCTGCTGGATTGGAATACGATCCAAACAATCCAGTAAATCTCGCTCGGGTAAGAAGATTTCCACCAGACCCTGCTCTGCCTTTTTCCACAAGAGTTGAGGATAATCCCGTAAAAATTCCTGAACCTGATTGGAGTTTTCCACAGCAAGATGGTAATCATAATCCGCCATCAACTCCACTTCTGTGGTAATCAACTTGCTGGCCTTGAGAAAATAAACCTGATTGGTCAGCTTCTCAATCTCCGACAAATGGTGGGAAGAAAGCAAAATGGCAACACCTTCTGCCTGTAAGTTCAAGAGAAATTCCCGCTGTTGAATGATATTGGTCGGGTCCAAGCCGATATGGGGTTCATCCAGCAACAAGAGCTTGGGCTTGGGAAGTACAGCCATGGCAAAGAGCAGCTTCTGCTTCATACCCATGGAATAACCAGCCACCCGCTTTTTGACATAGTAGCCCATCCCCAATTCTTCCACCAACGCATCCACTTCCTTTTTCCCCAGCTTGTGAGTGGCAGCCACATAGGTCAGATGGTCATAACCCGTCAACTGTGGATAAAGTGCTTGGGCATCCAACATGACAGACATATCCTGAAAAATCGCTCGGTCACTATTAGGACGACCATTGATAGTTACCGACCCACGGTCAGCGGTTTCTGTATTGCTGATGATATTCAGGAGGGTGGATTTTCCCACACCATTGGGACCTACTAGGGCCACCAAGTCCCCCGCTTGCAACTCAAAGGACACATAGGACAAGACCTGGTGGGCACCGTATCGCTTACAGACATCGACTACTTTTAGCATAGAAACTCCTTTCTTGGAGAAATGGCAGAGCGGAACAAGAGCCTTTCATCAGCTTATTATTAGCTAGACTACTTCTTGAAAGCCTTATACAGCAAATAAAGCCCTACAAGAAAGCTCAGACTGCTACAGGTTTCCAGAACAAAACATGTATAAACGTGTTCAGCCACAACCAAACATCTGAGGCAACAATCTCATAAGGGGTAAGGTGGAATAGTAAAACACTGCAGAAAGAACAATGACACCACTTAAAAAGAACCCACTGAAAAAGTCATCAACTTGATGTCTTTTTTTGCTATACTAGAGTCGAGGTGATTCCTATGCTTGAT
>NZ_ALMY01000036.1 GCF_000440115.1 Streptococcus suis YS56 | reverse complement strand
GTCAAGTTAACATTATTACACTCATTAAAAATTTGGGATTGAAAAATCCCCATAAACTTATTTTACGAGGAGGAGAGTAAAAAAATGATTAGCAGCATGTTAGAGCGGGTAGAGCATTTTGCAACAGAAAATCCTGACTACCCTGTTTACCATTATCTAGGACAGTTGTATAGTTATGGGGATTTAAAAGCAGATTCAGATTCTTTAGCAGCCCATATTGATAGTTTGGATTTACCAGCAAACTCTCCTGTCCTTGTTTTTGGTGGACAGGAGTACCAGATGTTGGCAATCTTTGTTGCCTTAACCAAGGCTGGTCATCCGTATATCCCTGTAGATAGTCATTCTGCTTTGGATCGGATTGAAGCCATTCTGGAAATAGCAGAGCCGAGTTTGGTGTTTGCGGTAGTAGACTTTCCGCTAGAGACAAGTTTGCCAGTGCTTGGTTTGTCTGAAGTTGAAGCCATTTTTGAGAAGAAATCGACTTATCAGTTGATGCATCCTGTAAGCGGAGATGATACCTACTATATTATCTTCACTTCTGGGACGACGGGTAAACCAAAAGGGGTGCAAATTTCGCATGACAATTTGCTCAGCTTTACTAACTGGATGATAAGGGATAAGGAGTTTGCGCTACCAGAGCGACCACAAATGTTGGCTCAACCTTCCTATTCGTTTGACTTATCGGTTATGTATTGGGCTCCGACGCTTGCCCTTGGTGGGACCTTATTTGCTCTACCGAAAGAGTTGACTTTGGATTTTAAGACTTTATTTGCAGCTATTCAAACTTTGCCATTTAAAATTTGGACTTCGACACCATCATTTGTAGATATGGCTTTGCTATCTCGTGAGTTCGATGGGGAACATTTACCAGATTTGACGCATTTCTATTTTGACGGAGAGGAGTTAACTGTAAAAACAGCTCAGAAGCTCCGCGAACGTTTTCCAAAAGCTGTGATTGTTAACGCTTATGGACCGACCGAAGCTACAGTCGCCTTATCAGCAGTTGCCATCACTGATGAGATGCTGGTGAATTATAAACGTTTGCCGATTGGTTATACCAAACCAGACTCGCCAACTTTTATTTTGGATGAGGATGGTCAAGTAGTACCGAATGGTCAACAGGGAGAAATTGTTGTATCAGGTCCTGCTGTCTCTAAAGGATATTTGAATAATCCTGAGAGAACCGAGGCTGCATTTTTCCAGTTTAACGGCTTACAGGCCTATCATACTGGGGATTTGGGTGTAATGACAGATGAAGGTCTGTTACTCTATGGCGGACGTATGGATTTCCAAATTAAATATAATGGTTATCGTATCGAGTTGGAAGAAGTTGCCCAACACTTAAATAAATCAGTCTATATTGAGGCTGCGGTGGCTGTTCCACGTTATAATGCTGACCATAAAGTGCAAAATCTGTTAGCTTATGTTGTCCCTAAAGCAGGGATTATGGAGCAGTTTGATCGAGAGTTGGAGTTAACCAAGGTCATCAAACAGGAGTTAAAAGAACGGATGATGGATTATATGATGCCTTCGAAGTTTATTTATCGAGACAGTCTTCCTTTGACTGCAAATGGGAAGATTGATATTAAGGGGTTGATCGCTGAGGTGAATGCTCAATGATGGAGTTTTTCAAACAGCTACCTCAGTTAGAGCCTTATGGAAATCCATTGTACTTTTTCTATCTAGTCTTGGCGCTAGTACCAATTTTTATAGGACTCTTTTTTAAAAAACGTTTCCCCTTGTATGAAACAGGTGTTAGTTTAGCCTTCATTGTCTTGATGTTTACAGGTACAAAGACAATGCAATTGCTGTCTTTATTGGCCTATATTATTTGGCAGACAATGTTGATTTTTTTCTACAAGTATTATCGTCAACGGGCAAATCAAAGCTGGGTCTTCTATTTAATCGTGTGTTTAGCTGTTTTTCCGTTGACTTGGGTAAAGTTGGCCCCGACTTTTAGTCAGCATGGGGCAATTTTCGGTTTTTTAGGTATTTCTTATTTAACGTTTCGGTCGGTCGGAATGGTGATTGAAATGCGGGACGGTTTACTAACGGAATTTAGTTTAGGGAGTTTTCTGCGATTTTTGCTATTTATGCCAACTATTTCGAGTGGTCCTATTGATCGTTATAGACGGTTTACGGAAGATTACAAACAAATTCCTGAGCGAACTGAGTTATTAAATATGCTCGATCAGACTGTGCATTATATTATGATGGGCTTCTTATATAAGTTTATTCTAGCCTATTTTATTGGGCATACTTTACTGGAGCCTTTAAAGGCAGTAGCCTTGGATCAAGGTGGATGGTTTAACGTACCTACTATTGGAGTTATGTATCTCTATGGTTTTGAATTATTCTTTGACTTTGCAGGCTATTCCATGTTTGCCATAGGTATTTCCAATCTTATGGGTATTCGTTGCCCAATTAACTTTGATCAACCGTTCAAATCGCGTGATCTTAAGGAATTTTGGAATCGATGGCATATCAGCTTATCTTTTTGGTTCCGTGATTTCGTTTACATGCGTCTGGTTAAGGCTTTGTTGAAACATAAGGTTTTCAAAAATCGAAATACGGTATCTAATGTTGCCTATCTGTTTAATATGCTCTTGATGGGCTTGTGGCATGGTGTAACATGGTATTATATTGCATATGGTCTCTTTCATGCTTTGGGGTTGATCATCAATGATGCTTGGATTCGTAAGAAGAAATCAATTAATTTAGCTCGAAAAAAAGCTGGGCAAGAACCACTGCCAGATAATCGTTGGACGAGTTTCGCTGGTATGTTTGTGACCTTCCATACGGTCATGTTCTCTTTCTTGATATTTTCAGGATTTTTAGATAAATTGTGGTTCAAGTAGACAATAGATAACGATTGTATGAATCGTAGAAAGGAATATAAAATGGATGTAAAAGAAACAATATTGAATATTATCGAAGAATTATTTATGGAAGATGTATCTGAAATGATGGATGAAGACCTATTTGATGCGGGTGTTTTGGATAGTATGGGTACCGTAGAACTTATTGTGGAGTTAGAAAGTCGTTTTAATATTACAGTTCCAGTTTCAGAGTTTGGTCGTGAAGATTGGAATACAGCTAACAAAATCATTTCTGGTGTTGTGGAGTTGATACATGCGTAAGCAATTGTGGCAGATTTTTGGGCCTGTGATTTGTGCAACGTTTTTAGTTATTCTCACGTTGTTGTTTTTCCCGAGTTCTTCTCGGCCAAATTTCAAAGAAGAAAAACAAGATGCAGTAGCATTGTCTTATATTAGTTTTAAGAGCAAATATAAGAAAAATAGGGCTCTGGGAGACAAAAATCATCATTTTGTTCCTTTCTTTGGGTCAAGTGAATGGTCACGTTTTGATAGTATGCATCCGTCAGTGTTGGCAGATGCCTATCAGAGAGAGTATACTCCCTATTTGTTAGGACAACGTGGTGCAGCTTCGCTGACACAATATTTTGGCATGCAACAGATTGGGGCACATTTAAAAAATAGTCAGGCTATCTATGTTGTTTCTCCTCAATGGTTTTCACCCAAAGGGGCATCATCCAAGGCATTTGAACAATATTTTAGTAGTGATCAAGCCACTCATTTTCTGCAAACAAGTGCTGAGGATGACTATGATAGATATGCAGCAAAGCGTTTCTTAGAGCTTAAATCAGACTATAGTTTGACAGGAATGTTTCAAAAAGTAGCTAGTGGTAAGGAATTGTCGAAATGGGATCGAGAGCAGTTGACCTGGCAAGCCTATTTATTAGAAAAGCAAGATGCCTTATTTAGTCGCTTTGCTGATTCTGGTAGTAATTTAGGATTGGTAGAAACGGAAGCGATGAAACTTCCAGAGACTTTTTCCTATGACCACTTGAGTAAAGTAGCTAATGAGGATGGGAGTCGTTCTACTCAATCAAATGATTTCCAAATTGATGATAGGTTTTATAGAAATCGCCTTCAGTCAAAAATCAAAAAACTCAAACAATCCCAGACAAAAATATCTTATCTGCAATCACCGGAGTACAATGATTTTCAGCTGGTTTTGAATGAATTTGCTAAACATCAGACTGATGTGCTATTCGTAATTCCCCCGGTTAATGAACGTTGGATGAACTACACTGGTCTCAATAAAGATATGTATCGGGCAACAGTAGCAAAGATTAAGTACCAGTTGACCAGTCAAGGTTTCAATCATATTGCTGATTTGTCGGAGCAGGGGGGGATAGATTATTTTATGCAAGATACGATCCACATCGGTTGGCAAGGCTGGCTGGAGCTTGATAAGTACATCCAACCATTCTTGACAGAACAACAGGCACCTGTTCATTATCAGCTAAAAAAAGAATTTTTAACTTCCGAATGGGCTACGTACAAGGGAGATTTTAACCTATTTTTGAAATAGTTAGATACAGTTATAATAAAAAGCAAGAAGGCTTTGAATTAGGAAGTCTCCTTGCTTTTTTGTTCTTTTACTGTAGTAAATTGAATGATTATATATCTTCTCCCAACAAACTGTGGTTGGCTTTGCGGAAACGAATGACATGGTAGGCTACCATACCATGTGAGAGTAGATTGAGAATGCTAAAGATGAGTAGGTTTGCATGTCCAGCTAGCAGTAAGGCAACATTTCCAATCACTAAAATCAGACCGTAGATGAACAGTCCTTTTCTACCAACTTGGTGAATTTGTTGATTATAGAAGGAAGTCGAAAGGATGCCTCCGTAGAAAAGTAAGTTTCCTACAACCAGCATTGGCAAGGCCAGTTCATTGTGGTGGCTAGGGAACAGCTCCATTGCCACTGTGAAGAAATTTAAACCAAGGACAATCACCAAGTGGGCATAGAGCAAAACGGTCACATCTGCCTTACGGTGATGATCAATGGATAGGTAGGTCTGGGAGATGTAAAAGATGAAAAGGGTCGCCATCGCAATGAAGAGAAGGATTCCTTCCAAGGGAAGTTCTAAAAGTGGATAATTTTTGATGATGGCGATGACGGTCTCACCGAAGGTGATAATGGTAATCAGCTGGCAACGTTCCACCATGTGCGGAAAGTTAATGGGGTCATGGCTTATTTTCTTTTGGAAGAAAAAGGAAATCAAGAAGGGAATGATATAGACAATCAGCATTCTCTCATCATTGGTCCAGAGTTTGAAAACGACCAACAAGGTTGCACCAGCAAAGATAGCAATATAAGTGGTCAACATCTGCAAGGTTGCCTTGATGTCCTCATTAAAGCCAATCCGTCTACCTCTTAGGTAATTTTGCACGAAAATCAAAACGTATGACATGGTCAGAAAGGCATTGAAGGGAAGAGCTGTTTTTTCAAAATCATTGCTGAAGTTGAGGGACATGTTACCAATCAGATACATGGATGGAATAATCGTAAAAATATCTAGAAAGTCTCGTTCGCCATACTTATTCAGATAAATGGTCTCATTCATCCACAAGGTCATAATAATCAAATTGGCGATGATAAAGGTGACAATCTCCTTAAAACCGATGTGGTCCCCATGCAGCAAGCCCGTCAACGAAGACGTCGCTAGCACAAAGACTAGGTCATAAAACAATTCATAGTTGGATACACGTTTTGCCTTTATTTCAGACATAAAATTCTCCTTTTCTAAAAATCTGAACCATTATATCATACGAAAAGGCGAGAGGGCAAACCAGTCATTTTGGGAGTAAAGTTTTCTAAAAATCGTGGAAAATGTCTGTGTTCATTTTTCAATTCTTCATTCTTTAGTGGATAACAACTTTTTTATAATGGTAAAGATTATCGTTTTATGGTATACTATCTAAGTCGCAATCACTAAACAGCGCAGGTTGGGAGGTGAGAACTTATGCTAAATAGTTTCCTGAAACTTGTTTTGCTACCGTTGTTAGTCAGCGTAGTTGCAGAGCTTATTGCGGAGTGGCTAATTTGTAAGTGGCAAAACAACAGCGACAATCAATCATTTATTTTTCCTTTTATTACTTCGACGAAAGAGGAAACTTCGTTCCCGTATTTCCAACTTCAAACACTCCACTGGATTGTTTGAACTCGCTTTGCTGTACCTTGCATAAGTAACTTGCTTCGCAAGTAATATCTCCAACCTTGTACTATCAATCGACAGTACAAGCAACCTTCAGCTCGTTGCCTCGTACTAAAAGTAAACTAAATGACTGTCACTTAGCCTGCGTGCCTTGAGCAAGCACAAAAAAACACCCATGGCTGCCACCATGGGTGTTTTCCTTATACTTAGTTTCCTGAACTTTTAAGCACAATGATTATAACATACGTGTCTCTAGTTTTCAAGTGTCCAGTCTAAGTCAGGGCCGACTGGGACAATACCTGTTGGGTTAATAGTTTTGTGACTACCATAGTAATGCTGCTTGATATGGTCAAAGTCAACTGTTTCTGCAATACCATCATGGTTGTATAGTCGCTTGGTGTAATGCCACAGATTTGGGTAGTCAACCAAGGCCTTGATATTGCACTTGAAATGTCCAAAGTAAACTGGATCAAATCGTACCAAGGTAGTAAAGAGACGGATATCTGCTTCTGTCAATTGGTTGCCTACTAGATAGTCCTTATCTGTCAAATGCTCTTCTAATTTATCTAAGGCAGCAAAAAGGTTCTTGACTTCTTTTTCATAGACTTCCTGATTGGTTGAAAAACCTGCCTTATAGACACCGTTGTTGATGTTTGGATAAACAAAGTCATTCATAGCATCAATCTCAGCTTGTAGGTGTTCTGGATAGTAGTCATCGTAGTTGCCTGTAATGTCATTGAAGGCACTATTAAACATGCGCATGATTTCAGCAGATTCATTGCTGACGATGGTATTTGTTTCCTTATCCCAAAGGACAGGAACGGTCACACGGCCAGTGTAATTTGGGTCTGCTTTCAAGTATACCTAATAGAGATAGTCGCTGTTAAAGAGCGGATCCTTGATCACACCAGGACCGTCTGCGAAGGTCCAACCATTTTCCAACATGAGCGGATGGACGATTGACAGGGAAATGTGGTCTTCTAGACCCTTCAATTTTCGCATGATTAAG
>NZ_ALMY01000035.1 GCF_000440115.1 Streptococcus suis YS56 | reverse complement strand
CCCTCACCTGCCGGTCCTGCTTGTCCATCGGGTGTAATCCAGTTGCGAAATTGTGTTACGGTACGGACAAACTTGCCACCTGTTGACTTGGTATCATACCATTGATCTACCCATTTGCCATCTTGTAAAAGTCCCATAAAGTTCTCCTTTATTATAAAAAGTAGGAAATCCAAGCAAACTGGATTTCATTTGCATACATATCACTAATTAGTATTATAGTCTTTTTTCAATCAAAGTCAAGACCTAGGTTTTATGCTAGAATAGAGATATGAGATTGGACAAATGTTTAGAGAAAGCCAAAGTTGGCTCGCGCAAGCAAGTTAAAAAACTTTTTAAAGCCCAGCAAATCAAGATTAACGGACAAGCAGCTCAAAGTCTCAGTCAGATCGTCGATCCAGAACTCCAAGAGATTCAGGTGGCAGGGCGAAAAATCGAGCTAAAAGGCTCGGTCTACTATTTACTCAACAAACCAGCAGGAGTCGTTTCTGCTGTGACAGACCAAGAGCATCAGACAGTCATCGACTTGATTTCTTCGCAAGACAGTAGGGAAGGTCTCTACCCCGTCGGTCGCCTGGACAGGGATACCGAGGGCCTAGTCCTCATTACCAACAATGGTCCGCTCGGTTATCGTATGCTCCATCCCAGCCACCATGTGGACAAGGTCTACTATGTGGAGGTCAACGGCCCCTTGGGTCCAGATGCCCCGACATTTTTTGCTTCAGGTGTTACCTTTTTGGACGGCACTCGTTGCCAGCCCGCAGATTTGACTGTCTTGGAGGCTTCTTTAGACCATAGCAGAGCGACCATCAAGCTGGCAGAAGGCAAGTTTCATCAGGTCAAAAAGATGTTTTTAGCCTATGGTGTCAAGGTCACTTATCTCAAGCGGATCTCCTTTGGAGGTTTTGAACTGGGGGATTTGGAACGAGGTGCATACAGACAACTCACTCCAAATGAATTGGAACATTTATTCACTTATTTTGACTAGAGGAGGATATATAATGAGCATTTATAATTTTACAGTACAAAAACAAGATGGGTCAGACCAGTCCATGGCTGATTATAAAGGACAGGTGCTTTTGATTGTCAATACGGCGCCAGGTTGTGGGTTGGCACCTCAATACAAGGAACTACAGGAGTTATATAATTGCTATAAAGACAAAGGTTTTGTCGTGCTAGATTTTCCTTGCAATCAATTTTTAAATCAGGCTCCCGGTTCTGTGGAAGACATCAATCAGACCTGTAGTTTGACTTATGGAACAACCTTTCCTCGCTTTGCAAAAATTGAAGTGAACGGTGTAGGAGCTAGTCCGCTATATCGCTATCTTAAGAAAGAAAAATCGACCTTATTAGGAGGTCGAATTGAGTGGAATTTTACCAAGTTTTTGGTGGATAGACAGGGGCGCGTGGTCAAACGCTATTTACCAACGACTAGTCCATTAAAACTGAAAGAGGACATAGAACATTATTTGGAAAAGTAAGAAGAAGGCTGGAGTCATCTAGCCTTCTTGTTTTAGTAACCACAGAAAATAGGGGGCGCCGATAAGGGAGACGATGATGCCGGTTGGGATGCCTGTTCCGACAAGTAGTACTCGTCCTATGGTATCCGCTAGAAGTAGAATGAAGCTTCCTATTATCATAGTAGCTGGAATGATGACACGATGGTCATTTCCTAACCATTTGCGCACAATGTGACCAGCAATGAGACCGACGAAGGTGATATTACCAACTAAAATGACACTAAGAGAGGCTAGGGCGGTAGCCAATACCAAGGTAATCCGCCTTTCACGCTGTAAGTGGAGTCCCAAAGCCATGGCTGTCTGGTCGTTTAGATTCATAATATTGAGTGAGCGACTTCGACTAAACGTTGCCAGCCATACCAAGAGAAGAAGAGGAGTATAGATTGCGATAGTTTTCCAATCTCCACCATTTACTCGACCACTGAGCCACTGGACAATGTATTCCATCTTAAAGTCATCTAATTGGCTGATGATGCTAACCATGATACCAGATAACATGCTCGAAATTCCAACTCCCGTGATAATTAAGCGTGCAGGATGGATGCCGTACAGCTTCTTACGTGCAATCCAGTAAACTAGAAAAATGGTTAATCCACCGCCCATCATAGCAAATAGAGGCATGAGACTCAATAAGACAGGGCTGATTTTTGAAGAGAGACCGACAAATAGTGCCACAACAAGACCAGCTCCAGCGTTGGTTCCTAATATTCCAGAATCTGCCAGAGGATTGCGGGTCAAAGTTTGTAGTAACAAACCCGCCAAAGCCAGAGAAGCCCCTCCGATAATGGAGGCGATTATTCTAGGTAAGCGAATTCGCCCAATGATCAGTAGAGTCGATGAACTGGCATGCCCACTCATGATGTCGATGAGATCTGAAAAGGATGAATTGCTATAGCCGATAGATAAGGAAAGTAGGAAAATGACAAATAAAAGGATTAGTAGGAATGTGAATATTTTTAGATAGTTGTGATGTCTTATCAAAAGTGTTTCTCCTTTCTAATCAACCATAGGAAGCAAGGGAGACCAATGATACTGATGACTGCGCTAATGGGAGTTTCAACAGGTGGATTGATAGAACGGCAAACCAAATCTACCCAGATGAGGAAACTAGCCCCTGCAAAGGCAGTTAATGGTAAGAGTAGCTTGTAATTTTTCCCTGTAAACATGCGGATAAAGTGAGGAATAATGAGCCCGACAAAAGAAAGTGAGCCCACAAGAGCTACCGCAGAAGCTGAGAGTAGAAGGACAATTCCCAACAAGATCAAGGTCATCAGTAAGGTTCGTTGCCCTAGATTTTTAGCAACGGTTTCGTTGAGGCTCAGGATGGTCAGCTGATGTGAAAAGAGTTGAGCAAGGATGAGGCCAATGATGATAAGAGGAGCGATGATGGCCAGCATCTTCCAGTTTACCTGTACCAATCCCCCTGCTTGCCAGCCAATCACTGCAGTTGATAAATCAAAGTAGATAGTAATAGCCTGACCAATAGCAGAAAATAGACTTGCTACCATGGCACCAGATAAAATTAACCGTAGTTGATTGTAGCCTTTTTGTACCTGATAAGCTAGACCAAAGACTAGACCGGCTGCCAGACAGGAGCCCAGTAAACATATTAATAAAATTTGACTGTAGTGCAAACCACCGAATAGAGCATAGGCAACAATGAGAGCAAGTCCTGCGCCAACATTGATTCCTAATAAGCCAGGATCAGCAATCGGATTGCGTGTAATTCCTTGCATCATTGCCCCAGCTTGAGCCATGGCAGCTCCTACCAAGATGGCGGCTACCATTCTAGGTAAACGCAAATCGATGATAACATCCTGAACGGAAGAATCTGTCAGCGGATGCTTTAGGGTTTCTATCAGTTGTTGGTGGCTATAAGAAATAGCTCCAAAGCGTAAACTAAGATAGCCTCCAGCTATGAAAGAAAGACAGATGATGAAAAAAACAAGCCAAATATTCTTTGGCTTTGTTTTGGGATAATGAGAACTTACTAGTTTGTTCATATATCCAGTCCTTTTACTGAAGTTTTTGAATTTCTGAGACAAAGGCGTCAATTTGTAAATCTAAAGACATCGGGTCGGAGAAGTAGAAGAGGTTGTAGTCTACCTCGATGACGTGACCATTCTTTACAGCAGGTAGATTTTTCCAAATATCACTTTCTTTGAGAGATGCAGCTGCTTCTTTTGTTTTATCATTGACGTTAACAAGCACATAGTCGCCAACGTATTCTGGAAGAGCTTCCTGAGATACCCCAAACCAGCCTTCTTTACTGATAATGTCTTCTTGAACCTTTGCAGGAGCAGCAAAACTGAGAGCGCGATAGACTAATTCTCCGCCACGACCAAAGTTGTTACCGTAAAGGAAGATGTTTTTATCGAAGAAGTCCATGACAGTAAATGTTGAACTTGTATCAATCAATCCTTTCAATTCCTCTTTCGCAGTAGCAACTTTCTCATCCCATTGATCTAACCAGGCTTGTGCTTCCTTTTCTTTTCCAAAAATCTGACCAACATCTGTCAGCATTTTCAGGTAGTCACTCTTTCCATAAGTGATTTCAATAACTGGAGCAATTTCTTTCAGTGTTTCTAAGTTATCATCACCAGCAAATACTAGAATGACATCTGGTTTTTGTGC
This sequence comes from Streptococcus suis YS56, assembly GCF_000440115.1. Taxonomy (GTDB): domain Bacteria; phylum Bacillota; class Bacilli; order Lactobacillales; family Streptococcaceae; genus Streptococcus; species Streptococcus suis_L. Next base: position 8,158 of record NZ_ALMY01000035.1, on the reverse strand, counting down.
GGCAATTGCTTCTGTATCTGCCGTTGTCAATTGTGGAACATCCTTTAGTTTGTCTCCAAATGCAGGACTATTTTTTTCTAAATCTAGACTATAGCTAGATACATCAATTCCTAATTGTAAGAGATAGCCTGTGTAAGAGTAAGCAAAGTTGACAACTTTTTTAGGATTTTTTGGAATGTCACCGTGGTAAGTAATTCCTTCAATCTTTGGCATGCTAGACAATTCTACATCTGTTGAAGAGGAAGAGGTAGAACAAGCTGTTAAGAAAAACAGCCCGACAAATAAACTAAAAATAGCTAAAAACTTTTTCATTTTTTCTCCTTATTATTTTTTTAAATCGTAAGTTAGCAAAATAGGGTAATCTTGACCAGCAACCTGCATCAATTGAGGTTCAATGCTAAAAATGTCCCTCAGTATCTCAGTTGTCATCATATTGGACACAGACCCATGGTAGCGAATATCTCCCTCTTTCATGGCAATCATATAATCTGAAAATCGAGCTGATAAATTGACATCGTGAAGGACCATCACAATGGTTTTCTGTCGGCTTTGATTCAGTTCTTTTAAAAGTTCTAAGACTTCCAATTGATGATTGAGATCAAGATAGGTTGTTGGTTCATCTAAGAAAATGGTATCCGTATCTTGAGCAAGTGCCATCGCAATCCACACACGTTGCCTCTGACCACCTGATAAATCATCAACTGGTAACCTAGCGTAGGGAGCGGTCTGAGTGACCTCCAAGGCCCAGTTGATTTTCTCTCTATCCTGATCAGTGAGATGCCCCAGCCCATTTTGATGCGGAAAGCGACCATAGGAGACTAGTTCATAGACGGAAATCCCTTCAGTCGCTTCTAAGACCTGAGGGAGCAGGGCCAATTTTTTTGCGACTTCTTTGGTTGGCAGTTGTGAAATGGCTTGTCCATCTAAATAGATAGCCCCTTCTTGAACAGGGATAATCCTTGTCAACGCCTTAAGCAAGGTCGATTTTCCACAGCCATTGGCACCAATGATCGTCGTTATATTTCCTTTTGGAATACTTGTTGATAATTCATCAATAATAATCCGATTGTCGTAAGAGACTTGGATATTTTCCGCTTGAATAGAAGACACAAACTCCTCCTTTCCAGAATATGATTCATTAATATTTTGTTCCGACCAGTATTATATCAAAAAAATTTACCAAAACAAAGAGTTTTCTGAAAATTTTAATTTAATGAGAATCGTTATAAAAAAGTCCTTGTCTGTGAACAAGGACCCTATGTTACAAATATTGTTTTGCTACTTCTAAGTCGCCGTCGTAGGCGGCCTTTTCGCCATTGACAATCTGGTAGGCGTCAGCCCCCTTGCCTGCGATGATGACCGCATCTTTCGGAGAGTTTGTCTGACTCATGGCTGTGCGAATGGCTTCTTCCCGGTCCAAGATAAAGTCGCTTGGACGGGTCATGTGGGCACGGACTTGTTCAGCGATAGCAGCTGGATCTTCACGGTTGGGGTCATCAGCTGTCAGAATCACCTCAACCTGTGGATAGTCATTGAGCAGCAGACCGAAGTCCTTGCGGCGACTTTCTCCCTTGTTGCCAGGAGCTCCCAGAATCAAAATCACCTTGCCTGTCTGGTGCTCCAAGACGACATCAATCAGTTTCTTGACACTATCTCCGTTATGGGCGTAGTCCACGAATACCTTGGCACCGTTTTGCTGGGTCAGGACTTCCATACGGCCTGGGACATTGGTTTGGGCAATCCCTGTGTGAATATCTTCCAGACTTGCACCCAAACGTAGACAGGCCAGCCCTGCTGCGATAGCATTTTCTTGGTTGAAGCCACCGATGAGTTGGATGTCGTAATGGCCAGCCAATTTGCCGGTCGCTGTGAAATCAAAACCTGCTGACTGACTAATCTGGTTTTCAGAAGTCGGTCCATAGAAGTCATGGTCTTTAGAGATGACTTGCTCTTTCACCACTTCAAAATGGTCCATGCCAGCATTGACAATAACCGCTCTGCTATTGTCCATCAAAAGCCGTTTGTGGTAGAAATAGTCCTCAAAAGTCGGGTGCTCAATGGGGCCGATGTGGTCGGGGCTGATGTTGAGGAAGACGCCGACGTCAAAGGTCAGTCCATAAACTCGCTTGACCAAGTAAGCCTGGCTGGACACCTCCATAATCAAGTGGGTCATGCCGTTCTTGACCGCCTCCGCCATCATGGCAAAGAGGTCCAGACTCTCAGGCGTGGTCAGGGTGGACTTGAAGAAGGTCTTGCCGTCCAGCGTGGTGTTCATGGTCGAAAGCATGGCAGGTTTCTTGCTCTGTTTAAGGATGTTAAAAGCAAAATAAGCCGCCGTTGTCTTACCTTTGGTACCGGTGAAGGCCAGAAGTTTGAGCTGTTTCTGGGGATGACCATGAAAATCCATGGCAATCAGGCTCATAGCCTGCTTGATGTCATGGACGATGATAGCAGGAATGCCGACCTCATAGTCGATTTCAGACACGTAAAAAGCCAGCCCAGCCTCAATAGCCTTTTCCAGAAATTCCTTCTTAAAGGCCAAACCCTTGGCAAAAAAGAGGGTCGTTGGGCTAACAGTCCGGCTGTCATAGCTGAGGGCATCAAACTGGACATCCGTCCACGTGCTGTCAGTCTGGTTATTTTGTTTGATATGGCGGAAGTTGTCATCCGCTTTTAAGATGTCTACTATACGTTCAATTTTTATCATGTTTCTATTGTAAACCTATCAGGGACATTTGACAAGTCAGGACAAGAAAACCCTCTCGGAAAATCAGGAGAGGGCAAGCCTTTATGCAAAAATTCTAACCAATATCCAATCAAGATACGCCTGAACATAGATTTAATTCCAATAGAATATAATGAGTAAGACTACAAAAAATAGGACAGACAAGACCAAGGAAAGTAATGTCTGCTTTTGTCCAATCTTGGTGAAGAAGCCAAGATAGAGCGAAATTAGTAAGAGAATGACCAAAAGGCTTCGTATCCATGTTTCTGGATAGAAAGCCCAAATTCCTTGAGGACGGAATAAAAAGAAGGTAAAAATAAAAGTAGTATAGGTGTTTTCATTTTTGTACCATTCACGATTGAAACGGGGACGTAAGTTCGTTAATAGAGTTTTCATTTTTGTAACCTCCTCCTATTTATCAATAGTATAGCATATCTAGCTAAGATTATCTCCATAAAATAAAGAGAGCAAAAATAAATGTGAAAGCGATTACCAAAGCCGACTTCCAGTTTTCCTCAAGATTATACTTAGGTCGAAAGAAAGTGACATTTCTTCCTGAAGCAATTTTGTGCTATAATAGGAGGGATTGAAAAAGGAGAAGTTTATGTTTTATTCTTATCTACGAACACTATTAACATTCTTGTTGTGGGCCATCAATGGCAATATTCACTATCATGATAGAGAAAAGATTTTGCCACAGGAGGAAAATTATATTCTTATCGCTCCGCACAAAACCTTTTGGGATCCAGTCTTTCTTGGCTACGCTGCTGCTCCCAAGCAGTTCATCTTTATGGCTAAAAAAGAACTCTTCAAGGACCGTGGTTTTGGCTGGTGGATTTCAAAATGTGGAGCCTTTCCGATTGACCGTGAAAATCCTGGCATGGCAGCCATCAAGTATCCAGTTAACATGTTGAAAAAAAGTGACCGTTCGCTGGTCATGTTTCCTTCAGGAAGTCGTCATTCCTCTGAGCTCAAAGGTGGTGTGGCGGTCATTGCCAAGTCAGCCAAGGTCAAACTCATGCCAGCTACCTATGTGGGTCCCATGACCATCAAGGGGCTCTTAGCTGGTGAGCGAATTGATGTGGCTTTTGGAAACCCTATCGATGTTTCAGACATCAAGCGTATGGATGATGCAGGTACAGCAGAAGTGACTAGCCGAATCGAAGCTGAGTTCAAACGCTTAGATGACCATGCGGCATCCTTCCAAACCAAGAAGAAACCAAATATCTTGACTTATCTCTATCGTATCCCAGTTCTTTTGCTGGTTGTTCTTATCTTGGGATTGACCTATGCCTTTAGCTATATCGCCAGCTTCTTCTGGCAACCAAGTACTCAGTTGGATAAAAAATAAGTAAATGAAACTCGCAGCTTGCGGGTTTTTTTCTATCTTTTTCCGAATTATCTAAGTGGAGGTAGTTATGGAAAAAGTAATTGAAACAATCAAACAATACAAGTGGCAGCTGGGTCTGCCGGCAGGAGTAGCAGTTGTCGTTGCGAGTTTTCTCTGGTTTAGTCAGCCAGCCCAATCGGCTGACCAGACTGGACTGACGGAGTTTCCTCAGACCGAGAAAACCTCTAGTGGTCAAGAGCAAACTGAGGAAACCAGTAGAGAAGAAAGCGAAGAGCCCAGCCAGCTGGTCGTCGATGTCAAAGGAGCGGTGACAGAGCCTGGCATTTACTACCTTGATGCAGGAAGTCGGGTCAATGATGCGGTGGAGGCAGCTGGCGGCTTGACTAGTCAGGCAGACCCCAAGTCTATCAATCTAGCTCAGAAGCTCAGCGACGAGGCGGTGGTCTATGTGGCTAGTAAGGACGAAAACATCTCGGTGGTGGCCAGCACGACTACCAGCTCTGCTATGTCCCAAGAAGGAAATGAAAGTAAGGTCAATCTCAATACGGCGACCGAGGCTGATCTGCAGACTATTTCGGGTATCGGTGCCAAGCGGGCGGCGGACATTATCGCCTATCGTGAGGCCAATGGTGGCTTCAAGTCGGTGGACGACCTCAACAACGTTTCAGGCATCGGCAACAAGACCATGGAAAGCATCCGACCTTATGTCACGGTTGAGTAAGCTCCCCTGCCAGCCCATTCACCTAGCCATCTTGGCGGTGGCGACCTACTTTGTAGTCCATTCTTTTTCTCTCTTGACAATGGGCCTGCTGAGTTTGTTGTTGCTGGTCTTTGGGATTCGGCAAGGCAAGACAGTTTTCCTCAAAACGCTGCCGCTTCTAGCCCTGTGTGGTCTGTTTTACGTATGCCAGAAGGTCCAATGGGAGCGGGCAGCCCAGTCAGCCCCAGAGCAAGTGACGACTGTGCAGGTCATTCCAGATACCATAGACATCAATGGCGATAGCTTGTCTTTTCGTGGTCGGGCTGACGGACAAACCTATCAGGTTTTCTACAAATTAGCCAGTCAGGAGGAGCAGGCTTATTTTCAAAAGTTGACAGGTCTGGTCCAGCTAGAAGTGGAAGCAGAGGTCAGCCTGCCAGCTGGTCAGCGGAATTTCAACGGCTTTGACTATCGGGCCTATCTGAAAACACAGGGTATCTATCGGAATGTCAAGCTAACAGCGATTAAGAAGATTGTTCCTGTCCGGTCTTGGAATGTTTTTGACTGGCTGTCAAGCTGGCGGAGGCAGGCCTTGGTCTATATCAAAACCAATTTTCCAGCTCCCATGAGCCACTACATGACAGGGCTCTTGTTTGGGGACTTGGATAGTGAGTTTGACCAGATAAGTGATCTCTATTCTAGTTTAGGAATCATTCATCTCTTTGCCCTGTCTGGTATGCAAGTTGGATTTTTCATCGATAAGTTTCGCTGGATTTTACTGCGTTTGGGCTTGACCAAAGAAACAGTGGATAAGTTACAAATTCTCTTTTCCATTGTTTATGCTGGTTTGACAGGTTTTTCCGTGTCGGTTGTACGGTCCTTGGTCCAAAAAATTCTGGGTAATCTGGGCTTGCGGAAGTTGGATAACTTTGCGGTGACAGTTTTTGTCTGTCTGTTGATACTGCCCCGATTTTTACTGACAGCAGGAGGAGTGCTGACTTTTACCTATGCTTTCTTGCTGACTGTCTTTAATTTTGAGGACTTGGGGCAGGTCAAAAAGGTTGCGGTGGAGAGTCTCAGTATTTCACTTGGGATTCTACCTGTGCTCATGACCTATTTCTATGCCTTTCAACCCTTGTCTATTCTCCTGACATTTGCCTTTTCCTTTATCTTTGATGTCCTGCTCTTGCCAGGTTTGTCAGTCATTTTTCTCCTGTCGCCTCTGGTCAAGATGACTTGGGTCAACGGATTTTTTGTCTTTATGGAAAACATCATTGTCTGGGTGGAGGATTTGGGCTTTCGGCCTTGGATACTGGGCAAGCCGTCTGGTCTGGTCCTCTTACTTTTGCTGGTCTGCCTCTTCTTGCTTTACGATTTCCACAGGAAGAAAAACTGGCTCCTAGGACTGAGCTTGGTCCTCGCTCTGCTATTTTTCATAACCAAACACCCGCTGGAAAACGAGGTGACGGTGGTGGACATCGGGCAGGGGGACAGCATCTTTTTGCGGGATATGCGGGGGCGGACGGTCCTGATAGATGTGGGTGGTCGGGTCGATTTTGCGGCTAAGGAGGAGTGGCAGGAGCGGTCTCGGCAGGCAAATGCAGAGCGGACCTTGATTCCATATCTGCATAGTCGGGGCGTGGATAGGATTGATAGCTTGGTCCTGACCCATACCGACGCAGACCATGTGGGCGATGTGTTGGAAGTGGCGAAGCAGGTCCAGATTGGTCGGATTTACGTGTCGCCAGGAAGCCTGACGGTGCCTGACTTTGTAGCCGCCTTGAAAGAAATCAATGTCCCTGTTCATGTGGTGGCGGTGGGCGACCGCTTGCCGATTTTTGACTCCTATCTGGAAGTCCTCTATCCAGACGGGACAGGCGACGGTGGGAATAATGATTCTATTGTCCTTTACGGTCGCTTGTTGGAAACCAATTTCCTCTTTACAGGGGACTTGGAGCAAGGGGAGTTGGACTTGATAGAAGCCTATCCCAACCTGCCTGTCGATGTCCTTAAAGCTGGTCACCACGGCTCCAAAGGTTCTTCCTATCCTGAATTTCTAGACCATATCGGTGCCAAGATTGCCCTGGTATCAGCAGGAGAAAATAACCGCTACAAGCATCCCCATCAAGAAACCTTGGACCGCTTTGACAGTCGAAATATCCAAGTCTATCGTACCGACCAGCAAGGAGCCATTCGCTTCCGAGGTTGGAAGGAGTGGACGATTGAGACGGTGAGGGAGTGATGGTTTTAAAAAAGGGCCCTATAATCTCTCTGGTTGATTTACCCACTGCAGAAATTATAGTGCCCATTAGGGGAGTTGGATAGCCTCAGCTTTTTAGCAAGTTATTCATGTATGTAGTTTATTCTAGTTGGTACTCGTTTCTTATCTCCACAAAGTTCTTTGGAGAGGAGGTGAGAAGACGACATTACAGTCTCTCAGGATAGATTTGGTTGATTTCCCAAAAGTCCCTTCAGAAGGAGTTGATCGCTTCTGAGAAGTAATCTTATATTGAATCACCCCAAAAGTTAGATAGAAATATCTAACTTTTTTGGGGGAGTATATATTATTTACTTTTCCTTTTTAGTTTTGAGAAGAGGCAAGATAGCCCAACCAAGTCCTAAAGATACTAGGAAAATGTATCCCAATCTAGATAGGAAGTTTTCTTTTTGCTCACCAGTTTTTGGTAATAGTGCGCCATTGGTTTGTTGAAGCTGGCTCGGAGAAACGATAGCATCATGTTGTCTATTCGACAGATATTCTATCGATTTTGGTGTCTCTGCGAGCTTCATTGGAGTAGGGATTGCTTCATTAGTTGGCAATGTTGGTGGCAAAATCGGTACAAGATTTGGAGTATCTGGTTTTTCTTCCTTGTTTGGGAGGTTATCGGTACTGCGACTTCCGATTTTGATAACTTGTTCAATCGGCTCAAGGAGGATGGTATCAGAAATAATTTCTTCATTGTTTCTTCCAACGACCGCTCCATTTATGAGAGCAATAATTTGTCGTTGACCGTCTTTTCCTTGTACAAGGATAATTTCTTCTCCCTGTTTCAACTGATTATCCACGATGTATTTCGTTTGGAAAGGAATTGGTATGATTGTTGTACTCCATTTGAGTTCAGGTTTTATGTGTTGTTCAGGAGCAGTTTCGGGAACTTTTATTTCTAAAGTTCCGATTTTCACGACATGCTCAACTGGTTCGATTGTTTCCGTTACGGTGTTCGCAGTAATGTTTCCAGTTTTGGTATCCAGTGTGTAGGTCGTAGTGATGGTTTCCTTGCCTTCTTTCCCTTGAGTGACGGTCTCTATGTGTCCTTTTGGCAATTCAGGGTCTTCTACGGTAGTTGTCTTGTATTTCAAGACGTTGGTTACAACAACTGGT
>NZ_ALMY01000034.1 GCF_000440115.1 Streptococcus suis YS56 | reverse complement strand
TATTTATTTATCTGCGTAATCACTGTTTTTAGTCTGTTTCAAAACAGTAGATGTTTTATCTACATTACGCATTTTGAATACCAACATGACGAATCCCTCCTTCTTAATTACAAATTTTTAGCATCTAATTTAACTTCAATTTATAGTATAACACAACAAGATGATATGTTCAATATAAAAGTTATGGAATGAGTCTCATACTTCCAATTCGATGCCAGATTTAAAGGATATGACGAAGTGTTCTTCATAGACTGTAACGCTCTGGATTATCTTCCTTAGTAGCAAGCGATTAGCTTTCACAAAATCTTCTGTTTGTAGTTTTAAAAATTCATCAGGATTTTCTAACTCAACCTCAAAATATTTCATTTTACATTCCCTCATTTCATTTATTGATAAATTGAGTTTACAAAAAAGAGTGGACAATTTTTGTCTACTCTTAACCTTTAAAATAGTTTTTTTTAATCGATTTGAAGTTGCCTAAATTATTACTTATTCGGTAAAATGAAGTATTGCTTTCAACAGATTTCCTTCAACTACACTTCACTTGATTCAAACAAGGTGGGTACATTTCTATTCCCACAAACTCCTTGTCAATGGAAACAAACACGTACCCACAGGGTAAATGGAAATAGAAACTGATAATTTCTAGCTATCACTTCTACTCATTCCAAAAATTTTCTCACTCTGATACTTACCCACCATAAAGCAAAAAGCCTTGCAACAAAGGCTTTTCATTATCCCTTTCGTTCCAAGGTTTCTAGGCTTTTACGAGCAGTGCGACACACTCGACGTGATGCGTATTTGGGAGTTCAAAGGTCCAGTGGACCTTTGAAGCAGCTTGCCGGAAAACAGGTAAGCAAGCTGGACAACCTAAATGCGTTTTTCTAACAAACCGACTACTTCTATGTGATGCGTATTTGGAAATAAATCAGTCGGCTGTACCTTCGTCAATTTGTACCCCAATTCCTCATAAAGTTTAATATCACGCGCCATGGTTGCCACATTACAAGAGATATAGACGATTTTCACTGGTTTTACAGAAGTACTTGCTTTGATAAAACTTTCTGTTAAACCTTTTCGTGGTGGGTCGACAAAAATCACAGTCGGTTTGACTCCATCTGCCACCCATTTTTGCATAGCGGATTCAGCGCTATCACAGACATAGGTAACATTATCAATCCCATTTCGAGCAGCATTCTTCTGACTATCAAGGACAGCCTTTTCAACGACTTCTACACCGTAAACATGCTTAACTTGTTTTGCAAAGGAGAGACCAATTGTCCCAATACCTGAATAGGCATCAATCACGACATCATCTGCTGACAATTCTGCAAAGTCAATGGCGGTCTGATAGAGTTTTTCAGCCATTTCTGTGTTGACTTGATAGAAAGACGGTGCAGAAATTTCAAATTCATTGCCCAACATGGTATCTGTAATAGTTTCACTGCCATGCAACAGACGGAATTCTTGACCGAATATAGCATTGGTATTCTGGTCATTAATATTCTGAACGATAGAAACCAAATTTGGAAACTGGCTCGTCAAACGTTCAATAAGGGTTTCAACACGGAAAATCTTTGGTCTAGTTGTGACCAAAATCAGCATCAACTGACCTGAATAATGACCACGACGAACAACAATATTTCTCACAAGTCCTGTCTGTTCTTTCTCATCGTAAGGCTTCAAGTCTAATTTTCTCAAGAGGTCACGTGTCGCTAGAACCAAGGCATCAATTTCCTTATCTTGAATGTAAAAATCCTCAATCGGAACTAAATCATGTGAATTTTTTCGGAAAAATCCTGTTTCTAACTGCCCATTCACACGACGAACAGGAACAGCTGCCTTATTGCGATAAGCAAGAGGATTGTCCATTCCCAAAGTATCTGCTACTGCTATTTCTGGCAGACCTGCAATCTTACGTAGATTATTCTCAACTTGTTTTTTCTTAAAAGCTAGTTGGGCTGGATAATTCAAATGCCCCAAGTCAGCAATGCCTGTTCTTAGATAGGTCAAATCCAAGTCCTGATTACGGTCTGGCGAGAAGCTCTGCCATTGCTCCACCTTACCAAAACCAATATTTTTCTTAAGTTTTAAGATGCGCATGGAAATTTTCTCGCCTGGAAGAGCATTGTCTACAAAGAAGACAAAACCATCAATTTTTGCCACACCCTGCCCCTCATGTGTCAAATCTACAACTTCTACTTCGACAATATCGTTTTTCTTTAACATAATTCTACTTTCTATTTTTGGACCACTAAAAAAGTGACCGAAGTCACTTCTAGTATACCATATTTCTTAACGCAAGCCTAACTCAGCCAAGCGCTGCTGGTATTTTTCAAAATCAACACGAAGAGCCATACCACCATACATATCATAGTCGTCAATCCAGTCTCCATTTTCTGGGATTGTAACACGTTCGATACCATTTGCCGCATCCAATAGAAGGCCTGGTCCCTGTAGCCACATAAAGCTTTGTGGCACTGTTGTCGGAGTCATCGCCACAACCTTACCTATAGCTTCGGAGCCAGAGAATAGTTTCATTGGATTTTTAGCCTGTGTCATAACAGCAGATAACACTTCCTGTTGACGTCTTGTACGACCAAAATCACCTTCATCATCCGAACGATAGCGCGCGTAGTTAAGCAAGGTCTTACCATCCATCTGCTGTACACCGACCTGAATCGTTTGATAAGCAGGAGCATTTTCTTCCAGCTGTAAATCATTCGGCACTTCTACTGAGCTAACGACTTCACCATTAATAGTTGAAAACTGTGCATCAATCGTTACACCCTCAGGGAAAAGTGTATCAATCGTCGTCGCAAAGGTTGCAAAATCCACCATCGCATAGTACTTGATATCAATGTCAAAATTTTCTTTCAATACTTGACGTACAGCCTCTGCTCCCTGCTGATTATCCTGTTCTCCCAAAGTATAGGCAGTATTGAGTTTATATTCATATCCCTCAATATCCACCAAGGTATCCCGCATAAAGCTAACAAGTTTGATTTTGTTATCCGTGTTATTCACGTTTAGAACCATGATGGTATCCGTTCGAGTTTCACCTGAACTTTCGCCAACACGACCGTCTGTTCCCAAAATTAAAATATTTGTCCCATTCGATGTATCTACGCCGTTGAAGACCTCAGCTACTGGCTTCTCACTCACGCTATTCATACCTTTGAAAAAACTATAGCCCATCGCTACAATCACTAGCGCTATAGCAAGCAATACGAAACTAATAAAGCGCTTGAAACCACCCTTTTTACGAGCTTTTTTAGGTTTAGGTACTTTCGCTTTGGGCTCGATACGAGGAGACTGAAACCGTTGAGGTTTGGCTTGTCTTGTTTTTCTGGATCTACGTTCAGGATAGCGAGGCAACAGTTCCTCTTGCTCATCATCCTCTTCAAAATAATCTTCCTCGAAGTCATCTTCGTAAGCCGTTGGTGTGAAGCTACGGAGAGATTGCCTTGGACTTCCATGCCGTTCTCTCAGCTCTTTTTTATATAATAGATAATCCAACTCACGACTTTCTTTGTCATTTAAGTAGTGGATATTTTTTTGCAAATAATCTAACCTCAATTGTTCATGATGGGTTAGGATATTATTGTTTTTATTCATCTGTCTTCATCCTAGCTGGTCATATAGACCAGGTAATTCCCTAGTACTTTATAGGTTATGTCTAAACTAGTCAATTCTTTTTGAGAATAGGCTAATAATTCCTCAGACTGATTGTCCAGATCCAGTATGAAAAAATACTCACCCAAAGCCGTTTTCAGGGGTCGGCTTTCTATTTTTGTTAAGCTGATTCCTCTCCATGAGAAAACAGACATGGCCTTATACAAGGCTCCTGGCAGGTTATCTGGCAATGTCAGTGCAAGACTGACTTTTTTAGCTACTTGTTCCAGGGCAATAGACGGAGCCTTATCCCCCAAAATCCAAAAGCGTGTAAAATTCTCGCTGATTTCCTGAATGTCTTGCGCAATTACTTCCAGTCCATATTCAACTGCTGCCGCTTGCGGAGCAATTGCCGCGAATGGTTGTTCAGGGTGTTCTGCCACAAAGCGAGCAGCATAGGCTGTACTAGCTGTTATTTCAATACGAGCCTGAGGAAAATGTTCCTGAATATATTTCTTCCCCTGAGCAATTGCCTGCGGATGAGAATAGATAACCTCTACAGCCTTATCGGCACTCGTGGCTAACAGTTGTTGGGCAATCGGTTGAACAATCTCTGCAACCGCATGAATCTCCGCCTGATGAAAGAGATAGTCAATCGTTTCATGAACACTACCTTCAATCGAGTTCTCTACTGGAATAACGGAATAGGTAACTTCCCCCGTTTCGTAGGCCTTGATAACCTCTGTAATCATCTCAAAAGCCTGCAAATCCGCAGTCGGAAAGGCCTGCTGGGCCACTTGATGTGTAAAAGAACCACGAGGTCCTAGATAGGCTACTTGCATAAAATTTTCCTTGCTACTTGTTCTGGATTCAGCTTATCTGTATCGATTACAGTATCAGCTAAACCTTGATAGAGGGACATTCGCTCTTGATAGATGGTTTCAAATTCGTCCTTACTATGTTGCAAAAAGAGGGGACGTTTAGATTGTTTGTCCTGGCTAATTCGTCCATAGGCAACTTCAAACGATGCAGTCAATAAGACATTATTATCCTTATTTTCTTGCAACAACTGACGATTTTCCTCGGATTTGACCACCCCGCCACCTGTTGACACAAGGCAATCAGCAGGCAAGGTCAACAATTCTTTCAAGACTTCCGTTTCAACTTGACGAAAGGCTGCTTCACCTTCAAGACTGAAATAATCTGCGATGGACATGCCAATTCGTTCTTCAATGATTTGGTCCATATCGTAAACAGGTAAATCCAGCAAATGGGCTGTAGTGGTTTTTCCAACTCCCATAAATCCAAGTAAAACGATTGGCATAGTTTCTCCTAGTCTATCAAACTATTTAAGTGATCAAAGAAGGCTGGATAACTCGTGTTAATAGCTTCCGCTCTCTCCAACTCCACTTCTCCATCCTTGGCCAAAAGGGCCGCAATAGCTGTCATCATCCCGATACGGTGATCACCGAAGGTATTGACCGTCGCACCATGTAAGGCAGTCGGACCATGAATAATCATACCGTCTGCGGTCGGCTCAATGTTTGCTCCCATACTATTTAGGGCATCCGCCACCACCTGAATCCGGTCTGTTTCCTTGACCTTGAGTTCCTCAGCATCTCGAATCAATGTCGTGCCATTTGCTTGAGTCGCTAAAAGCGCAATAATCGGCAATTCATCAATCAAGCGTGGAATGAGGTCGCCAGCAATCTCTGTCCCTTGCAAGTCAGAAGTTTCCACCGTAATAGTAGCAGATTTTGCAAGTTCATCTATGTTAGAAAGAGTCATTTTACCGCCCATAGCTTTAATGACATCTAAAATACCAGTCCGAGTTTCATTGATTCCCACATTTTCAAGGACAATTTTTGAACCTGGTACGATTAAGCCAGCAACCAACCAAAAGGCAGCACTTGAAATATCTCCTGGAACTGTAATCTCTTGAGCAATAAACTCCTGACCACCTTGGATGCGGATTTCCTTGCCAGTGACTTTCAACTGTCCACCAAACTGGACAATCATATCTTCTGTATGGTTGCGAGTCAACTCTTTTTCTACGATGACCGACTCTCCCTCAGCCTGCAAGGCAGCAAAAATCAGAGCTGATTTTACTTGGGCAGAGGCTACAGGGAGTTGGTAGCGAATTGGTTTTAAATTCTTATTCCCTTTGATGGTCAACGGAGGTAGGTCACGTTCAGTTTGGCCAGAAATCTCTACTCCCATTTGACTGAGTGGAATAGTCACTCGGTCCATAGGACGTTTGGATAAGGAATCATCACCAAACATAGTCGCTTCAAAATCTTGACCTGCTAAAACGCCTGAAATCAAACGAATCGAGGTTCCAGAATTTCCCATATCCAAATCATTTTTGGGTGCTTGAAGACCATCAAAGCCAACACCGTGTACTTCAACAATGTCACCATTGTCTTCAATTTTCACACCCAAATCACGAAAGACCTGCATGGTTGACAAGACATCTTCTCCACGCAAAATATCGTGGACACGGGTAACACCTTTTGCAAGGGAACCAAAAATAATAGAACGATGACTGATTGATTTATCACCTGGGACACGAATCACACCCTGTAGTTTTTCTACGTTTTTTCTTAATTTCATACCCTTACCTCAAACTAGTATTACTTCCATTCTATCATATTTATTAAATATTTTCTGATTTTTATGACAATGGCCTGTAAAAAAATCAATTTCCATTACATTTTTATCCAAAGTGTATGAATCAAAAATCGTTAACCTATTGTAAGTAAAATTTCTCAAATTTTCTTTATATAAAATATTCAGAATTTACTTGAAAGTTCTATAATGAAGTTAGCCACCTTACCTTAGTCAAGAATTAGATGTTTCACTATGTTTGAGTAAGTTG
>NZ_ALMY01000033.1 GCF_000440115.1 Streptococcus suis YS56 | reverse complement strand
ATTCTCCCAATTATTTAGGAGAATTCCTATTTTTTATAAGAGTCGGAGTAACTGGAGACTTTTTCAGTGGGCTCGGCAAGGAGGAAGGTCACTACTTTGAGGAAAAAGATGCCGTACTCAATGAAAATTGTTTCCCACATAATGATTGTCTCCATGTATTTTTAAACTGATTGTATCATAAATAGGCAATTCCTTTCAATTCCTACCTTGATTTGTCGGCATAATCATAAACTAATACTCTTCGAAAATCAAAATCAGTCGTTGTTGACTTGATTTGATGAACTTCAGTTCTATCTGCATCTGCGTCGCCTAGTCTGTTTTTGATTTTCATTGAGTATAAAACCTCATCTAGTCCAAGAAAAATTCTTCCATTTATGGTAAAATGTTTCTAACAAACTACAAAGGAAATGGTCATGTCAGATAAGTTTCAACTCTTGCTTCAACAAATCGGGATGCCTCTTGATGCCCAGCAATCAGGGGCTTTTTCGACTGCAACGATTGAGAAAGTGGTCTTGCACAAGGTCAGCAAACTCTGGGAATTTACCTTCCGTTTTGAAACCCCCTTGCCGCTCATGGACTATCAACTCTTCAAGGCTCGTTTGGCGACGGAGTTTGAAAAGGTGGGCAATAAGATTCAATTTTCTATTGTCAGTGATGCGGAAGCCTTTGAAGCTGGTTTGGTAGAAGCCTATTATCCAGAAGCCTTTACGGAAGATTTGTGCCAGAGTGCAGGCTTCAAGGCTCTTTTTCAGCCATTAGAGGTGACTTATAGAGATGGTGTTTTGTGGATAAAAGGTCCTGAAACCATTGACACAGATCATTTTCGGAAGAATCATCTGCCAAATCTTGTGGAGCAATACAAGCGATTTGGTTTTGGCAATCTTGCGGTGGACATCCAAGTCTGTCAGGAAATGACGCAGCAACAAGCGGAGATTTTCCATGCGCAAAATGAGGAAATTTACCAGCAGGCTAATGAAGAAAACTTGGCGGCCCTTGAACAACTGGCTCAAATGGCGCCACCACCAGAAGCAGCTCAGCCATTTGTCCCAGAATATAAGAAAAATCGTCCTACCAAGGTCAATATCGAAAAGGCTGAGATTACGCCTATGATTGAGGTGGATAGCGAGGAGAACCGGATTGTCTTTGAGGGACTGGTCTTTGAGGTTGAGCAGAAGACGACCAAGACGGGGCGGGTCATTATCAACTTTAAGATGACCGACTATACTTCGTCCTTCACCTTGCAGAAGTGGGCTAAGAATGAGGAAGAGGCTAAGAAGTTTGATATGGTCAAAAAGGGTAACTGGTTGCGGGTGCGAGGCAATGTGGAGACCAATAATTTCACTCGTGATTTGACCATGAACGTGCAGGAAGTCCAAGAGGTCAAGAAGGAAATCCGTAAGGACCTTATGCCTGAAGGGGAGAAACGGGTCGAGTTTCATGCTCATACCAACATGTCTACCATGGATGCCCTGCCTGCTGTTGAGGACTTGGTGGCACGTGCTGCGGCTTGGGGACACAAGGCGGTGGCCATTACTGACCATGGTAATGTCCAATCCTTCCCCCATGGCTATCATGCTGCCCGTAAAGCTGGAATCAAGCCCCTCTTCGGGATGGAGGCCAATATTGTCGAGGACTCTGTGCCCATTGCTTACAACGAAGCAGATGTAGTCCTGTCCGAAGCAACCTATGTGGTCTTTGACGTGGAAACAACCGGTCTCTCTGCAGTCAACAATGCCCTGATTCAGATTGCGGCGTCTAAGATGCACAAGGGCAATATTATTGCGGAATTTGATGAATTTATCGATCCAGGTCATCCTCTGAGTCAGTTTACGACCGAGTTGACGGGGATTACAGATGAGCATGTGCGTGGTTCCAAGCCCTTGGAACAAGTCCTGCGTGAATTTCAAGATTTCTGTCAGGATTCCGTCATGGTTGCCCACAATGCGACCTTTGACGTTGGCTTTATGAATGTCAACTATGAACGTGCCGGTCTGCCGACTATTAGTCAGCCAGTCATCGATACTCTGGAATTTGCACGCAACCTCTATCCTGATTACAAACGGCACGGTTTGGCGGCCTTGACCAAGCGATTTGGTGTTGCGCTGGAACACCACCACATGGCCAATTACGATGCGGAGGCGACAGGGCGCCTGCTCTTCATCTTCCTAAAAGATGCTCTGGAGAAGCACAATTTGACCAATCTCAACCAGCTAAATACGGAGCTGATTGCGGAGGATTCCTATAAGAAGGCTCGTGTCAAGCATGCCACGTTATATGTGATCAATCAGGTTGGTTTGAAAAATATGTTCAAACTGGTCTCTCTTTCTAATACCAAGTATTTTGAGGGAGTTCCACGTATTCCACGGACCGTTCTCAATGCCCATCGTGAAGGCTTAATATTGGGAACAGCCTGTCAAGAGGGCGAGGTCTTCGATGACTTGCTCTCCAAAGGGATAGATGAAGCGGTTAAAACGGCAGCCTATTATGATTTTATAGAAGTCATGCCACCTGCCCTCTATGCTCCCATGATTGCCAAGGAGCAGTTTAAGGACATGGCAGAGATTGAAGAAACCATCAAGCAGTTGATTGAGGTAGGACGTAGGGTAGGTCTGCCAGTTTTGGCGACAGGAAATGTTCACTATATTGACCCCGAAGAGGAAATCTATCGGGAAATCATTGTTCGTGCTCTAGGTCAAGGGGCACCGATTAACTGGACCATCGGAAATGGTGAGAATGCCCAACCAGCACCACTGCCTAAGGCTCACTTTAGAACGACCAGCGAGATGTTGGACGAGTTTGCCTTCTTGGGAGAAAGTCTGGCGCGAGAGATTGTCATTACCAATCCTAATGCCATGGTCGACCGTTTTGAAGATGTTCAGGTAGTCAAGACCGATCTCTATACACCTTATATTGAGAAGGCTGAGGAAACGGTTGCGGAATTGACCTATCAAAAAGCCTTTGAAATTTATGGCAATCCTCTGCCTGATATTATTGACCTGCGAATTGAGAAGGAATTGACGTCCATTCTGGGTAATGGCTTCGCCGTGATTTACCTGGCGTCGCAGATGTTGGTGCACCGTTCCAACGAGCGGGGCTACCTAGTTGGTTCACGGGGGTCTGTCGGCTCCAGTTTCGTGGCCACCATGATTGGGATTACAGAAGTAAACCCTATGCCTCCTCACTATGTCTGTCCAAATTGTCAACACAGTGAATTTATCACAGACGGTTCCTATGGTTCTGGTTTTGACCTGCCAGACAAGGATTGTGAAAAGTGTGGGACCAAATATAAAAAAGATGGCCAGGACATTCCTTTCGAGACCTTCCTTGGTTTCGATGGAGATAAGGTTCCCGATATTGATTTGAACTTCTCTGGGGATGACCAACCCTCTGCCCATTTGGATGTTCGGGATATTTTTGGTGAAGAAAATGCCTTCCGTGCAGGAACGGTTGGTACGGTGGCTGCGAAGACTGCCTATGGTTTTGTCCGAGGTTATGAGCGAGATTATGGCAAATTCTACCGTGATGTGGAAGTGGAACGCTTGGCGGCTGGAGCGGCCGGTGTCAAACGGACGACTGGTCAGCACCCGGGGGGAATTATCGTATTCCCTGACTACATGGATGTTTATGACTTTACGCCTGTCCAGTATCCTGCCGATGATGTGACGGCCAACTGGCAGACCACCCACTTTAACTTCCACGATATTGATGAAAATGTCCTGAAACTCGATGTTCTGGGACACGATGATCCGACCATGGTTCGCAAGTTGCAGGACTTGTCAGGCATTGATCCGCAGACCATTCCTGCTGATGACAAGGGAGTGATGGCCCTCTTTTCTGGTACGGAAATTCTGGGAGTTACCCCAGAGCAGATTGGGACGCCGACAGGTATGTTGGGTATTCCGGAATTCGGAACCAACTTTGTACGGGGGATGGTGGAGGAGACCAAGCCGACCACTTTTTCGGAACTCTTGCAGTTATCTGGTCTATCGCACGGTACAGACGTTTGGTTGGGCAATGCCCAGGACTTGATTAAGGCAGGAATTGCTAATCTATCTACTGTTATCGGTTGTCGGGATGACATCATGGTTTATCTCATGCACGCAGGTTTGCCACCTAAGATGGCCTTTAACATCATGGAACGGGTGCGGAAGGGCATGTGGCTCAAGATTTCCGAGGAGGAGCGAAATGGCTATATCCAAGCCATGAAGGATAACAAGGTGCCAGACTGGTACATAGAATCCTGTGGAAAAATCAAGTACATGTTCCCTAAAGCCCACGCGGCTGCCTACGTTATGATGGCCTTGCGGGTTGCCTATTTCAAGGTTCACTATCCAATTTACTATTATTGTGCTTATTTCTCTATTCGGGCCAAGGCCTTTGATTTGGCGACCATGTCAGGTGGTTTAGATAAAGTCAAGGCCAAGATGGAAGAAATTGCTCTCAAGAAGAAGAACAATGAAGCCTCAAACGTCGAACAGGACCTCTACACCACGCTTGAATTGGTCAACGAGATGCTGGAACGTGGCTTCAAGTTCGGTAAATTGGACCTTTACAAGTCCCATGCGACTGACTTCTTGATTGAAGAAGACACCCTCATCCCCCCATTCGTCGCTATGGATGGTCTGGGAGAAAACGTAGCCAAGCAGCTTGTGGCGGCGCGTGCCGAGGGAGAATTCCTCTCTAAGACAGAACTCCGTAAACGTGGTGGATTGTCTAGCACTCTTGTTGAAAAAATGGATGAAATGGGTATTCTAGGCAAAATGCCAGAGGATAATCAGCTCAGTCTCTTTGATGATTTGTTTTAAACTTGTTCACTGTTTCTTTTGAAGCAGTGAATTTTTTTTATAAAAAAGAAATCAAAACTCTTGACTAATGTTTTTGATAGGTATATAATCTCTACATAGTGATAAAAACTACTATGTAGTAACAATAAGAAAAGAGGAAATCCTATGTCAAACTTTGCAAAACTTCAAGAAACTCGTCGTTCTATCTATGCACTTGGTAAAGAATTGCCAGTATCAAACGAAGAAGTAGTAGCGCTTGTAGAAAAAGCCATGAAAGAATCTCCATCAGCTTTCAACTCACAATCAAGCCGTGCCGTTGTGCTTTTCGGTGCTGAATCAGACGCTTTCTGGAACGAAATTGCCTACAGCGAATTGGAAAAAGTAACACCTGCAGAAGCATTTGAAGCAACAAAAGGTCGTTTGTCAGGCTTTGCGGCTGGTGCTGGTACTATCTTGTTCTTCGAAGACCAAGATGTGGTGAAAGGCTTACAAGAAAACTTCCCACTTTACGCTGAAAACTTCCCAATCTGGTCTGAGCAAGCTCACGGTATCAACTTGTACGCAGTATGGTTGGCTTTCGCTGAGAAAAATATCGGCATGAACGTACAACACTACAACCCATTGGTTGATGCACAAGTTGCTGAAAAATACGGTATCCCAGCTAACTGGAAACTCCGTGCACAAGCACCATTCGGTAGCATTGCAGCTCCAGCAGCAGATAAAGAATACATGGCGGATAGTGACCGTGTAAAAGTTTTTGGTAACTAATAAAGTTTACAGTTTGCTTTATTACGTCGGCGGTTGAGGGCTGGGCAAAAAGCCCGGCGCCACTTCTCAGAGTTCGTACCAACATCTCAGCGCAGTGGTTGATTGGCAGATTTGTTCGTGTCTTACACTCCAAATCTGACCTAATCAACTGTGCGGGGGTGAGAAGACGAACTCTTTTTTAGACCAGTCGAGTTCTTTCTCACTCCCTATTTCCAGCTTCAAACACTCCACTGGATTGTTTGAACTCGCTTCGGCGTACGTTACGAGCGTTACTTACTATCGTAAGTAAGATTTCCAACCTTCAACAGTCACTACTCTGACTGTTGAAGTAGCCTACAGCTGTTGACACGAACTTCGTTCGCTTTATCTCCAACCTCTAACTGTCTCCCAGACAGTTAGAGCTAGTAATAAAAGCAAACTGAAAACTTTACCCTGCGAAAATTGGAAATATCCGTTGTCAGCTTACCTTGGTGAGTGTAAAGCTCCACTGGAGCTTTACACTCTGCTCCCTTAAAACAAGAGAGGAGCGGGGTTATACCTTCGGCTTTTTGACACGAACTCCGTTCGCTTTATCTCCCAGCTCTAACTATCTCCCAGAGCTAACCTTTCCAACTTCCTGTATCAGCAGGAAGTTTTTTTGTCAGCCCAGCTTCAAAATATGATACAATAATCTAGTATTACATTTCAAAGGAGAAGAATATGGTATTACCAAATTTTAAAGAAAATCTTGCTAAATATGCCAAACTCTTGGTATCAACAGGTATCAATGTGCAGCCAGGTCACACGGTTCAATTGACTATCGGTGTGGAACAGGCTGAATTGGCTCGTTTGATTGTCAAAGAAGCATACGCTTACGGTGCTAAGGAAGTCTTGGTTAACTGGTTGGACGACGTGATTGCGCGTGAGCGTCTGGTCAATGTAGATGTGGAACTCTTGGAACAAGTTCATCCACAACGTGTTACTGAAATGAACTACCTCTTGGAGCGCAAGGCTAGCCGTTTAGTTGTCTTGTCAGAAGATCCAGGAGCTTACGACGGTGTGGATCCAGAGAAATTGTCTCGCAACGCTCGTGCACTTAGCCAAGCTTTGCAGCCAATGCGTCAAGCAACGCAAGCCAATAAAATCAGCTGGACACTTGGTGCAGCCTCTGGTTTGGAATGGGCTAAAAAAGTCTTCCCAAATGCAGCGTCTGACGAAGAGGCAGTGGACCTCCTTTGGGACCAAATCTTCAAGACTTGCCGTATCTACGAAGAAGATCCAATCAAGGCTTGGGAAGAGCATGAGGCACGCTTGGTGGCTAAGGCTAAGGTTCTGAACGACGAGCAGTTTGTCAAATTGCACTACACAGCACCAGGAACTGACCTTGTTCTCGGTATGCCGAAGAATCACTTGTGGGAAGCGGCTGGTTCGGTCAATGCCCAAGGTGAACACTTTATTGCCAACATGCCAACAGAAGAGGTCTTCACAGCGCCTGACTATCGTGTGGCAGACGGCTATGTAACGTCAACAAAACCACTCAGCTACAATGGTAACATTATCGAAGGCATTAAAGTAACCTTCAAAGATGGTGAAATCGTGGATGTGACTGCTGAAAAAGGTGACGAAGTCATGAAGAAATTGGTCTTTGACAATGCTGGTGCACGCGGTCTCGGTGAAGTTGCCCTTGTGCCAGACAAGAGCCCGATTTCTCAATCAGGTGTGACCTTCTTCAACACTCTCTTTGATGAAAATGCCTCAAACCACTTGGCGATTGGTCAAGCCTATGCCTTCTCTATCGAAGGTGGTACAGAAATGAGCCAAGAAGAGCTTAAAGAAGCTGGTCTCAACCGCTCAGATGTTCACGTGGACTTCATGATTGGTTCTAACAAGATGAACATTGACGGTATCCGTGAAGATGGTACTCGTGTACCAATCTTCCGTGACGGTGAGTGGGCTATCTAATGATATTTGAATGAAATTGGGCAAAAAGCCCAGTGTCATTTCTCAGAGTTCGTGTCAACATCTCAGCGCAGTGGTTGATTGGGTTTAACAGTCCAGTGGACTGTTAAAGGTTGGAGATAAGATTTGCGAAGCAAATCTCAGCAATTCGTGTTTTGCACTCCAAATCTGACCATTACGACTGTTGCGAACAAAGTTCGCTTCATCTCCAACCTCCAAAGGTTCCCCGAACCTTTGGAGCTATGCGGGGGTGGGAGTGAAACAGTCTGGGAATAGACTGTTTCAGCTCAACAACTAGAAATAAAGACTTGTTGACGAACTCTTTTTGACCTAGTCGAGTTCTTTCCCACTCCCATTTTGTAAGAATAGGAGGAAAACAAGATGTTACCAAGTATTATCGCAGGTGCCATTATTGGCTTAATTGCAGGTGCTTTGACTTCGTCAGATGACCGTCGTGGTTGTCTGGGAAATATTATCCTTGGTCTCGCTGGTTCATGGATTGGGCAGTTGCTCTTTGGTGATTGGGGACCACAGTTTGCTGGTATGGCCCTGGTACCGTCAGTCTTTGGAGCAGTATTACTAGTGGCAATTTTTAGCAGTTCTAGACGGAATTAAAATGAACTGTAAAACCAAACTTCTGATGAGGTTTGGTTTTATTATGTGAATTTGCGTGAATTGCCGTATTGTTCGGATTTTTCAGAAAATTTCAACATTTGTATTGACAAGTGAAAAAAAGTGGGTTATCATAGAAAACAAGTAAAACACAGAGAGGAAAAAGTCAAATGAAACCTGTCACTACAAACTTTACTTTGTTGTTGCGACGGTTGGGCTAGTGCACTAGGTAGCATTAGTCCTGTTTGGCTTACCAAGCGGGCGCTGTTGACAACATCTCGCGGGTAATAATCCTCGAGGTGTTTTCTTTTTACCACAGTCCATCCCCTTTTCTTTTATTACTGCGACGAATGAGGAAACTTCGTTTCCTTATTTCCAACTTCAAATAATTTCATCATTATTTGAACTCGCTTTGCCGTACTCCACGGATGTGACTTGCTTTGCAAGTCTAATCTCCCACCTTGCACAGTCCACTGGACTATGCAAGCTGTCTTCGGCTTTTGATGCGAACTAAGTTCGCTCTATTTCCAACCTTCAACAGTCACTACTCTGACTGTAGCTTTTGATGCGAACTAAGTTCGCTTTATTTCCCACCTCCAACAGTCACTACTCTGACTGTTGGAGCTAGTACTAAAAGTAAGTTGAATGGACTGTCAAGAACTTTAGACTAATGAATTAGCTACCTAGTTATTTTATATTTTAAAGTTAGGCTTGTTTAGAAAGGTATTCTTATGCGTGTGATTGAATTTTTAGATACGACTTTACGGGACGGTGAACAGACGCCGGGTGTGAATTTTTCTATCAAGGAAAAAGTGACCATCGCCAAGCAGTTGGAGAAATGGGGGATTTCTGCCATTGAAGCGGGTTTCCCAGCGGCCAGTCCTGATTCTTTTGAAGCGGTTCGTCAGATTGCGGCGGCTATGACCAAGACGGCTGTAACAGGTTTGGCTCGGTCAGTCAAGTCAGACATTGACGCTTGTTACGAGGCTCTGAAAGATGCCAAGTATCCGCAGATCCATGTTTTCATTGCGACCAGTCCCATTCACCGTGAATTTAAACTTCAAAAGTCCAAAGAAGAAATTTTGGCGCAAATCACGGAACATGTCAGCTATGCGCGTGAGCGTTTTGAGGTGGTGGAGTTCTCGCCAGAGGATGCGACGCGGACTGAGTTAGATTATTTGCTTCAAGTGGTGCAGACAGCGGTAGATGCAGGTGCGACCTATATCAACATTCCAGATACAGTCGGCTTTACGACTCCTCAGCATTACGGAGAAATTTTCCGTTACTTGACAAGCAACGTCAAATCGGACCGTGAGATTATTTTCAGTCCTCATTGCCACAATGACCTCGGTATGGCTGTTGCCAATACCCTTTCAGCTATAAAAAACGGTGCCGGTCGTGTTGAAGGAACTATCAATGGTATCGGTGAGCGGGCAGGAAATGCGGCCCTTGAAGAAGTAGCTGTTGCCCTTGAAATTCGGAAAGATTTTTACGATGTGACCAGTCCGATTGTTCTTAAGGAA
Organism: Streptococcus suis YS56; assembly: GCF_000440115.1. Taxonomy (GTDB): domain Bacteria; phylum Bacillota; class Bacilli; order Lactobacillales; family Streptococcaceae; genus Streptococcus; species Streptococcus suis_L. The sequence continues at coordinate 6,690 of NZ_ALMY01000033.1, read as the reverse complement.
ACGCTCAATACTTCGGAATTGGTCTCTCGATTTTCTGGGATTGCCATTCCACGCAATAAGGCGGTGGTCGGTGGCAATGCCTTCTCTCACGAGTCAGGTATCCACCAAGATGGTGTCTTGAAAAATCCATTGACTTATGAAATCATTACACCTGAGTTGGTAGGGGTCAAGAAAAATTCTCTGCCACTGGGTAAACTATCTGGTCGCCATGCCTTTGTGGAAAAGCTGAAAGAATTAGACTTGTATTTTGAAGAAAGTGATGTTGCTAGTTTGTTTGCTCGCTTTAAAAATCTGGCGGATAAGAAAGAAAAAATTACGGACGCAGATATTCGTGCCTTGGTAGCTGGGACAGAAATCAGCAATCGTGATGGTTTCCAATTTAAAGATTTGCGTTTGGATAGTCAGTCTGACGGAAGCATTCAGGCTCAGGTCATCTTTATCAATCAGGATGGGGAAGAAGTGGTTGTTGTGGAGTCAGGCAAAGGTTCGGTTGAGGCTGTCTTTAATGCCATTGACCAATTCTTCCACCAAGAGATCAGTTTGGAACGTTATCATATCGATGCCATTACCGATGGAATCGATGCCCAGGCGCGTGTGCTTGTCGCCGTAGAAAACAAGGCAACGGAAACAGTCTTTAACGCCTCTGGTATTGACTTTGACGTATTGAAAGCTTCTGCAATTGCCTATATTCATGCCAATGTCATGGTACAGAAAGAAAATAGCGGACAGATTGCTAAGAAACTATCTGAGAAAGAGTTGCCAACTAGCTAGGAGGAAATATGACGAAAAAAATTGTAGCCTTGGCTGGTGATGGAATCGGTCCTGAAATCATGGAGGCTGGCCTAGCAGTCCTCGAGGCTGTTGCTGGGCAAGTAGGATTTGATTATGAGATTGAGGAGAGAGCTTTTGGTGGCGCTGGTATTGATGCGGCTGGCCATCCTCTACCAGATGCTACCTTACAAGCTTGCCGTCAGGCGGATGCGATTTTGTTAGCAGCTATCGGTAGCCCTCAATATGATGCTGCAGCTGTTCGACCAGAACAAGGTTTGCTTCAACTTCGGAAGGAATTGGGTCTCTTTGCCAATATCCGTCCGGTCAAAATTTTTGATAGCCTGAAAGACTGTTCTCCTCTGAAAGCCGACCGGCTGGACGGTGTGGATTTGGTCATGGTACGAGAGTTGACAGGTGGGATTTATTTTGGAGAGCATATTCTGGAGACAGACCAAGCCAGCGATAGCAATACCTATCAGGCAGAAGAGATTGAGCGGGTTGTCCGCTCTGCCTTTGACCTAGCCCGAAAAAGACGGAAAAAAGTCACCAGCATTGATAAGCAAAATGTACTGGCGACGTCAAAATTGTGGCGGAAGGTAGCGGATGAGGTGGCTAAGGACTACCCAGATGTGACCTTGGAGCACCAGTTGGTGGATAGTGCAGCCATGCTTTTGATTACCAATCCTAGTCGATTTGACGTCTTGGTGACGGAAAATCTTTTCGGAGATATTTTGTCGGATGAGGCCAGCGTATTAACAGGAACGCTAGGGGTTCTGCCTTCTGCTAGTCATGCGGTGGCAGGTCCCAGTCTCTACGAACCTATCCATGGTTCGGCACCCGATATTGCAGGTCAGGGCATTGCCAATCCTGTCAGTATGATTCTATCTGTTGCCATGATGCTGGAAGAAAGTTTTGATTTGATCCAAGCAGGTCAGACCATTCGCCAGGCAGTTGAAACGGTCTTTGCACAGGGGATTTTCACCAAAGATCTAGGTGGTAGCGCCTCTACCAAAGAAATGACAGCGGCTATTATTGAACAACTTGAAAGGAGGTCACCATGAGTGGCAAATCCATTTTCGATAAGCTCTGGGATCGCCATGTGATTACAGGGCAGGAAGGTCAGCCCCAGCTCCTCTATGTTGATCAACATTATGTCCACGAGGTGACCAGTCCCCAGGCCTTTCAAGGATTGAGGGATACTGGGCGACCTGTTCGGCGCCCAGACTTGACCTTTGCGACTTTTGACCACAACGTACCAACCGTTGATATTCACAATATCCGTGATGTCATTTCCAAGGCTCAGATGGATGCCTTGGCGAAGAATATAGAAGATTTCGGCATTCCCCATGCAGCCCATGGTTCGGAACATCAGGGGATTGTCCACATGGTTGGACCAGAAACAGGTCGGACTCAGCCAGGTAAGTTCATCGTTTGTGGGGATAGCCATACGGCGACACACGGAGCCTTTGGAGCCATTGCCTTTGGGATTGGTACTTCTGAAGTGGAGCACGTTTTGGCTACCCAGACCATTTGGCAGGTCAAGCCCAAGCGACTTCTAGTGGAATTTGTCGGTCAGACCCAAGCAGGTGTCTATGCCAAGGACTTTATCCTGGCTCTGATTGCCCGCTACGGTGTGGATTGTGGTTTGGGTCACGTGGTGGAGTTTGCTGGTCCAGTCATCGACCGACTCAGCATGGAAGAGCGGATGACCATTTGCAATATGTCCATTGAGTTCGGCTCTAAGATGGGCATTATGGCTCCAGACCAGACTACCTTTGACTACCTGCGAGGTCGTGAGTGTGCACCAGCGGACTTTGAGGCGGCGGTGGCAGACTGGAAGGAGCTCTACTCAGATGCCGACACCGTCTATGACAAGCACCTGGTCCTTGATGTGTCGGACTTGGCACCGATGGTCACTTGGGGAACGACGCCTGCTATGGGGGTTAGCTTTGATGAAACCTTCCCAGCTATCCGTGATCACAACGACGAGCGGGCCTACGCTTATATGGACTTAGCTCCTGGGCAAAAGGCTGCGGACATTCCCGTTGGTTATGTCTTCCTAGGCTCTTGTACCAATGCTCGCCTCAGCGATTTGCAGCTGGCAGCTAGGATTGTTAAGGGGCGGAAAATAGCAGAGCAGGTTACGGCTATTGTCGTACCAGGTAGTCGCCCTGTCAAGCGAGCTGCAGAAAAGCTTGGGCTAGACAAAATTTTCATGGAGGCAGGCTTTGAATGGCGAGATCCAGGTTGCTCCATGTGTCTGGGTATGAATCCAGACAAGGTACCTGCAGGTGTCCACTGCGCCTCTACAAGTAATCGAAACTTTGAAGACCGACAGGGCTTTGGGGCCAAGACCCACTTGTGTAGTCCTGCTATGGCTGCCGCAGCGGCACTTTATGGACGATTTGTCGACACTAGACAGCTAGACATTCTCAAGGAGGGAGTTTAATGCACCAATTTACCACATGGACAGGAACAACCGTTCCGCTCATGAATGATAATATTGATACCGACCAGCTCCTGCCCAAGCAGTTTCTCAAGCTGATTGACAAAAAGGGCTTTGGCAAGTATCTGCTCTATGCTTGGCGGTACTTGGATGATGACTACACGGATAATCCTGATTTCATTCTCAATCAGCCTGAGTATCAAGGAGCTAGTATCCTCATATCTGGGGATAACTTCGGAGCAGGTTCTTCTAGGGAACATGCTGCTTGGGCTCTGGCAGATTATGGCTTCAAGGTCATCATTGCAGGCTCCTTCGGGGATATTCACTACAACAATGACTTGAACAATGGGATTCTGCCCATTATCCAGCCCAAAGAAGTCAGGGACCAATTGGCTCAGCTGGCTCCTGACCAAGAAATCACGGTTGACTTGGCAGACCAGTTGATACGGACGCCGTTTGGGGAATTCCCATTTGATATCGAACAGGACTGGAAACACAAGTTGCTCAATGGCTTGGATGATATTGGTATTACATTGCAGTATCAGGATTTGATTGCTGAGTATGAACGAAATAGACCAAGCTACTGGCAAAACTAAAACTATTAGAAAACAAGCAGGTCGCTCTGCTATGAAACAAAAGAAAAGAGGAAATGATTATGACGAAACAAATTCACTGGGATGGCGCACTTTCACAAGAAGGTCTTGACATTATCAAGGGTGAGGGAGGCGTGATTGTCTGTCCGACTAAGGTTGGTTACATCATCATGACATCTGACAAGGCTGGCTTGGAGCGTAAATTTGATGCCAAAGAGCGTAAGCGTAATAAGCCGGGCGTGGTCCTTTGTGGTAGCATGGAGGAGCTTCGTGAGTTGGCTCAGTTGACTCCTGAGATTGATGCCTTCTACCAAAAACATTGGGATGAGGACATTTTGTTGGGTTGTATCCTGCCTTGGAAACCAGAGGCTTATGCCAAGTTGCAGGCTTATGGCGATGGTCGTGAAGAGTTGATGACCGACGTTCGTGGGACTTCATGCTTTGTTATCAAGTTTGGTGTGGCTGGCGAGCAGATTGCCAAGGAAATGTGGGAAAAAGAAGGCCGTATGGTCTACGCTTCATCTGCTAACCCATCAGGTAAGGGAAATCGTGGTAAGGTAGAAGGTATTGGTGAGCGTATCGCATCTAAGGTAGACTTGATTATCGAGGCGGACGACTATGTGGCATCTATCCAGCCAGACAAGACCATCGAAACCCGCTATGAGCAAGGGGTTATGGTGTCTATGGTAGACAAAGATGGTAAACTCATCCCAGAACAAGGTGCAGATAGCCGTTCTATCAGCCCATGCCCAGTTGTCATTCGTAAGGGTCTGGACATCGACAAAATCATGATGCACTTGTCAGACCACTTCAACTCTTGGGATTATAGACAAGGGGAATACTATTAAGATAATGTAGAACGATCCGAAAGGGTCGTTTTTGCTCCAGTCTATCAGAATGGCTTTACAATTTTTGCAAAATGTGCTACAATGTAACACATAGAAGCGAGGTAAGATGATGAGTACAGTAACTATCCGATTAAACAAAGAGGAAGAAGTATTTTTCAAGAGCTATGCTCAATTGACTGGTCAAAGTCTTTCAAGTTTATTTAAGAAGGCACTTGAGCGTGATATTGAGGATGAGTATGATTTGAGCATTTACCATCAAGCCTACGAGGAGTACCAGAAAGATCCTGAAACCATCAGTCATGCGGATTTCAAGAAGGAACTTGGTCTGTAATATGTTCCATGTAGAGTATTCTAAGAAGGCACAGAAACAAATCAGAAAATTGGATAAGCCAATCCAAAGATTATTATTTGCATGGGTGGATAAACACTTAGATGGTACAGTTAATCCGAGGTTGCATGGCAAGGGATTGACAGGAGATCATGCCAATGAGTGGCGTTATCGTATCGGTGATTATCGGCTGATTTGCGATATACAAGATGATAGAATGGTTATTCTGGCACTTGAATTTGGTCATCGTAGAGATATTTACTAATAGCTGTTAATATGAAGTAGAACGATCCGGAAGGGTCGTTTTTTCGTACATAAAAAACTGGGAGTGAGAAAGAACTCGACTGGTCTAAAAAAGAGTTCGTCAACAATTTCTCGTTTCAAGTTGTTGACCTGAAACAGTCTATCCCCAGACTGTTTCACTCCCACCCCCGCACAGCTCAAACTGTCTGGGAGACAGTTTGAGGTTGGAGATGTAGCGAACTTTGTTCGCATCAGTCGTAGAGGTCAGATTTGGAGTGTGAAACGCGAACAAATCTGCCAATCAACCACTGCGCTGAGATGTTGACACGAACTATGAGAAGCGAGTCTGGACTTTTTGCCCAGCCTCAGTTTGGTGTTGTTTGATAAGAAATTGGAGGTTGTCGATTAGTCTTTTCTCGTCCGTCAGTTCCAAGATTTGTAGTCCTTTGTCAATCAGTTCCTGCTTGTTTTGGGCTATGCCTAGGTAGACATAGGCACGGGCTAGTTGGTCATAGCGTTTTTCTTGTTTGGCTAGTTCCATGAGTTTGGTGGCAAAAAAAGTAGACTTGCTGTACTGTTTTTGTTCCAAGAAAAAATAAGAAAGAGATTGATAGTGTGAGAGTATGGTCGGCTGGATTCGCTTGTAATCCTTGTATTTTTCCAATCGTTTTAGAAGAAGATTGGCAGTTTCTTCAAGGTTATCAAGTGAAGAAATCTTAGACAGAAGAGTGCCGACCAAGATAATATCGTTATGGTACCAGTTATCATATCGTTCTAGCTCTGACCACAGAAGTTTTGAAAGGGTTTCAGCTTCTTCGGAAAGCTGATTGAAAGAAGTGCTTTTTCGAATGGCTACTACGGTTTCTAAAAGTTGACATTTTCGACGGATAGGACCATCATTGGGGTCTTTTTTTAAATGGTCATTGCAACGCTTTATCAAATCCTCCATTATCTTAGTGGTCGGATTTCTGAGATTATCTATATCATAGAGCAATTGTTGGCGTTGGCTGGGCTGATAGTAGTTGCAGAGGTATTCAAATTCCTCGAAGGTCATATCCACCTGTTTGAGTAAGAAACGCATGAGCTCATAGCTAGGAATAGTCTGATTTTTCTCGAAGCGAACCAAAGTAGTCCGATTGAGATAATCCCCACAAATCTGTTCCTGACTCAAATGTTTGCTTTTTCGAATTTCTCTGTAAACACTTCCGTAATCCCACCGCATAATCTACTCCTTTCAAAAAACTGTGAAAATATGTAACAAAATAAAGAATATTTGTAAAAATAGTATATCATAATAATGTGGAAACATTATGTTTTGTATATAGAAAATAGGCTGATAAAAGGAGTAACCTGATGAAGCAGCTGGATAAAAATACTTTATTTTTAAGGAGCCCACTGAAAAAGTCTCCAGTTACTCCGACTCTTATAAAAAATAGGAATTCTCCTAAATGATTGGGAGAA
>NZ_ALMY01000032.1 GCF_000440115.1 Streptococcus suis YS56 | reverse complement strand
AGGTAGATACCAAGTTTAAAGCAGTTATTTCCGGAGACAAAAGGAGAGAAGAAAGTTTTCATGCGTATGGCGTGTCAAATACCTTGATGGACTTGACAAATGGTAGAAAAAAGTCCCATATGACCTATAATGAAAAGCGTTCAAACTATCATTCTAGAAAGGTTCATACGGAACAACTAAATCTTATCACAAATTTTCTCAGAATTAAAGACAAAAATATCGTTATCACTGATAAATATGATATGGGAACTCACTTAGAACTCCACGGTCACTTGGATTACACAGCCCCTAAATGCCCTTCCTGCAAGGGACAAATGGCAAAATACGATTTCCAAAAAGCCTCCAAAATTCCCTATCTAGAAACAGCTGGCTATCCCTTCTCAGAAAGCGTCGTTTCAAGTGCAAAGAATGTGGGAAAATGGCTGTCGCCGAAACTCCTCTTGTCAAGAAGAACCACCAAATCTCCGTCGCTGTTAACCAGAAGATCGCCCAATTACTCATCGAAAATCAAGCAATGCAACATATTGCACACAGGCTATCTATCTCAACATCATCAGTTATCAGAAAGCTCAATGAGTTCAAGTTCGAAACGGATTGAAATACCTTACCTGAGGTAATGAGCTGGGACGAGTATGCCTTCAAGAAGGGGAAGATGAGCTTTATCGCACAAGATTTCAACTCCCTAAATGTCATTGCCATCCTTGACGGAAAAACTCAAGCAACCATCCGAAACCACTTTATACGCTATCCTAGAAAGGTTAGAAATCGGGTCAAAGTCATTACCATGGATATGTTTAGTCCCTACTACAAATTGGCCGCCCCCTTCGCTCTCCAATTTCTAAGCTCAGGCTGAAACAGTCTATTCCCAGACTGTTTCACTCCCAAATGTAAAAATTGTACTTGACCGCTTTCATATCGTGCAACACCTTAGTCGTGCTATGAATCGTGTCCGCATCCAAATCATGAATCAATTTGACCGAAAATCGCAGGAATACCGAGCATTGAAACGTTACTGGAAATTGATTCAACAAGACAGCCGTAAAATCAATGATAAACGATTTTATCGCCCTATGTTTCGAATACATTTGACTAACAGGGAAATACTGGAAAAACTCCTGTCTTTCTCTGAGGAACTACGACAGCACTATGAACTCTATCAACTTCTCTTATTCCATTTCCAAGAGAAAAATTCAGGTCATTTCTTTGAACTCATCGAACAGGAAATAGCCACTGTTAATCCTATTTTCCAGACAGTATTTAAGACATTTCTAAAGGATAAAGACAAGGTTTTAAACGCCTTGAAATTGCCTTATTCCAACGCCAAACTGGAAGCTACCAATAATCTCATCAAAGTCATTAAAAGAAATGCCTTTGGTTTCAGGAACTTTGAAAACTTTAAAAAACGGATTTTGATTGCTTTGAACATAAAGAAAGAGAGAACGAAGTTCGTCCTCTCTAGGTGTTGGCTTTTCATCTACCCACTACAGTTGACAAAGAGCCCAATAATCGGGAAGACAGGATTCGAACCTGCGACACCTTGGTCCCAAACCAAGTACTCTACCAAGCTGAGCTACTT
>NZ_ALMY01000031.1 GCF_000440115.1 Streptococcus suis YS56 | reverse complement strand
CCAAGCATTTTTTAGGGTAGTTGTTAATCCAATTTTCGATAAAAGCTACTTCTTTCGGAGTCGTTTTCTTGGTTCCTTTAGGTAACCATCTCCGAATTAATCGATTATGATTTTCATTTGAACCTCTCTCCCATGAAGAGTAAGCATGTGCGTAGTAGATATGTTCCTCAGGAAATACCTCAGACAATCGTTTGAACTCCGAACCATTATCTGCAGTAATGGACAGAATACGATGCTCCCCTAAAAGTAACGTAAGCGCCTGATTGACAGATTCAGCAGTTTTATTTGGAATTAACCTTATAATTTGGTGTCTGCTCCGCCGGTCGGTTAAGACTAAAAGGCAATGATTTTTCGCTCTGGTTAGTAGAACTGTATCAATTTCATAATGACCGTTTTCCAATCGAAGATTGATGACCTCTGGTCGCTCTTCGATTGATTTACCAGCTGGCTTAAAGTTCGGACTAGCTTGCTTCTTGCCACCTTTCCCTTTTCTAGGATAAAGCATGTCCGATTTCTTCAATCCTAAATGACCATTATGAAACCAATAGTAGATGGTTGAAATACCTACTTTCACTTGCTTCTTCTTCACCATCATTTCAGGCGAAAACTTTTGCTTATGATAGTGTAAGATCTTCTCTTTCATTTCTTTCGTTAAGATTATCTTTTTAACCGACCGTTTTCGATTGGAATGGTAAACAGTTTGTGCATAATCAGCAGAATAAACTTTTTTGTAGACCCCTTTTCGCACTTGTTGTAAGGTTGTCCCACGCTTGATTTCATTATGAATCGTTTGAGGCGCCTTTCCTAACAAGCCTGCAATTTCACGATTTGACTTATTTTCAAGTTTCCACCGCTCAATCAAGCGACGGTTATCTATTGTCAAATGTTTCCCTTTTGGTTTATAATACTTTTGCATCTCTATGCCTTTCCTTGTGTTTGTGGTGAACAACAAGTATAGCACAGAGGTGTTTTCTTATACCTTACATCAGATTTCATTTGACACCAGGCACCCTTGAAGCTGTTTTTTCAGCTAAACCAAGGCTATGATTAGCCTTGGGCAACTAGCCTAACAGCTTCAAGCCTGTTATCAAATGAAATCATCAACTTACTCAAACATAGTGAAACATCTAATTCTTGACTAAGGTAAGGTGGCTAACTTCATTATAGAACTTTCGGTTTTACTTCTTTATAAAAAAAGAGCAAAATTTCATGATTTACATCTTGAAATTTTGCTCAATTTTTATTAATTAACTATTGTATTTAATAGTTAATATTCAAATCAACATAACCATTTGATACGATTCTAATCGTCGCAGTTTTTGATTCAGAATTGTATTCTACACTTGGAGTTACAAAATTTGAATCACTAGAATTCAGTATCTCAACAGTTGGTTGTTTACTTACATTCTTCAATACATATACTGTCTCACGCTGCTCGGAGCTTGGAGTATTATGGATATAAGTATTAAATACCCAATTTATAGCATCAGATTTTGATAGTTGAGGTAATGCTCTAGCTTGTGTTGAATTTGAAGCACCTTCCCATAATGAATCTTTATTGATTCGGAAGTTATTTTGTTTGATATTTAATCCTGTTGCAATATTCTCTACAATCGTGAACGAGTGAGATTTCAAAGTTACATCAAACTCTTTACCACTAAGTTCGAATGAACCAGTCTGGTCATTGTCGCGATTATACTCATAATTATAGATAAATGCTCTATTGTCAATCTCATCACCAAAAATGTTTCCAGTATACTCTTCTGGATATAGGCCGTTTAATAAATTTCTTCTGTTAGCCGCCGAAGACATACTGCCGTCATTTAGACTGACAACCTGAATATGGTCAGGTAATTTTGAATTCAATACTTCTGAAGAAATACTAGATGGTACAGCAGGGATTACACCATATCGACCAGTTGTATATAGTGGACTTTGGTGTGTTGCTGTATTGACATCAACATAGAAATGACCATCTCGTTTAGATGAGAAATTTCCATTTATCAAAATTTTTGTAGCAGCGAGTACATCTTCTTTAGAAGGTGCAGGATTATTTATTACATATTTGAAGAAGTTTTCAATTACAGTTGAATATAATGGTGATTCTTCATTTCTTACACCATAGGTATAGGCAGGATGCTCAAAATTATATACCGATCCACCATTTAAATAGATATTAATAGCCTCTGCTCCTAACATGGCTTCTGGTTGAGTTAACCATTGTCTATTCCCTTGTGTTTTTCCAATTCCAGAGCTTTCAAACAACTTCCATTTTCCTGTTTCATACCATTTCCAAGTGTCCATCAATCCACCCCACTGGTATGCATAGTCAGCAAGCCATAGACCTGTCATGTAACTTACAGTTGGAGCGTCATTACCTTCATGTGCAGGGGTATTCTTGAACATGAAAATAAAGTTTTGCCAATATTTTTCGACTGTCTCTTTAAAGATCGGTCTTCCCTGAGTTCCTAAAGCTTTTTCAATGGAGGCACCATTGTTTTGCTCAGACCAAATGAAATATCCTCCGTGTCTTGCTGACAATTTTAAATACTCAGCTGCATTACTTTCAACATTTCCAGCCCAGACCCAATAATTTTCTGTTGAAAAGATTCCTTGAAGACAAGAATACTTTTCATACATTCTATCAATCCATTCCATCGTAATCCAATGTGCAGCAGTATAATGTGATTGGTTGCCTGCTGTGTATACAGTTAAGATAACTGGAATAGGTTCATTTTGACCGGTGGTTGGATTCACATAGTTTTGAGCTTGTTCGAGAATTTTCTCATAAAAATCCTGAGCTACTCCTGCTCTATGTGGTAAATCATCTGGGTGAACTTGAATTACTGTATAAGGCTTTAATTCTGGATCAATATTTTCCCATTTACCAACTAAAGTATCCTCTCCCCAGAATGAATAATTTCCTTTACTATATTCTGAACCATTAGCATATAATGGCATCATAAGTAATGGACTTGTGTTAGAAATTTCTCTACGTTTAGGTGCAGGCTCAAAGTCATTGGGATTACGGAATTGTCCACTTGCTACAAAGTAAGCACCTGCTAAAACTAACTCATCGCCCCAGGTTTGTTGACCAGAATAACTATTTAAACGAATAGAACGAGCACCTTCTGGAATTTCAACATCAACTTTAATTGCTGGAGTATCATAATTAAAACCATCTGGATATTCGTTCAAAGTCGAGTAAATTACAGTACCATCAACTTCAATTTCAAATTTTTCTATATTAGCATACCTATTATCTGCATGACCAGCACTCCTATCTAATCCTACAAATGTGGTAAACCGTGATACTCCTGCTCCAGAAATATCATATTGTATTGTCGATGGTCCAGCAGCGATTGTACCTAGTCCTTTTTCAAACTCCTTAATTGATCCATCAGACATTTTTAAAGAAATTTTCTGATTACTTCCATTATTCCCTAGCGTAAATGGTTTATTTTTTTGAACAGTTTTTGAAGCTGTGGCATCACCGTGACTAGCACTTCGCCAATCTAAGTCTGAAAGATAAACAGAATTCTCTCTAACAGGTAGTTCATTTGGAGAAGTTTGATCTACAACATCTACTGCATCATCTTGAATTTCCGAACTATCGGGAATTTCAAAAGTTGGATTACCTAACACAACTTCATCACCCCATGTATATTCTCCTGAGTAACTCTTAAATTCAATTATTTGTGCATTAGATGGAATATCTAATTCAAGCCAAATCGCTGATGTATCGTATTTAATCCCATCTGGATAATTGTCAATTGATGTATAAATTACAGCCCCATCTACAAGCACTTCAAATTTACTAATTTTGGAATATCTATTATCCGTAGGAACAGCTGTCCTATCAATTCCTACAAAGGATTTAAATTTCGTTGCTCCTAGGTTAGAAATGTCATAGCTAATTGTAGAAGGATTTGCTGCAACAGTTCCGATTCCTTTCTCAAATTCTCTAATTGAGCCATCTTCCATTTTTAATGAAATTTTATTCTCACGGTTTTCATTCCCTGCAGTAAATGGTTTATTCTTTTGAACAGTTTTGGATGAAGTAGCATCACCGTGAGTTGCGGTAGTCCAATTTAAATCAGATAATGAAACCTCAGATGCAAACACATGATTTTGAAACAAGAATGCTGAAGCCAATGTTGCAATCGTTAAAAGTGTAAATTTTCTCTTGTTATTTTTCACTTGTTTTACCTCTTATTCTTGATAAAAGAGAACTTTTGCTTCCCAACATTTCCTAGTCCATTTTTTCTGATATTGGAAAACAAACCAAACTATAAAATTGAAAGTACTATGAACTATCTATTTTCATCATATTTCTTCTCTATTATTGGACTAGGAATGCAGAACCAATTATTCCGTTATTTCCATTATCTATTTTTGAGATGATAATATTATTCAAAATATGTTTTTGTTCATGATGTAAAGATAATCCCAAAACGGTCTTTATATCTTCAATAAAATCTGGGTTATTTTGTGCAACACTACCACCCAAAACGATTATTTTAGGATCCAGTAAACAAATCATATTATGAATCGCTTGGACCATGCCATCTCTCGCATTAGCGATAATAGCTGATGCTGTAATATCTCCTTTACGCCAATTATCAAACACTGCCTTGGTTGACAAATCTTCACCATACATTTGCTTCCCTTGGCGTTCAATGGCTGGTCCTGAGCAGGAGATTTCTAGACCACTTGTTCTTCCGAAACTCCGAACTGGCATAAAACCGATTTCGCCCGCAAAGCCAGAGCCTCTTAGAATTGTGTTATTTATGATATTGGTAGCAGCGATACCTGTAGAGATAGTGATATATCCAAACATATCATCTGCTTCTAATGAAAGCATTCGATACTCTGCATAGGCCGCTACTTTCACATCATTGTCAATTTTAATTGGAATATTTCCAAATTCTTTTTGAAGTCGCTTCACAATAGGAAAATTCGCCCATGGAATGTTGTTTTGAAAAACTGCAACTCCATTTTCAACATCAACTTTTCCCGGCAAGCCAACTCCAATCCCTGCAACATCCTCAATATTCAGTTGCTGACTGTTTAGTAGTTCTCGAATAGCTGTACACACACATTGAAATAAGGTTTCTGATGATTCTTTATTGCTTGGCACTTTTAAACCATAAGCCACATGACCTGTACCATCTACCAGTCCCACAGCAACTTTTGTACCACCAATATCTACACCTAAAGCATATTTAACTGCCATATTACCCTCCTAGTTTCTCTGCAATCAGAATTGTATATGGAGCTAGTTCATACTCTGTTTCTGACAGGACTGTATAGTCACCTTTAACCAATTGATAGTCGGAAAGATTGATATTATCTAACTGAATAGTGGTTGAATGGTTAGCTGGGTTCCGAAGCGAGAGAATTTCTTTCCCTGCTTCTTCATCAATACATCTGTAACCATAAATTTCAAACTCTGACGGTTTCCCGCCAATCATTTGACTGTGTTTTAGAGTTGAGTAATTATTCTCTATCCACTTGACAGCGCGAGCATTGGCCTTCCAACGTTCCTGATCAAACATTGTATAGGAATAGTGGAATTCCCAAAAAGCATTTCCACGAGTGGAAATAAACAGGAGATAATCTTCAAACTCTTCTACACTGGCATACATTTGATGGTCCATGTACCAGGTATGAGCCGTACTCGCATAGACAGGCTCATGGTTATAGAGACTCCAGAGAGGCAATTGAATATCCCGTTTAGTTAAAAATTCTTCATATTGGCAATCACGGTAGGTAATCATCCGTTGAATATCATTCCCAGCATTTTCTGTAAAGCCAACATCCTGCGAAATTTGTATCCAAAGGCTGTTGACCCATTGTAAGAACCATGGGCTTGGATTGACATAGGAAGTCAAGTTCAACCAGCAATCTCTATCTCCTCGCTCTGCCCTTAAATCTTTTAAGAGGTCAATCAAGAATTCATAGACAGGAGTCATAGTGTGCATGGCAAACTCGCCACTAGGGTCTGGTTTGTCTGGCCTCAGCAACCAACCATCGATTTTCCAATAGCTGATATCATATTTTTTCTGGTAATCCAACATTTTTTGCTTCATGCCTTCCAAATAATTGAAGTCACCAATATTGACATCATTTGACAAGGCATTCTTGCTACCGAATTCTGGATGTGCCTCCAACCAGTCACTCATGATAACTTCTGTACCGTTATAGCCTCCACGTGGTCCAATCCAAAGACCAAGACTTGCACCTAAATTATTTACGAGAGCTTTTACCTTTGTTAATCCATTAGGGAACTTTTCATTAAACTCCCAAACACTTTGGTAATCACACCAGCCATCATCAACGACATAGGCATCCAACTTCACACCATTGTCTTCAAAGCCATGTGAAATCTCTTCAAAACTCTTTACAATAATCCCTTCATCAATGGCAGTCATATGGTCATACCAAGAATTATATTGTTTTCTGAAGTAACTTGGCTGAGCAATTCCACTAATGTAAGTAAAGAAATCCTGTTGAATGCTTGCTTTCTCAAATCCAGAAGCCGCACCAATAACAACTGGCCAGATTTTTTTAGGCTCTTTAATTTCGTGACCGACATAGTAGCGAGAAAAATAGGTTTGATCTACCAGTCTATTTTCCCCCATTGGAAACTCCATACCAAAGAAGAAGGACTTGGCATAAATTGGTTGTCCCAACTCTACATAATAGCCAGAAAATCCAGCCATTTCCTTAATATCTTCTTGCTGTTTCGGAATATATACCTGCTCTAAGTTTGCAAAACCAAACTGCTCCACATCAATGTAGTTAATTGTTTTAGAAGACGACAGAATAGTAACCTCTTTAGCAAGTACATCTTCACGTTTTGAATAAAAAATGGTTAACTGGATTTCTGAATGATAGAAACTCACCAAAAGACTTTCATTGGTTTGTTCGACCACATGAGCTGTAAAATCCTCAGAGCTGAGCTGGCTTTCATCACAAAAAGAAACAACGAATTCCGTATTTTTTTCATTTCCAATAGGTTCATCAAGCTTTTTATTCAAGATATGGGAAGTATAAAACTTCCCATCTTCTAATTTAAAATAGCGTGCTATCTGTTTATTTTCAATCTTCACTATCATCACCTACTAATTCAATCTTAATCACACTATCTACGCTGTCTGGCAAAGGATAAGTAAAGTGAGGAATGTCGCCGTACTGGGCAAAACAAATCCCTTCGTAAGCATTAGTTGTCCAGCTCTTAGAAATCTTCACTTCACTACCATCATGAAGGAAACTCATCCTTTTGACTTTGCTTTCATCGATACCAATCAAGGCAAGTGGACCAATTGGCTGTTCAAAGACATGGGCATAAACCGTATTCCCTTTTTGAGTATAGTAGCCCCATTCTGGCTTAGGTAATGAACTAACGCCACAACCATAGATAGATTCACCATTCTTATCCAGCCATTTTCCAAAATCATTTAGAATTTCCAGACTCTCTTGGTTGATAATTCCTAGTGCATCTGGACCTACATTCAGAATCATATTCCCATTTTTACTTACACACTCAACCAACTTACGAATAAGTGTCCTGGACGATTTGTAGAGATGATCCGTAGGATTGTAGGCCCAGTTATTATTCATTGTTAAGCAAAGCTCCCAAGGAATTGGCTCTCCATGTATATTTCGAATTCCCTCATGCGGAACAATCTGCTCTGGACTGACAAAGTCTCCAGAATAAAGATTGATATTATCCGTTACAATACTGCCAAATCCTTCTCCTGATGTTTCTAAACGATTGTCAACAACTACATCTGGTTGATGCTTACGTACAAGCTTAATCAAATCTGTTGCACGCCACTTCTCACCGAACATTTCTCCATAAGAGTAGTCAAACCATAGAATATCCAGTTTGCCATACTTGGTTACAATTTCTTCTACTTGATTGTGTAAGAAAGTCAAATAGTTATCAAAGTCAATCTTCTCACCTTTGAAGGCTTCATTCTCACGCATGGGATGAATCATATCGCCATATTTCGGATAATCTGGATGATACCAGTCAATCAGACTGAAGTATAGACCTACTTTTAATCCTTCTTCTCGTACCGCTTCAACAAACTCAGCCACCAAGTCCTTTCCAATTGGTGTGTTTGTAGCCTTGTAGTCAGTATAGGCTGTGTCAAACAAGCAAAATCCATCATGGTGCTTGGCAGTCAAGACCATGTATTTCATACCTGCCGCCTTTGCCGCTTTTGCCCACTCTCTCGGATTGTATTTTACAGGATTAAACGTCTCAAAATATGGTTGATAGTCTTCAATGGATAGTTGCTGGTGGCTACGAATCCATTCCCCTTTTCCAGGGATAGAATAAAGCCCCCAGTGAATGAACATACCAAAGCGGTCTCTTCGGAACCATTCTGTCCGTTTGTTAATTTCTTGTAAACTATTTCTTGTCATCCTTTAACTGCTCCTCCTCCAAGGGCTTCAATAAAGTATTTACTTGCAAAAGCAAAGAGTAAAATTGGTGGTAAGATAATCACAACGATAGCTGAGAAAAGACCATTATAATTGGTATTAAAGCTAGTAGTGAACTGTCCAAGTAAGGCTGGAACCGTCAACTCATCTTTATTGATAATCAGCATAGAAGCCCAGTAATACTCATTCCAGTTGTTAATAAAGGCTAAAATTGCTGCCGTTAAAATGCCAGGTCTAGCAATTGGTAGCATAACTTTCCAAAACGTCTGAGCATAGCTTGCTCCATCAATCTCAGCTGCTTCTTCTAATTCTTTAGGGATGATTGCAAAGTAGTTTTTTATAATAAAGAAACTCATAGCAATACCGCTGCAAGAGTAGACAAAAATCAGAGCTACTGGTGTATTATAAATACCCAGAACATTTACCAAGCGATAGACTGGAAATGTCATTGCTGTAGCAGGGATAAAAAGAGTTGAGTACAACATGGCAGTTATCAACTTTTTACCGCGGAATTCCATTCGAGCTATGACATAAGAAGACATGGAAATCATGATGATGCTGATAATAACGGAAATTGAAACCACTTTAAAACTGTTCCAAAAATAATCCAATACATGCAGTTCTGTAAACACCTTGATATAACCGTCAAAGCTTAAATCTGTCGGTAAACTAATACCTGGATTTTTCATAGGATCTGCTTTTAAGGAAGACAGGAAAATCCATAAAATTGGAAACACTGAAATCAAACAAGTAATAGCCATATAGATGTAAATTATTAATTTTCCCGTTTTGGAAAGGCCATTTAAACGATTGTCCATACGCTTTATCTCACTTTCTACGCTTACCTTCTTTGAAGATCAGATTGATACACAAGATGATTAACATCCCACCAAGAATCTGAATAACACCTATGGTATTCGCTCTGGCGTATTGTGTACGAGAACTGGATACTGCCAACTCCCTAATGATAAAACTAATACTTTTAGTTCCAGCCGCACCATTTGTAAGGAAAAATACTTCGTTATACAAAAGGAAACCTGAAGTTGCGGCCATAATCGATACCGTTTTTAATGTTTCTTTTATCATTGGAATGGTGATATACCACTCTCTTCTCCAACCTGTGATATTATCTAAAATAGCTGCTTCATGAATTTCTTGTGGAATGGCGAAAATTTGACCCAATATCATTATTGTTGATGTCCCTGCAAAGAAAATATAAGCACAGGTCATTGCAATGATATTTAAACCAGGTGTCAATAAGATGGCATCCGAAAATTCAGGGTTGAAGAAGCGGATAACTTGGTTAACGACTCCATAATTTGGATTGTAGATCTGAAGAAAAATCAAACCCATTGCCGCACTTGAAATAATACTAGGTATGATGTAAAGATTTCGAGATATTTTCCAACCAGCCAATTTTTTTGATAAAGCAATCGCTACCGATAAAGCTAATGGAACTTGAACGACTACACCTATAATTGCCCATGTAATTGAATTTTTCAATGCTTCCAAAAAGAAAGGATACTCACTAAAAATATACTTATAATTGGCAAAGAGATTGCCAAAACCTAGAAATTCTGGGCTGGTTAAATTCGTGTAATCCCACTTAGTAAAGGAGGTTGCAAAAATAGTTACCACCGAATAAAAGTAGAAGAGAAAGAAACAAACTAAGGTCGGAAGTAAGAATAGAAAAATAAATCGTTGTTTCTGTGCCTTCCTATTTTGTAAGGTCATGGTTTTCTTTGCCATAAAATACTCACTTTCTAAAAAAGGGAGCAGGAAAGAACTCAGTACAGTAAAATGGAGTTCGTCTTCCTGCCCCCGCACAGTTGATTAGGTCAGATTTGGAGTGTGGAGCACGAACAAATCTGCCAATCAACCACTGCGCTGAGATGTTGACTTTAATCTTGAAAGGTGGTTCTATACATGAGAACAGCCCTGATATATTAGCCGATAAGGGCTTTCAAGATGTCTTGTGTTTCTTTTACTTTCTGATCAATATCTACACCATCAGCTGCACTTTCAGTCAATGCGTTGATAATAGCAGTACGAACGTCACCACCCCAAACTGATACAACAGTCGGAACAGTTACATCTGCATTGTTTGCCATTGACGTTGCTTCACCTAAGAGTTTTACAGTAGCGTCATCAGATCCGCTTGCAATTTCTGCAGTATCGATTGCTTGGCTGGCTGGGTTAGCTCCAACTTTTTCAAAAATGGTTGTTTGAACTTCATCGCTAGTCATATATTTTACAAATTCCAAAGCAAGTTTTTCTTCTTCTTCAGAGAGATTGCTTGAAATTGTAATACCACCACCAGCTGAACTAATTGCAACATTGCCAGCATACAAACCTGGTTTCAAAGCTGCATTATCTTTCAAACCACCTGCTGCCCAAACTCCGTTAAAGAATACTGCTGATTTATTTTCTGTAAAATCAGTAGAATAAACATTAGCATCACCGCCAGCATTAGCTGAACCATTAGCTTGAACTTCTGTCATAACTAATTTAAGGGCTTCAGCAAATTCTTTTGAATCAATTCCTTCAGACGTTAGAGGACCTTCTAACAGTTTACGACCTGCTTCAGATGAGCCAAGTACTGTGTTAAAGAGACGAATTGCTGGCTCCCCTGCACCAAAGGCATAGACACCTTGTTTTCGAACCAAGGCCATAGCTTCCGTAAAATCACTCCACTTGGTCCATTGGTCAGGTGTTTTAGCTCCAGCCTTGGAGAAAATATCTGCATTATACCATAGACCCAAGGTCAACAATTGGTCATGGACTGTATAGATTTTTCCATTCACATCATTTTGTGTATAGTTTAGACCAACATTTTTTTTCAAACCGTTTTCATCGATGTATGGTTTCAAATCTAGAACCAAACTTTGTTCAATCGCTGCCAAGGAAACATCGTTACCAGCTAAGTCAATCATATCTGGAAATTCACCACTTGCAACCTTGTTGTTCATGATGTCTGTCAAACTTCCGTTCACAGGAGTTGGTTTGAACTCAACGTCCCCAGTTGCGTGTTTTTTAGCAAATTCATCATAAAGGTCACGCATGACTTTGGCTGCTGGCCATTCTTCTTCACTATGGTGATAACCATGATAGAATTCTAGAACAGTATCATCACCTCCTGAAGCTTTTTCAGTACTTGAACTAGTTCCTGACGACGACCCACATGCAGCAAGAATGACTGACGCAAACAAACACAATGCACCGCATTTCAACAAACTTTTTTTCATTTTAGGTTCCTCCGTATTATTTCCTTTGTCCATAAGTTTTAAATTTTTCAGCCATCAATTCCATTTCTTCATCTGGGAGGATGACTGGTTCTCCCATGCTTTTGGCAACACAATAAATTTTTGAACAGTATTCAACCTCCTCAATGATATTGAAGGCATTTAGTAAGTCCTGAGCACCCGCTAAGATACCGTGGTTGGCAAGAAAGACTGCACGTCTGTCTTTCATCGCCTCAGCAGCATTTTCAGCCAATTCTTTAGTCCCATATGTGGCATAATCTGCTACTCGGACATCCTTTCCTGCTACAGCAATCATATAGTGGCTAGCTGGCAAGGGTTCTCTTAACACTGCCAAAACGGTTCCGTAAGTTGTATGGGCATGAATGACTGCATCAAGGTCTTCTCGTTTCTGGTACTGAATCAAGTGCATATACCACTCGCTAGAAGGAAGTTTTTCACCTTCGACTACCTGTCCTTCCAAGTCCATGATGACAATATCTTCTTCCTTGATTTCAAAGAAATCAATTCCAGATGGAGTGATTGCCATTAGACCTTTTTCACGGTTAAATACGCTCAGATTCCCACCAGTACCCTTGGTTAAGCCTTCAGTAACTAACTTTCTGCCGTACTTTATAAGTTCCTTTCTTTCTTTTCCCATGAACATAAAGTGTTCTCCTTCTATTTACTATATAGCGGTCCTAAAACCTCACACATCTTGAAATCTGCCGCTTCCAAATCCTTAGTACCGACACCATCAAAAATGCTTGGACGGAAAATTCGTTCCCTTGGAATATTGTGGAGGGCTACAGGAATTCGCAACATACTTGCCAAAGTGATAACTTCCGCACCAATGTGTCCATGAACAAAGGCTCCGTGGTTAGACCCCCAATGATTCATGACATCATAGACCGTTTCAAAACCAGGTTCTCCAAGATTCGGAGCAAACCAAGTTGTTGGCCATGTTTTATCTGTCCGCTCATCCAAGATACGATGCACTTCATCATCCAATGGACAAGTGTAGCCTTCGGCAATCTGTAAACTTGGACCAACACCCTTGACTAGATTGACACGAATCAAGGTCACAGGCAACTCTCCTTGAGTTTTGAAGTGAGAAGAATAACCGCCACCACGGAAATATTCATAGTTAGCTCGACACCAGTCTGTCGCTTCCAGACAAGCTTTGACATCCTCCTCCGTCATATTCCAAAATTCTTTCATGGTTGGCTGACCAGCTTCATCTCGTGCCGCGGCACTTCCATCAAGGGCTGAAGCACCTGAGTTGATCAGGTGAAGAATGCCATCTTTTGCACGACCTGTTAGTTCTTGACCAGTCACTCGTTTGACCGCCTCCGGGCTCCAATAAGTTCGAACGTCAGAGAAGATTGGAGCCTTGTTGGTTAGGAGGGTTCCAAATAGCATGGCGGTCGCATTTAACGTATCATTTTCTGTTGCAAAGGCAGTGACAGGTCGTGGTCCATTCCAGTCAAAGGTAGAAGCCATGATTGCTTCAGCGAAATCTCCGTTTGGCAACCAGTCAGTCCATTGCCGTTGACCTTGGAAACCACCTGAAATAGCATTTCTACCACGAGCTTCCTCTTCCCAACCAATCTCTGCCAATCGAGGATTTCCAAAGAGAATGTCTCGAATAATCAAGGTTTGCTTAGCAATAAATTCCCAATCCTTGTCAGCTGGAATCACCTTGGACTTGGTAATCACTTCTGGGAATTCCTTGCCTGCATTGATGTCAACACCCTCTTTACAATATTCTTTGATCCAAGCAAGGGCCTTTTCATATTCTTCTTTATCGTAGATTTCCAACTCCATACGGCGAAGGATTTCTGTCATATCCACAAATTCGACCAACATTCCCAGATAGTCTTCAAAGAAGGAAGTAGTAACCTGAGAACCTGCAATCCCCATTGAAGAAGCTCCAATGTTGACATAGGACTTGCCTTTCATCTGACCAGCAGCGATCGCCCCCTTGGCAAATAGCAAGATTTTTTCAGCTACATCAGCAGGAATACTATTGTCATCCAAGTCCTGAACATCATGACCATAAATCTTGAATGCTGGGTAACCCTTTTGAGCATAGCCACTCATAGCTGCGGCTAGGTAAACTGCACCAGGCCGC
The DNA here is from genome assembly GCF_000440115.1 of Streptococcus suis YS56. Taxonomy (GTDB): domain Bacteria; phylum Bacillota; class Bacilli; order Lactobacillales; family Streptococcaceae; genus Streptococcus; species Streptococcus suis_L. Next base: position 13,110 of record NZ_ALMY01000031.1, on the reverse strand, counting down.
TCTGTCCCATTAAAGCCCCAAATAGCCTTAATCGTATGTGGATCCATATCCATGGTTTCTGTCCCATAGCACCAACTTGGTGTGACAGATAAGGTAGCAACTACGTTGTCACGAGCAAACTCATCGTAGACAATACCTGCATCGCCCTGACCACCAATGGTTCGACTGGCCAGCAAACACTGAACAGGTGTTCCATCTGCATAACGTAAATTGGACTCAATCAAATCCTTAGCAGCTAGGGCCATCTGCATGGTTTTTTCTTCCAAGGATTCCCTTACACCGCCCTGTCGACCGTCAATGGTTGGACGGATTCCAATTTTAGGATATAGTGTCATTTTCTTCCTCCTCTTTTGGGTAGAAATAGTTAAATGTTATAGACTCTTTTACAAGTTTCTTGGCTTCTTTCATATCTTTAACACATCCAAGAGCCTTAAATTGAACGAGTGCATTACCAATTGAAGTTGCTTCATACAGACCAGTAACCACAGTCTTTCCTGTCACATCTGCTACTAATTGTGAGAAATAGTTCGACTTAGAACCTCCGCCCAATAGATAGAGTTTTTCAAAAGAATAACCTAACAGATCTTCCAGTTCAGAAATCACTTGTTTGTACTTCTCCGCCAAACCATAATAAGCTATTTTGAAATAGTGAGCTGGACTGGATGGAAGAACTTGGTTAGTTCTCTGTGCATAGGCGGTAATTTTTTCTATCATATTGCCTGCACTAACAAATTCTGGATTTTCTGTATCAATCCTAGCGACATCTTCTTGGCAATTTTCAATCATTTCCGTAATCATTTGGAACGAGTATTCTTGTCCTTGCTCCTTAAACTGTCTTCTTAATTCTTCAAAAATCCACAAACCTGTACAGTTCTTCAAGAATGTTATACTATCATCTATTCCAAATTCATTCGTAAATTCTTTGTCGTAACTCTCCTTACTAATCAGAGGGGAACTTAAAACAGTCCCTATTAAAGACCATGTCCCTGATGAAATATAGAGTACCCTCTCCTCATCGTCTGGAATGGATGCGATTGCACTTGCTGTATCATGTTGGCAGACATTGATGACTTTGGAAGCACGGAGCCCCCATTTTTCTTGTATCCTTCCAAGAATATTTCCGGGTTTAACCAAGGATGGAAATAGATTGTCAGCTATTTCAAAACTAGCTAATAACTCTTTATTCCATTCTCTGGTATAAGGGTTGAGTAGCTGCATTGTAGAAGCAATGGTTTTCTCAATGGCTATTTGTCCTGTAAGCATATAGTTCAGATAGTCAGACACCATCACTAATCTATCTGCCTTATAGTACTGATCAGGTTGTCTGTTCTTTAAACGAATCAACTGGAATAGTGTGTTGATTTCCATGATTTGGTTACCTGTTTTATAGTAGAGCTCCTCTAAGGAGGAGTAGCTCCCTATTTCTTCTAGTACTCCATTGGTCCGACTGTCACGATAATGAACTGGCTGAGCTATCAATTCTCCCTGACTATCTAATAAAGCAAAATCCACACCCCAAGTATCTATACCTACCGATTGCAGGTCACTTTTCTCTTGGGCTAGCTTAATAGCATGGACAATATGTTCCATTAATTGATGGCTGTTCCAGCAGAGATTCCCTCTTTCTTTGATTGGAATATTTTCAAATCTGCTCAATTCCTCTGCCTTCAGTAATCCGTCCTCTATCCAGTAAAGGACTCCCCTGCCCGAGGTAGCTCCTAGATCAATTGCTAAAACAGATTCCATAGGTCTTCCTCCTAGAATGTTATCGCTTACATTTTTTATTATAGATTCTTGAACACTTCATTTCAATACTTGAACAGAAAGTTGGAAAATGGTCATTTTTTCAAAAATATATTGAAATATTGTTCAAAAATATTGGTTTTTTATGTATAATAAAACAAAAAAGGAGGTTTTCCCCATGAGCAAAGAACAACGAATCCAAGACATCAAGGCCATTTTACAAGTTAAAAAACGTATAGGGGTAAAAGAATTAGAGAAGTCGACCTATTCCAGTGTATCAACTCTACGCCGTGATCTAATTTTCCTTGAGCAGCAAGGCTTCCTCAAGCGACAACATGGCGAGGTCATCTTAAATTCCTTCAACACGATTGAACTATCTCACACTATTCGAGAATCAGAAAATAGACTGGCTAAAAAAATGATTGCGGATATGGCAAAAGATTTTATTGGCCCAGGCATGTGTATCTACCTGGATTCTAGTACCACTGTTTACGAACTCTGTAACTTCCTCACAAAAATTGATAATTTAATTATTTTTACAAATGGACTGAACACTGCTCAACGTTTGTCAGAATTTGCTAATCCAACAATGAAAATCTTCATTACTGGTGGAGAAATTAAACATCACTCTGCGTCAGTTGTGAACCATGCGATCGAAAATACCTTGTTAGACCACTTCAATGTTGACTTGGCATTTTGCTCCGCACGAGGTATTGATAAAGAATTTGTCTATGAAGCATCGTTTAGTCAAGCCTTAGCCAAAAAAAGCGTCATTGATCGAGCAAAAGAGACCATCCTTCTCATAGATAGTTCCAAATTTCACCAGACAGGATTCTTCAAAATCAACAACCTTTCACAGTACAAGGCTATTATTTCCGACCAACTCCCAGATGAGCTTATGCTGGAAGAAGCTGAGAAATCTGGCGTTGAGTGGTTATCTTATAAATAACCTTCTCAAAACCTCTCCCTTTCCCCATTTTCCCGACTTGTGCTATAATAATCCTTATGGATAAAATTATTAAAACACTATCAAAAAGCGGGCATTTCCGTGCCTTTGTGCTAGATAGCACAGAAACCGTAAAAACGGCTCAAGAAAAACACGACACTATGGCGTCATCCACCGTTGCTCTGGGTCGCACCCTCATTGCCAATCAGATCTTGGCTGCCAATGAAAAAGGTGATACTAAGATCACTCTGAAAATCTTAGCTAGCGGTGCTGTTGGGGCTATCATCTCCGTTGCTAATACCAAAGGTCAGGTCAAGGGCTACATTCAAAATCCAGACTTGGACTACAAAAGGACAGCGACTGGCGAAGTCATCGTTGGGCCTCTTGTGGGCAACGGGCAATTCCTGGTTATCACAGACTACGGAACAGGTCACCCCTACAATTCCATGACACCTTTGATTTCTGGTGAAATCGGTGAAGACTTTGCCTACTTCCTAACAGACAGCCAGCAGACACCTTCTGCGGTGGGACTGAACGTATTATTAGACGAAGAAGACAAGGTCAAGGTTGCTGGCGGATTCTTACTGCAAGTTCTTCCCGGTGCGACTGAGGCTGAAATTGCCCGTTTCGAGAAACGCATCCAGGAAATGCCTGCCATTTCGAGCTTGCTGGCTTCTGAAAACCACATAGAAGCTCTGCTATCCGCCATTTATGGCGACGACGACTTCAAACGCCTGTCAGAAGAGGAAATCGGCTTTGTCTGCGACTGCTCTAAAGACCGCTTCCTCGATGCTCTAGCCAGCCTGCCAAAAGCGGACCTGCAAGAGATGAAAGACGAGGACAAAGGCGTAGACATCACCTGTCAATTCTGCCAGACCCATTACCACTTTGACGAAAACGATTTGGAGGAACTCATCAATGGCTAATCTCAACACCCCTTTTATGATTGGTGATGTGGAAATCCCCAATCGCTGCGTGCTAGCCCCAATGGCTGGCGTGACCAACTCAGCCTTCCGCACCATTGCCAAAGAAATGGGCGCAGGTCTGGTCGTTATGGAAATGATTTCTGAAAAAGGCCTTCTCTACAACAACGAGAAGACCCTCCACATGCTCCATATCGACGACAACGAATACCCTATGTCTATCCAGCTTTTCGGCGGTGATGCCGAAGGACTAAAACGAGCTGCCGACTTCATCCAAACCAACACCAAGGCTAATATCGTAGATATTAACATGGGCTGCCCTGTCAACAAGGTTGTTAAAAATGAGGCCGGTGCCAAGTGGCTCAAGGACCCCGACAAGATTTACCACATCATCAAGGAAGTGACCTCGGTCCTCGATATTCCCTTGACTGTTAAGATGCGGACAGGTTGGAACAATACCGACCTGGCGGTCGAAAATGCCTTGGCCGCAGAAAGTGCCGGTGTGTCTGCCCTGGCCATGCACGGACGGACCCGCGAGCAGATGTACACAGGAACCGTTGACCTGGAAACCCTCACCAAGGTAGCTGGCAGCCTGACCAAGATTCCCTTCATCGCAAACGGTGACATCCGTAATGTAGAAGATGCCCGCCAGCGAATCGAGGAAGTCGGAGCTGATGCCGTCATGGTCGGACGAACTGCTATGGGCAATCCTTATATCTTCAATCAAATCAACCACTATCTTGAAACAGGAGAAGTCCTGCCCGACCTCTCCTTTGAAGATAAACTTGATGTCGCCTTCGATCACTTGACCCGATTGACTAATCTCAAAGGCGAGTCAGTTGCCGTCCGTGAATTCCGTGGTCTTGCCCCTCACTACCTCCGTGGTTCAGCAGGTGCTGCCAAGATCCGCGGAGCCGTTGCCAAGGCAGAAACCATTGAGCAGGTACAAGAACTCTTTGATCAAGCCAGAGAAGCCTATCAAGAACGGATTGCTAAATAAGAAAACCAGAGTAGTTAGACATTCGTTAAAACGAAACATAAAAAAAACGCATAAACCAAGGTTGTAACCTGATTTTATGCGTTTTTTTCTATACTGATTACATATCTTCCCCATCTTCAAAAAAGCCAACAAAGGCAGGGGCAATAGAGTCTCGATACTTCTCTGGACTCTCGCGAATGAGGGTCGCTGAAATACCAAATTTTCTAGGACTATAATGAGCTTGATAGCCTCGACTTTGCAGTTCCTGAGCGTATTCTTCCTCAGACACATAGAAGACTGGTACTTGATGTTCAGACAAATCCAATAAACCAAGCAAGCGGTCTAACCAAAGGTCCCAACCATCTGGATAGGGAGGCAAGTCCGTTTCATCCAAGGCATGAACTCTGACCAAATCATCTTCCTTAAACTGCTCTTGTGCAAATTGAAATCGTTTGATCAAATCTAAACCAATCAAATCCCCACGGTCCTTGTCATATCCTGACACCACAATACAAACCTGACCACAGGCCAACTTTGCTCGCTCGATCAAATCCAAATGTCCCTTGTGCATGGGAGCAAAGGTTCCGAAAACAACAGCTATGGTTTGATTCATAGATTTCCTTTCTACTTGCTAAAGAGGCGAGCAAGCTCACCTCTCCAACTATTTCATCCGTTTTTCAAAACGGATGAACAATTCTGCATCTGGAAAATTAGGCACATGTTCCATTGGATGAGCGGGATAGAAAAATTCCACAATCTGAAAGCCACATTCTTTTGACCAGTCCCCAACAAAGCCAAAATAAGGTATGCTGATGTCAGGCTGCCCCTCCGTCAATGATTTGAAGTAAATATACCCGTCTGCAAACTGGTCTTTCGCTTCTCCTGCATCCAATCTCAGGCGAATAGTTTTCTTCTCTTTCGGACCCAGTTGAATGGATTGCTCAGAAAGATGAATACTCGAGCCCTTGATTTCTGTCGCATGAATCTCTTTAACTACTTCTCCAGAACGTCCTATCCTATCAATAGGAACATCTTGACTAGTCAATACTTTCCCAGCTGAAATAGCAAAGCTTCTTTGTTGGTTTCCTAGATTTTCCAAGGTTACCTCAAATTCTGTCTCACGCCCTATTTCTTTTAATTCCACCCCTCCTTTTAGACGGTGGTGAAGAATCACATCTGTTTCAAAGGCTCTATCAATCTGCAACAGACCAGCACCTTGTTGTCTCGGAGAATTTTCCAAAGCATGCCCAGATGAATCTAGAACATCAATCAAAGAGGTAGCAGTATTCATCAAAATGATTCTCAGCAAATCCATCCTAGTCATGCTTTCTGGTGGTGTCATTTGGCGAATCCGTGGCAATAAAAGTGCACTGACATCCGCTACAATCGACGATGCTATCGAAGCCCCTGACATGAAGCCTTAGTTAATAACCTAATAAAACAATACAAGATATACAGAAACAGAAGCCACCCCAGAACAGTTATGTAAAGCACACTACTAATTGAGCTATTTTCATACTGCTTTATCTCGTCTTTATTTTCTTGACCCGTTACTTCTTCTTTCACGACTTCACTTACATCAGGTTCTCGATAAGCATTTACCAACAAGCGATAGTCAAATGGAGGAACTAACGGATCACACGTCAACAGCGTCAACATATCTTGATTTTCAACAGGTAATAATTTTTGCCAATCGGTCGCCTTAATGACCTCCGCATTTTTGACCAAATACGTCAGTGTTGTCCCACCGATTTCAATAAAAATCTTATCTCCCTCTTTTAGTTCCGATAGTCGAAAGAATCTTAAATCAGTATACCAACTACGATGGCCTGCGATAACACTTCGACGACCGATTCCACCGACTGGCAAATCCGTTCCAATAACAGAAGCGACTCCATCATTTAAATGCTGGGCTGTGGCTCCGATATAAATCGGCTGGCGAATTTCAATACTTGGAACGCTCAGATAACCAATCACACCACCTTCCAAAGCGGGAACAACAACAGAATTACTATCCGAACTATTCTTTTCTGCAAAAGGGTCAATTGTTGGGATATCTCCGCTACTGATTTGTTCTTCATAAGTATCAATTGCCGCTTTTTGCTCTGACGAAAATGATGTCGAACGGCTTTGGTAAGACTGATAGTGTCGATAGGTCTGAAACTCATGCAAAGACATATTCGTCAGTAAGACTAACGGCAGTAATAAGCCAATCAGCATGAGAATGTAGCCAATTTTTTTCATCATTTCACTTTTACCTTCCGATTCTTCTTCCTACGGCGAAGATAGAGGATAGCAACAATCACTAGTATAATCAGTAAAGCTATTAAGTAGGATAGCGTTAGCATATCCAAAAAGAATACTGGTTTTTCCTCTTTGGCAACTTCAGGCTCGTAAGGAACACGGTGCCCACGTACCAACAAACGATGACTGTTGATCATATACGGTGTACAGGTCAATAAAGTAGCATAGTCTTTTCCAGCCTGTACCAAGACAGGATCGAAGTCACTCGGCTCAACAACTAAGATTTGATCCACCTCATAAGCTAGTGTTTCTGCGATGTTATGAATGTAAAACTGATCCCCGACTTTGAGACGATCGAGATTGGTAAACAGGGAAGCATTGGGCAAACCACGATGAGCTGTTATGACAGTGTGAGTACTTTCACCACCAACCGGCAATGACGACCCCTCTAAGTGTCCGGCCCCTTTTTGTAATACATATTCAGTTGTCCCAGCATAAATGGGAATCCGCTCATTGATTTTTGGAATTTCCACAAAACCAATTTTTTCCTTAACCTCAAGCATGCGCGCATATTCTGCAACTCCAGCTTTTTCTTCCTCTGTGTAGGGATCTTGTAGCTTGCGAGGGTCCAATGTCTGGTTATAGGCCCTAGCATGTTCCAATCTTTTTAAAACTTCCTCACTCGGTAACTGTTGGGCTTGTTCATAAAACGACTGAATTTCACGATCAGAATCATAGCGATAGTAAAACTGTGAAATCCAAGGATACAGTGTCACTATTAAACCAAAGAGAAATAGGAGTTTCAGGAGTATGGATTGTTTGGATTTCCCCTTTTTCGTTTTATGTTGTGAGCGTTTTATCATTCTCAAACTTCTCTACCTGCTTTTTCTTTTTCCGTCTTCTTGTAAATAAGATAATCAACAAAATAATCACCAACATTCCCAAAGCATACAGAAGATAACGGATAAGAATACGCTTCTCTGCATTTTCAGCTGCTTTAAGATGGTCTTCCGCAACGTAAGGAATACGATGACCACGAACCAATAAACGGTGTGTATTTACCATATAAGGTGTACAAGTTAATAACGTCGCATAATCCTGCCCAGGTTTTATCAAAAGTTCGTCAAACTGAGTTGGCTCAACAACCAATATTTGGTCTACTTTATAAGCTAACGTTTCTGCAATATTGTGAATATAGAAAGTATCGCCGATTTTTACCTTGGTTAAGTCCGTAAATAGGCGAGCTTTCGGCAAACCTGTATGAGCAGTTAAGACTGTATGCGTATCACTTCCCCCAACTGGTAAAGAAGTTCCTTCTAAGTGACCAACACCTTTTTGTAACACGGTTTCAGAGGTTCCTGCATAAATAGGTATTTTTACATCAATTTTTGGAATTTCAACATATCCCATTTTCTCATGCAATTCCAACATCCGTGCATACTCCGCCCGTCCAGCTTCATGACGTGATTTAGTATAAGGGTCTTCAGAGACCACATTATTCAAGCTTTCATTAAAAGCTCGAGCCAAATCCATCCGTTCTTGAACCTCTTTGGTCGTTAAGTTTTGTTTTTCTTGGTCGAAAGAAGTCGTTAGTTGATCAGCCTCGTACCGATAATAAAAATTGGAAATATGTGGATAGAGTAAAATCCCCAATCCGATTAAAAATATTAGATAAAACGGGAGGTTACTCTTCTTTTTTTTCTTTGTCACTTTATCTGACTTTTTTTGTATTTGATTCTTATTTTTTTTCATGGCTTTTCTACATTTTTTGTTATGATACCACTGCAAGCATCTTGCATCGTCTTTCCTTCAACTTTGTGAACACACATTGAATCTTCTAGAGTTTTTTCAGTCTATGCTCAACGAAAACCCAAACCGAAGACAAAGACTTGTTGATAAGTTCTTGACAACGGATACTGTTGATTTCGAGGAGTATAGTCCTTTAGTTCACTTTTAGTACTAGATAGCGAGTCGCAGGCATAACTGGAGTTAGACAAGGCGAGTTAACGAAGTAATAAAAGAAAAACTAAATGACGATATAAGACTGTTTCTCACCCTATATTATACCACAAACCCCCTCGCATAGTATGGGCAATGCCTCTCCTTTAAACCGAAAAAAATCCCATTGCCACAGATTCAACCTGACAATGAGATTTTTCCTTTGTTCTTAGTCTGTCAGGCACTATCGTTTCGTATAAGTAACCAAACGATAGCCTAGCAAGAAGAGAATAATGCCTAGCGATAAAACCGCTATGACCACCGCATTTCCGGTATATGGGATTTCAATACCGGGAGGTGTGACGGGTTTGTTCTTGATTTTAACAATTTCAGACACATGTGAATCCGAAGTAATTTCAAAAGGAATCGTATCTTGGGCTAGAATATAGCCTGCAGGAGCCTTGACCTCTTTCAGATAATAAGTACCATAGGGGAGCGGTCCTACTTTGAGGTGACCACCATTTTCCGAGGTCAGATGATAGGGTTTGCCGTCAATCATCACTTGCCTCAGTTGACCGTCCACCTCTTCCAAGACTTGGAAAACCGCTCCTGCCAAGGGGGCTGTACTGGTAGAAACCTTGAGAAAATTCCTATAACCCACTTTTTTCCCCGGTAGTCCAACCTTAGCCTGTATGGTCTGTAGGCGTCCGTCTACCTGGAGGACAAAGGGAATGACCTCAATGGTAGTTGCTGCCCCCTGCTGTCGAATGTAGTACCAGCCCTTTTTCAGACCAGAAAAACCTACAAATCCTTGAGGAGTCATGGGGTCGGAAAGCTGGGCTTGTCCATACAGCTGACTTAGATCCGCTCGACTCAGGGCATAGAGTTTCTCTGCCAGTTGCTCGGGAGTCTCTCGATCTCCCTCCGGCAGATACCAGGCTTCGAGACTCAAATCTAGCTTGCCCGCATCCACATGCTCTGGCAAGGAAATGCCGACCTGAATAGAATAGGTATCCTCTGCTTGAACCAAAAGAGAGGGCAGAGACAACGAACAGACCAGTGCAATTATGCAACAGACTAGCTGTTTAATAATCCTCATCAGACCCTCCTTTTCTATTCCTGATTATGCTTCTTCAGATTGGCGTTTTTTCATCGCGATGAATGCAAATACCATTGCACTCAAACCGACAACTGTGAAGACAAGGGTACCAATGCCACCAGTTTGTGGAATGGTAATCTTTTTGTTTTTCACTTGTTGGAAGTTAGCAGTCGTTACTTCTTCACCTTCACCCCAAGAACCTCGGCTAACTTGGAATGGAATCGTATCACTTGGTAATGCATATCCTTCTGGAGCCTTTGTTTCGACAAGTTCGTATTGACCTGCTTTAAGACCTTTAACTTCAAATTTACCATCTTTAGATGAAATGAATGTAAAGGCTTGATTTTTTTCTGCTACCCACTCCCACTGCATATTCAGTGCTTCATAGGCTGCATCGCGAAGAGCTTTTTTAGCTTCGGCTTGGCCATCATTTGCTTTCACAGATGCAAGATAATCTTGTTCTGCTTGATTATAATTCCGCAATGCTTCAGCTTGTGTAGTTGCTGATTTCAAAGCCAAATATTGATTTTGGTCATTTGTCACCACAAATTCTGCGCCAAGAAGTTTTTCACCACCGAAGTTGTCTTGATTATCCGTCTTGATGAAACGTTTTCCGTGAGTGATAACTTTTGGTTTATCTGGCACTAGCGGAGGTGGGTTGTCTGACGGGTTGTTGGTTACGGAAAGAATATGTTTCTTATCTTCTCCCACTTCTTTTGTATAGGATGGAATATGACCGTCAACAGGTTGTTCGACTACAATATATTCTTTGCCCTGCTTAAGACCTTCTGAATACTCCTTAAAAGTTTCTTCTGGACCCATTGTAAATGATCCGACTTTCACACCAGTATCCTTCTCGTATACGTTAAAGGTAATGGTTGTTTTATTTTGGCTATTTAACCAATTTTTAGTTACTCTGATTTTGTTTTCACCATTCGGTGTCACAGGTTCTGGTTCTGTATCAGTGAAGGTACGTGGACGGTTACCATAGTGGAATTTCACTTCGTTAGGGATTTCAACGTCAACCTTAGCTGAGTCGTTTAGGATACCTTCATATCGTAAAGTGATATTCACTTTATCTGTTTTAGCAGCATTTTCAATGGCTGTTAAACCAGCTGGTGTTACTGTTACAGTAAAGCCACGTTTAGTCTCAACGATGTTATAATGCGTACCTTTATCAAAAGCTGCTAAACTTTTTTCAGCTACAACTAATGAACCTTCAACAAAATCCAAACCTTCAACCATCAAGTCTTCCCAGACAATCGTCTTATAAGAAGAACCTTTTGGAATTTCAGTTGTGATTTTATATGGAATCTTTTCACCGATTTCAACATTTCTAGGTGATTGTTTAGCGTCAGCGAACTGCTTGGTCACTGTCGGTTTATCCTCTGTGTTCTTTGGATAAACGTGGAGTGGATTGTTCACATCAAAGTAACCTGTTCCTTCTGGACGAGTAACTGGTAGAACAAGACGGAAAGGAACTGCTTTTGCTTCTGTCAATTCACTACCTTTATCATTACCTTCTTGCTTGTTGTAGTAAGGTGATGCTACCTTATCTTCTACAAAGATATAAGTGCCATTTTCAAGAATAAATGTAGCACCTGAGCTATCTGCACCAGTAACTACACCTTCGGTACCGTATTTTTTATCTCCAGTATCTTCAAATAATTTATAGTTCTCTGCTGCACCTTCACCAGCGATGCCTAATTCAGTGCCAGTTTTGGTCACTCCAACTTCTGCTTGATCAACTTTCTTCCAAACTTTAAAGTTGACACCTTCGATTTCTTTAGCAGATTGACCAAAATAGTCTGTGAATGTATTTTGTTGAATTTGTGTACCATCATACTTGTGAGTTTGTTGCTTAGTATCATGATCGAAATTATTAAAATCTTCTTTACTCATCAAGACCTTATGCACCACAACCTTCGTTTGTTGCGTATCATCCGCATGTACTAAATGTCGAAGATTTCCCAATGGACCGAAAATCGTTAGAAGAACGGTCAAAAGGGAGAATACTTTTGTTAACTTTTTCACTATTTTCTCCTTTTCTTTTTTAATCTTTCAGTTTGCTTTTATTACTAGCACCAACTATCTGGGAGATAGTTGGTGGGTGGAAATCGAACGAACGCAGTTCGTGTCAAAATCTGCAGACTGTACTAAAGTACGTCAAAACCAGTTAACCAAGTAATAAAAGATAAAATGATATGTAGCCTATTTACGTATATGTTTCCAACGTTTTTCTTTTCCTAGCTCGACGGCAAGAGCCAGTAACATCATCACCCCCCCTAATGCAAGATATGGGATTGCGCCCATTCCACCTGCTTGCGGATATTCTCCTTTGCGGAGGTTTTTCACGATAATCAGGTGTGTATCCGTACCGTCCAGACTGACAAGGTCGCCTCCATCGTGGATGGTGATGGCTCCGTCTGTTCCGACATCGATACGGTATTCTTTTTGAATGAGTTGATAGCCGTCTGGGGCTATGGTTTCTTTGAGGATATAGTTTTTTCCTAAATCCAAATTCTCAAAGCTGACGTCATCTCCTGTCGTCGCCGTTTGCTTGACAATCGGGATAGCGTCTGCCTTGTTTGCTTCCTTCAACTCGAAGGTGGCTTCCAAGCGTTGAGTGCTATCTCTGTAATCACGTTTAGCGAGTTTGAAATAGCTGGTTTGTTTGGTATTCTTCATGGTGAAGAGTACAATATTGTTCCCATCTGCTCTTTCCGCTAGCGTCACCGTGTCGTCTCCATTATGCAGGAAGGTCGTGCCATCATGGTTTATCTGGAAGCGATATTTTTTGGTGTTTACTTGATAACCTGTCGGAGCAGTGGTCTCTTGTAAAATGTAGTAACCAAAGCTGAGCGGGGTTTCAAAGACACCGTTTGTGGTGACACCACTCGCTACCACTTCTTCCTCCACACCATTATTATCTGCATCTCGATAGATGGTAAACCGTGCGCCATCCAGTAGATGATTTTCATCACCGCTGTCGGTTTTTTGGAGTTTAAAGGTAAATTGTTTAAAGTTTTTTATGGTGAGTTCGATGGTATTGCCTTGAGAAGCGTCAACGCTGACCATATTGGTATCTGCGGTAATCAGTCTCAAGGTACCATTTGCTTGAATTTCAAACTTAATATCTTGTAATTCTGAGACTGGTCTATAACCACCGGTCGGAACGACTGTCTCTTTCAAGATATAGATGCCGACTGGCAAGTTTGAGAAGGTAATACTGTTATCA
>NZ_ALMY01000030.1 GCF_000440115.1 Streptococcus suis YS56 | reverse complement strand
GCATCAATGTCACCGATAGCAAAGTTGTCATCTCCATTATCTGTCGTTACGCTACCATCTTCTGCAACCACCAGTTTGTACTTTTTACCGTTGGTCACATACCCTGTCGGTGATTGGCTTTCTTGGAGATAGTAGGTACCTGCATCGGTAACAGTAAATTCAAGAATACCTTGGCTATTTGTTGTCTTTTCGTCCCCTATCTGGGTTGTTTGGTCAGAAGCAAAGAGCTTGAACTTGGCTCCTGCGAGAAGCGTTTGCTTGGTCTTGTCTATTTTCTTAACCTTGATTTTCTTCTCAAACTCGTTTTTAAGGACGATAGACAAACGACCATCCTTGGTTGTAGTCCCCACTAAGTCTGCAGGGGCACCATCCCCAAGTACAATCTGATTGGAAGCATTAACAGTAAATGTAAATGCTTCTAACTGCTTGTAACCACTTGGTGCACTAATTTCTTCCAATCTATAGCGCCCCTGTGGAAGCAAGAAGACCGCATCTCCATCAGCTCGTGTCGTCCATTCTACTGTCTTAGCAGTCGAGTTAGCAACACCACTATAATGATTTTGATGCCATGTCACATCTTTAAAGTTTGGAGCAGGTGTTTGATCCAGTGCAGTTATTTTCAATCGAACGTCTGCCAGACTGACACCTGTCGCTTTTTTCAGTTTTTGAACGCTCATCTCAAGGAACTTGAAGTTCTTGACGGTTATCTCAAGGGTAGCCCCTTGTGACACATCAACCGTTACCATATTCGAATCAAAGTCTATGAGTCTCAGACTTCCATCTGCTTGGATTTCGAATTTAATGTCTCGCAACTCAGTGGTTGGTCTATAACCACCGGTTGGAACGACTGTCTCTTTCAAGATATAAATACCGACTGGCAGGTTCGAGAAGGTAATACTATTGTCCGCATTGCTGGTAGTGCCTTTCATACCGACACCATCAATGACTACAGGTCGATTATCCTCTGTAAAGAGTTCAAATCGAGCGTTCAATCCAGTCGCTGGATTATGGTAGTCACGTTTCTTCACTTTGATGCTACGACGTTCATTTTTAACGGTAATCGTTGTTGAGCGATCCGTCGCATCAATGTCACCGATAGCAAAGTTGTCATCTCCATTATCTGTCGTTACGCTACCATCTTCTGCAACCACCAGCTTGTACTTTTTACCGTTGGTCACATAACCTGTTGGTGATTGGCTTTCTTGGAGATAGTAGGTTCCTGCATCTGTAACAGTAAATTCAAGAATACCTTGGCTATTTGTTGTCTTTTCATCCCCTATCTGGGTTGTTTGGTCAGAAGCAAAGAGCTTGAACTTGGCTCCTGCGAGAAGCGTTTGTTTGGTCTTGTCTATTTTCTTAACCTTGATTTTCTTCTCAAACTCATTTTTAAGGACGATAGACAAACGGTTATCCTTGGTTGTAGTCCCCACTAGGTTTGCAGGGGCATCCACCCCAAGTACAATCTGATTGGAAGCATTAACAGTAAATGTAAATGCTTCTAACTGTTTGTAACCACCTGGAGCACTCATTTCTTCCAATCTATAGCGCCCCTGTGGAAGCAAGAAGACTGCATCTCCATCAGCTCGTGTCGTCCATTCTACTGTCTTAGCAGTCGAGTTAGCAACACCACTATAATGATTTTGATGCCATGTCACATCTTTAAAGTTTGGAGCAGGTGTTTGATCCAGTGCAGTTATTTTCAATCGAACGCCTGCCAGACTGATACCTGTCGCCTTTTTCAGTTTTTGAACGCTCATCTCAAGGAATGGAACGTTTTTTACAGTCAGGCGGATTTCTCGATTTTCATCTGCATTGCTGGTCGTCAAGAGTTCTGCTGGTCCTTCAAGAACGGTTAGTGTTCCATTGGCAGCAATCTGTACCTTAATATCCGCAATTCCATTGTAATTGCTTGGTGTCCGTACCTCTTTGAGGACATAAACACCAGGATTGAGATTACGGAAGACAAGGTTCTCACCAGACGACGTCGTATTTCCGGCATCGACACGACTACCATTTTCACGATAAAGTTCAAAACGGGCATCCAGTCCAGCATCTGTCGTCGAGTCTTTCTTGATGACTTTAAAGTTATAGCTTTTTTGCGTATTTTTTACTTTAATGCTAATAGCGTTCGCAAGAACACCACTCACACCAGGTAAATCTGCTACGCTGACCGAATTCGTTTGACTTAAAACTCTAAAACGTGTCACAGCTTTTTGTTGGGTCACGTCATAGGCTCGTGTGGTTTCCTCCAATTCCAGCAAGACTGGGGCAGTCAAGCCATCATAGCCTTCTGGTGCCTGCGCTTCCACAAGAACATATTTGCCCAGAGCTGTCGCAGTTAACCTAGTCATGCTACTTTGACCTGTAAAGGTCAAGGTTTGCACAAGATTGCTGTCATTAAGAGTAACACTTGATACAGTATCTGCTGTTGTACTATCGTCAACTTTGTAGAGCTTAAAGATGACAGGTTTTGAGATTTGGGTGTTATTGCTATCAACCTTCTCAATTTTGAACTCTGGGTTTTCGATGTTACCGATTTTAATAATATTGGCTGTATCATTACTTCCACCTGCGTCAATCGATTGGGTAGCATCTCGAACACTTACCTGCAGGTCTCTGATTCCCAACCATCTCCCTGTTCCTGTCTGTAGATTTCGTACACGAATGTATCGTGCATAGATATCTACCGATTGAGTAAGGTCAAGCGTTGTGAAATCACCAAGTGATTGGTAGGTGATGCCATCTGATGAATACTCAAGGGTATAGCTATCCATCTTGTCACGGTCACTACCATCTGTAGCATTTTTACCTTGCGCAAAGAGGATTTGCGTCACGCGTTGAACCGAACCTAAATCCACTCCCCACCATTGACCTTCATTCAATGTCGAGTTCGGCAATCGGTACAAGGCTCCAGTTGTCAAAGTACCGTCTAGCGCCTTATCTTCTGTGCTAGAACCATGGGTTGCGGCTGCTGCAATTTCAGCTGACTTGATGACACGTAAACCAGTCGCAAGGTGACTACTAGTGTCTGAATTAGGATAGAAGCGCACACTGCCATCTCTATCAACATGAATCGTGTACGTTTCTGTCGATTTGATGTAGCCAGATGGGGCTTGGGTTTCTGTCAGAGTATAGACCCCAGGCTGGAGGTTTTCAAAGACAAAGTCTTGGTTAGCAGCTTGCTGTTTGACGATGGTGACGTTTGGATCATCATTCTTGGTCAACGTAAAGGTCATTTGCCCAGTGATAAGATTGGTCATATCACTAATCCCTTTGACACGCTTGCTAACTTTGAATTTTCCGAGTGGATAGTTCTTTACTTTTATCGTAATCGTATCTGGTGAGCTCGTTGTCACATCAATACCTTCAAGATAATCACTAGACACTTCTACTACACCATCTGCCCGAATGGTAAATGGTACCAAACCTGATAAGCCGATATAACCAGACGGAGTTGTTTCTTCTTTGATGTAGTATGTTCCTGGGGCAAAGTTTTTAGGGAAACTTACTTCTCCATTGGTAAAGTTTGAAATTTGTCCCTCAATGACATGCCCTTGGCTATCAGTGATACCGATGCGGGTCTGCACAGTTACTTTTTGTCCAGTCAGTGCATCTACTTTCTGCACTTTCACCTTATAAGTTGGAGGGCGGTTAGTGATTTGACTGCCTCCTGATGCAAAGGTAATCGTACCTGTGTCAGAAACGGTGAATCGAGCGGCAGCTGTGGTTAGCTTGCTATAACCTGAAGGTGCACTAGTTTCCCAGAGTTCGTAAGTTGTGCCTCCTTGTAAATGGTCTACATGAAGTTTCCCTTGGCTATTTGAGGTCAACCCAGTTAGCACTCGTTTATAACCTGTCTGTGTCATCTGACGAAGTTCAAACACTGCATCTGCAAGTGGTTGCCCTTGCTCATTCACCTTTGTAAACTCGGTACTGAAGTCCTCATCAACAACGTCGATGCTAAAGTTACCGTTGACAACCTCTATTGCACCTGTCTGAGTATTGGACAGATCTGTTAATTTCCGTATTTTTAGCTCACCGTTCTCCTCATAGACTTCAATATCTAGTGGAGTAATCGGCTTATAACCCGCTGGAGCTTTTGTCTCCGTCAAGGTATAGGTGCCTTTTGTTAGGTTTGCAAAAACAAACTGACTCGCAGGAATATCATTCCCTATAGTAATGTCATAATTTCCACCATTTTTGCTCTTAAGTCTGAAGACCGCACCTTTTAGTGGCTGAATTTCACCAAGCTCAAACTTATTGATTTGGAGTGTAGCTGGCTTGGTATTGACAACTTCTGTTGGACTATTGGCATCGTATTGTTTGCCATCAATGGTAATGTTTTGACTATTAGTGATAACAATCTTGTGCTCTGTCGGGTCTAAGATATAGCCAGATGGCGCTTGCGTTTCTCTAAAGGTATAAGTACCGGCAGCTATCTCTGAAAACTGAATATTCCCATCATCATCAGAAACTGCAGTTCGATACGGCTCAGTCCCTCTATACAGTGTTAAAACTGCACCTGCTAGTGGACGTTTTTGACCATTTTCATTCGTAACTTTTTTCAATTTCAGGCTATACCAATCTACAGGATAAGCACCACCTCGTGAGGCTGTATCTCCTTCACGACGATAAATATTTTGTTTTCTTCCATCGCCCATAACCGGACTTCTCCAATGAACACTCATACCATTATAGTACATTCCGTTCGTTTGGTACTTTTTCCTCTCCGTCAGTCGAACTACAATTGCCTTATTGGCCGTATTTCCATCATGGTAAAATTCAATTGAGTGAGTACTAGTAAAATTATCAAATGCAGCATAGGATTTATTTTCGCTATAAACCTTTACCGATACACCTATACTATTGTCTGGTAAACCATAATGATGGACATTTCCATTTTGTGAAGTCTCTTTATAATCTAACTTCACCAAACTATCCTTGGAATAGGACATAGCCTTGGTACCATCTGCTACATAGATTTCGATAGATTGAGGAATACTACTTGATACGTTCCCATTAGGATATAGTTCTAAACCTGGATGTAAAAAATCCCAAAATTTTCGCCGTTCCCCACTAGCACTACCTATATTTGCGCCACCTGCATTATAGACCAGTTCCCAAGTAAACGTATCGGCAGTCTGGCTATATTGGTATTTATTTATTCCTCCAAACTTTGACAGTCCTCCTTCGCTACGATCAGTGTTTGTAGCATCTAAAGTCCCATTTGTCTGTACCGTTTTTTCGCAATTCATCCCGCTTCCATTGTAAGTGGATTTGAAATTCAGCGTCTTACTAACATATGTCTGATTACGAGTAGCCGTAGTGTACCACTCTGGAAGATTTGGGATGACCCCTGTTTTATAGAGTTCGTTCGTTGCTCTGTTGTTAATTTTTATCACATTACTGGTTGGTGCACCAATCTCAAACCAACCATAATAATCCTGTACAGAATAAGCATCTGCTGTCAATACAAAACGAAGTAAGTTATCTTTTTCATGATATACATTAGCTATCATCTTACCATTTGCAGATACAGTGGTCCATACATTATTAGGATTGGCAACATGACTCAACTTTAACTCTGGTGGCAGTTCTAACGTAAATGAGTCCCCTGCACGCGCAAAAGCAGGTATTTTCAAGTTCATTCTCATCGAACCATCAAAACCACCCCAAATAGTAGAACCTGACTGATACATAACGTAATTGATACTGACAGGGTCTATACTGGTTACTCCATAGTTTCCACAAGTACCCGTTGGAAATATCGGTGTCATTGTATTATTTTTTTTATTTGTAAAGACATAGTAAAGATTTTCCCAGTCTGTCTGTCTGCTAGAAAGAATGTAACCTGATGGAACCGCTTCGGTTATTTCATAGTATATTCTCTTTTTAGTCGCTGTGCTTCCTGTACCAGAAAACTTGTCAACATTAGCAATCGTAACTTGTGTCGTATTTGCGCTAATTGTTGCCGTGCGATTGGTTAAACTTCCACCATTTGCCGTAAAGGTCACATCGACCTTATCACTACCAGTCTCCCAGTTTTTCTGTATGGTAATGTCACCTTTCAGGGCCTCTAGTTGTGCTCCTGAAATAGTATGGTTAGCTTTCTCATTTGTGACATTCGTTATCGTCTTAACTAGAGCAATAGCACCTGGCGGAACATCCGTAACTGTAATTTGATTATTTGTCGGTGTTACAACAGTTGCAGAACTTTCCGTGTAGCTACCTGTAGCGGTCGGCGTATAAATGTAAACTGTATAGTTATGAACCGCCTGTGAATTGTCTAAAGCAACGTCGAATGTAAACGTTTGTGGATCTGTGGTATCATTTAGTTGCGAACTAGTCCATTCGATGACTTTGTCATTGCCATCACGATACTTACCAATGGTACGGTTGACGTTCGAGGTATTGACCGTATCAACTTTTAAGTCGCCTAAAGGACCTCCGTCATTTTTAGCTGGAAGTGTAATGGTATCTGCTGTCGATAAGGTACGCGTTTCAGCTTGACTTAAGGTAACTGACGTACCATTATAGGTAAGTTTACTTCCCTTTGGAGCATTAACAGTAACTTCCGAACGATAATCTAAACTATAGTTATCACTTGGAATCACTACAGGAGTTTCAATCGTATAGACGTATGTTCCATTTTCAACTGGTAAGTTATCTGTTGCCGATTTGAAATTGTCGGAACTTCCATAGTGGGTCGTATTGGTTGTTATCGGAGTGCCATTTTTTGTGACTGAGGTAATTCGTGGTTCTCCTAGACCTGAGTCTGTTGTGGTGGAGAAGGCATTTCTGATAGAGGTGATATTGCTATTAGCGCCCCCTACCGTAGTCGTATACTCCCAGATGATTTTTGTGGTATTAGTAGCCGAGTCAACCACTACTTCCTTTTTCTTCAAGACACCATCTTGTGCATAACTCTGATAGAAACCTGGGATTGAAATCGTGATTGGCTTGAAGATGTACTTGAAGATAGATTCTTCACGTGTATAAGTGGTTGTTTTATTACCAGATACGGTCGTGGTAGTCGTCGTTGTGGTCGTTCCTGTTACTGTAGGCGCTGCAAACAATGAAACATCAAACAATGACCGTGCCATTCTCTTTGAACGTCCCCCCAATGAAGCACTTAGCATTGAACTGATATCATAGGTTATTAAAGAACTCTTGAGATTATTAACAAGCGTTAGCTCTTTCGTCACATTAGCCTCTGATAAGACTACGGTCTCTTCTTTAGAAAGTTCATAATTATCCGCAGTTGTTTTTTGAACAACTGTATAGGTTCCTAGCGGGAGATTTGAAATGGTTACAAGACCATCCTTATCTGTTCGTCCTGTATAGACCGTATCGCTCTGCTCAATATTACGCACTTCAAATTCTGCACCCTCAATAGCATTATTTGCCGAATCTTTCTCTTCTGCTTGTGCTGGGGTAGACTCTGTAGATTTTGTGACTTTAATCTGGATAGCGCCTCGTTGATCAACAGCCTCCGCTACCGTTCCCTCTGCTTCCGAAGTTGTTGTACTAGCTTGTGACTCTTGACTCTCAGGTGTTTGTCCTTCTGTTTCAGAGGTAGGAGGATCCTGGGCAGGACTGACCTCATTGACATCTTCACTGGAGGTAGTAACTTCTTTTTTAGGGTAGTCTTTAAATACACTTGGTTCAGACTTAAAGTAAGCGATGACATCTTCTTTGATGACTGCCACAAACTCTCCCTTTACAACGTCACTTACTTTAGTAAAACTTACCGTTAACTCATCAGCTAGATTTTCCGAATTAACTTTTGGAAGCAAACGGTAGGAATGATACTGTTCCCCATAGGGTGGGAGGGTTTCTGCATTTTTCGCTAATTCATCTGAATTACCTAAAACAGTATTTTCCTCTTGCGTTTGTGAGTTGGAAATCAGGTCATTTTCGTTATACGCGTTATCTAATTCCCAGCCTTCAGTCAAAGCCTCCTTCTTTAATTCCAGACCTTTTTGTGCAATGACAACTAAACCGTTATCTTCAATTCCCTGCTTATCTACGCTTATGGTTAAACCCAAGGTATTCGGACTTGACAACGACTCATCTATACGAAGTGATAACTTCTCTTTTTCTTCTTTTTTATCCTCAATATAGGTTCGCCTTATCGTCCTGTCAGCATTAGCGATTTGTTCCTCTGCCAAGACGCTTGCTATTCCAGAGAAACTATTTGCAATTAGTAGCGTAACTGATAATAACTTAGCTATTTTATAAGCTTCTTTTCTCAGCTTCATCTTTCTCTTCCTTCGCTTTACCTTTCTACTACATCAATGTCTATCTACTTTAAACAAGCGCATATCAGTCGTTTCTTTTTGATTACTTCAACGAGCAAAGCGACTCAATTTCCAACCTTTTACAGTTAGTAGACTATAAAAGTAGCCTACAGCTCGTTACCTTGCGCTAAAAGACTATAATTCGAATACATCAACTCTAATACGTGACAAGTAATACTTTTAAGAGTAGTATATTACATAGCTATCCCAACAAATTGTACATACATTAGTATTATATCTCGACCCCCAAAAAATCAAGTGGCTTTTATATCAAGCAAACCTTCTCGCCCACCTCTACAGACGCTCCCGTTAAAACATCCTTATGCTCATGAACAATTTTAACGCCATCAATTTTCTTTAATTTATCCAATACAATATTTTGGTTCTC
>NZ_ALMY01000029.1 GCF_000440115.1 Streptococcus suis YS56 | reverse complement strand
CCCCCCCCTTAAATATCGAGGGGAGGGTGATTTCATAACTTGCAAATTTAGTATAGCATAAGTGTTTGGAAAGTGCAAGCATTTTTTTGATTGTTTTACACGTCGTACGCATGAAGAAAATGCATGTAACCATTTTCTTGATACATGCATTTTTTCAATTTATTTTCATAGTTTTTACATTTAGTCATGAATAATTCCTCAAATTCAGACTAATTATAGCATAAATTTTTGCTAAAAAACTATATAAAATATGAAAGTATGTTTTCCGAAAACAAAATTTTCTTCATGTGTTTGGCGTGTTTTTTGATTGTTTTATACTTACTTTGAGAATTTACCGTTTTAGTTCAAAAAGTTCCAAATGAAAGTTCCAAAACATTGCTTGAAAACGAAAAACTCAGGAGCTGTTTCAGGTCATCAAGTTTTTACCAGACTCCCTCAAACCATCCTAAGTTTGTAACAACCGTTCTATTCTGTATGATAACTTTGTGTCAATTCCATCAGGAGTTGACTTTTTTCATTTCACAAACTAGGGTAAGACCTTCGCGGTTTGCGTTTGGACCACCGCTCTTCCCCAACTTCCTCAACAAATTCTCCATATTTGGACAAAAAATTATTGTGGACAATCTTTTTGTCTGGTGAAATGACGTTCACCAACTCCGTTGCAGTATAGATATTAAATGGTTGACACAATAAATTTAGAAAAGTAGGATTCCACTTCATCCGTCCCTGGATCCGTTGAATGGAGGTCGTGACAATCTCGTAATGGTCAAAGGCAAAATCCTCTGCCGTCAAGGCTCGACCTTCATAGAAGCACTGCGATGTTTTAAAATCCACATCAATAATAATAGGCTCCCGTCCATCTGGACCTGGCTTGACTAAGTCCAAGACCTGACTGGTCAAGTGAGCAAGCGTCATTATCCTGCCACGTGGATCCCGCTCAGGATTGGAAAACGTCAACAATTGCTCAATCCAAGGAGTTGCGCTTGGTTGCTGAATCAATCTGCACAACGACACCGCCTACCAAGTCAGTCTCCCAGTAGACCTGAAAGGCTTGAGCCTTAGGGGGCAAGCAGGCTTTCCAATATCTCCTCACGGCTAATTACCTCTTCCCCCTCTGGCATTTCTTCCTTCAAAGCTTCTCGAAAAACCACTTGATTGCGTCGGATAAATTCCTCACGCTCTTCTTCCAAAAGCGGTCTTAGTTCTACCATTCTTCCTCCTATTTGACCACATCAAATTTGAGTTCTTCGCCCTTGACCCCAACCTTCAAGGTCGAACCAGCAGACAAGTCACCACGGAGCAACATTTCTGCCAATGGGTCTTCCAATTTGGTCTGCAAGAGTCTACGAAGAGGACGAGCTCCCATTTCTGGGTCATAACCTTGTTTAGCCAATAACTTAAGGGCTGACGGTTGCAGTTTAAGGTTAATTCCTTTCTCAGCTGTTACAGCTAACAACGGTTTAACCATGACCTTGACAACATCCTGCATATGAGTTTCCGTCAAGCTATGGAAGACAACTTTCTCGTCAATACGGTTGATAAATTCTGGACGATAGGCTTTTTTCAATTCCTCAAAAATGCGTTTCTCCACTTCCTTGTGGTCCTTAGACAAATCAAGGGCACCAAAACCAACGGTCTTATCATCCCGAAGGGCTGTTGCTCCCAGGTTTGACGTCATGATAATAATGGTATTTGAGAAATCAACCTTACGTCCCTTACTGTCCGTCAGAACACCATCATCCAAGACCTGCAAGAGAACATTGAAAATATCTGGATGAGCCTTTTCAACCTCATCAAAAAGAAGAACAGAATAAGGTTTGTTACGAACTTTTTCTGTCAATTCGCCACCCTCTTCATAGCCCACATAACCCGGAGGGGCACCGTTTAAACGGCTGGCTGCGAATTTCTCCATGTATTCAGACATATCAAAACGGATAAGAGCAGATTCGTCATCAAAGAGAACCTCTGCCAAGGCTTTAGCAAGCTCTGTCTTCCCGACACCAGTTGGTCCTAAGAACATAAAGGAGCCAATTGGTCTGCGACCTGTACGAATCCCTGACTGATTCCGACGAATGGCCCTGCTGACTGCAGAAATGGCTTCTTCCTGCCCGATGACACGTTTATGCAGTTCTGCTTCCAGATTCAGATACTTCTTAGTATCTGATTGGCTAAGCTTGGCTACTGGGATACCTGACAAGCGGCTAAGGGTTTCTAAAATATCTTCTTCCGTCACTTCTAAGTCATAGTTTTGACTAGCTTTCGTTGTTTCTTTCGCTTCAAGCAAGAGCTTGCTGACGGTCTTGTACTTTTTAGCCATCAAGGCCTTGTCTATGCTTGTCAGACCTGTTTCCTCAGCTTGCCCTTTCACACGATTTTGAACAGTTGCACTGGCTTCATCCAGCAAGTCAATGGCTGAATCTGGCAGGTTTTTGCTGGTCAAATACCGCTTAGCGTAGGTCACGGCAGTCTCTACAGCTGCTTGTCCAATACGGACCCTGTGGTATTTCTCAAAAGTTCCTTTTAAACCAGTTAAAATCGTTATGCTATCTTCCACCGTCGGCTCTTCAATGGTTACTTTGGCAAAACGGCGTACCAAGGCTGCGTCTTTCTCAATATGTTTTTGGTACTCATCTTGAGTCGTCGCACCAACTGTACGTAGGGTACCACGAGCCAGAGCTGGTTTGAGAATATTGGCCGCATCCAGGGTTGAATCAATCCCAGACCCAGAACCCATAATCGTATGCAACTCATCGATGAAAAGGATGACTTGACCATCTTCCTCAATGTCGTTGATGATATTATTCATCCGCTCTTCGAAATCACCACGAAAACGGGTCCCTGCAATCACATTCATCAAGTCAAGTTCCAAAACCCGCATCTTAGCCAAACTGACAGGGACATCCCCAGCTGCCACACGCTGAGCCAGACCCAAGGCAAGTGCTGTTTTACCAACACCCGCATCCCCAACCAAGACAGGATTATTCTTGGTTTTACGAGATAAAATTTGAATCATCCGCGAGATTTCTGCATCACGACCAATAACTGGCTCCATCTTGCCTTCACGGGCCAAAGCGGTCAAATCACGAGTATAGTCCTCTAATCCACCAGTCTGTGGAGCTGGAGGCATGCCCATCATCTGTCCCATATTCGTAGCCTTGGATTTCCCACCCTTCATCACACTACGGATTGCTTTTAAGTCTTCCTTAGTAAATCCTGCACGGGCTTCCAAATTTTTACGCAAATCCAAGAAACGGATCTTATCATCTGAGTCTTCAAAATGAAAACCAACCTTGTCCAAAATCTGACTAGCTGTTGAACGTTTATCCAAGAGCATAGCCATGAACAAATGTTCTGTACCTAACTCCTTGGCCTTGACAACTCCAGCAATTTTCTTGGCCAAACTAGCCGTTTCATCCAAACGTTTTGAAGAAGGCAAGATACGGAAACTATCCAACTCTTCGCGGTAAACCTTATCTGTCACAACAAAAGTCGCATGTTCATAATCCGAAATCGAAACAGGATATTCTGCCAAGACAGCTCCCGCAACGGTATCATGATTGATAACGAAAGACAAAAGAACATGCCAGGTTTCCAAGTAATCACAGGCATAACGTTGGGCGACCAACTGAGCATCTTCAAATACTCTTTGTAAACCAGTTGAAATTTTCATGTATTAATCCTCTTTCCTATCTAAACGCCGTAATATCTGGCGCATCATACGGGCCCTAATGCTACTTGCATCTTTTCCTAATATTTCATCAGAGCCTGTGGACAAAAAGAGATTGCCTTCTCGTTCTGTCATCAAACCTTCATCAAAAAGGAGCTGTAGAATATCCGCATAGACCGTCGCAGACAACTGCTCGCCCATATTGTTCAATAAATCATGAACCAATTCGTGCTTGTCCGAAAAGGTAATCCGTCCAATGCGGATGTAGCCACCGCCACCACGCTTACTCTCAACAATATAACCACGGCTGGCTGTAAAACGGGTTTTTATCACGTAGTTAATCTGACTTGGCACCACTTCAAACCGACTGGCCAATTCACTCCGACGCAGCTCTGCCACATTAACCTGGTCCAAGATGGCTTTGATATGCTCTTCGATATAATCTGATGTATTCTTC
Source organism: Streptococcus suis YS56 (assembly GCF_000440115.1). Lineage (GTDB taxonomy): Bacteria > Bacillota > Bacilli > Lactobacillales > Streptococcaceae > Streptococcus > Streptococcus suis_L. The sequence continues at coordinate 85,213 of NZ_ALMY01000029.1, read as the reverse complement.
ATCGCCATAGTATCGCCTCTTTCTTTGACTATCTTTGACCATTATACCCTAAAATGACGAATTTTGAAAGCAAAAGCCCAGTCCCTTCCGTAGCAGAATTTTGAAATCTGCTCTGTTTTTTTCTATAATAAAAGAAAAAAAGGAGAACATTATGAACTTCCAAGATTACATTCAAGATTTTACTAGCGTAACCGTGGAGCAGGCACAGGGCCTCCTAACTGCCAAAGACGGAGGTATCCTTTTCATCGGACGAGCAACCTGCCCTTACTGCAACCGCTTTGCGCCAAAACTCCATAAGGTCGCCCAAGACAAGCAAGTGACCGTCCACTTCCTCGACTCCAGCCAAATCAGTCCAGAACTCCAGGCCCTCCGCGACCACTACCAAGTCCCTACAGTTCCTGGTCTTTTGGTCGCTAAATCGACTGGGGTCCAAGTCCGCTGCGACTCCAGCATGACGGAAGAAGAAATTGTAGCTTTTATACAAGACTAATGCTAGACATTTCCTACCAAGCCAACACCTTCCACGTCTCTTATCAAGGAAGACCAGTAGGCAAGATTCACAGCTACCAAAATCCCTACCACCAGACCAATACCTATCTGCGACTGGATTTAGTTGATTTCGATTGTACCATAGCAGAGCAGCTCTTCCAGTCCCTACAGACTTCCTTAGACAGAAAAACTCTTCAGGTTATGCTCTCCTCTGCAGAGTAGGAAAGAATCCATTTCCTCACCGCAGCTGGCTTTGTCTGCAAACGGAAATGTTACGAGTTCCAAGTGACCAAACAAGACTATCTCAGTCAGACAGGCACCACCAACCTCATCACAGCTCGCAAAGGCACCGCACTCTACCAAAGAGCTAGCCAGCGATTCTTTGACCACTATCAGACAGTTCATCAAGACATCAACCCTTGGACTGCCAGTCAAGAAGAATTCGAAAAGGATTTACCTGAACTAGTTTATACAGACTCAGAAAACTGGGCCTTCGTAGAAAACAATGAAATTGCCTACGTATGCGGAAAAGATGTACAAAGCTTTGATTCCTTCATCCAAGCAGTTATTGGCTCCCTATTTGAACAATATGAGCAAATTAGCTTTGAGGCTGATGACTGCGATCCTATCGCCATGCGCTTGGCTGACCAATTCCGACATCCAAACAAGCCTAGCTGGGATATACTTATATTTTAGAAAGCTAGCAAAAAGCACCGACCTTGTGGCCGGTGCTTTTTAAGGAGATTATGAAAAATATTTAGGATTGATACTAGTATAACCAAATCAAACATAGCCGACATCCGCCCTAAGACCGATTTATCAAAAAAAGAACCTCCTTTCGGAAGTTCTTGAGTTGTCGAGTAGTCTTTCAGTTTGCTTTTAGTACTCGCTTCAAAGGTTTGGGGAACCTTTGAAGGCTGGAGATAGTGCGAACCAAGTTCGCCTCAAAAGAGCCGTACAGCTTGTACATGTATAAGATTGGAGATCGAACTTGCGAAGTAAGTCATATTCGTGAAGTAATACCCTCAATACAAAAAGAACCCCCTTTCGGAAGTTCTTGAGTTGTCGAGTAGTCTTTCAGTTTGCTTTTAGTACTCGCTTCAAAGGTTTGGGAAACCTTTGAAGGCTGGAGATAGTACGAACCACGTTCGCCTCAAAAGAGCCGTAGGCTGTACTGAAGTACGGCAAGGCGAGTTCAAATACTCCAGTGGAGTATTTGAAGTTGGAAATATGGAAACAACGTTTCCTCGCTCGTCGAAGTAATAAAAGATAAAATGAAGACTACCAATTATTTACCAAGAGCTGCTGCCATCGTAGCTGCAACTTCTGCTTCGAAGTCGTTTGAAGCTTTCTCGATACCTTCACCTACTTCGAAACGAGCAAATTCTACAACTGAAGCGTTCACTGAGTTCAAGTAAGCTTCAACTGTTTTGCTGTCGTCCATGATGTAAACTTGTGCAAGAAGTGTGTAAGCTTGGTCAACTTGAGTATTGTCAAGCATGAAGCGGTCCATTTTACCTGGGATGATTTTATCCCAGATTTTTTCTGGTTTGCCTTCTGCTGCCAATTCCGCTTTGATAGCTTCTTCAGCTGCTGCAATCACTTCGTCAGTTAATTGAGCTTTTGAACCGTACTTCAACAATGGCAATGCTGGTTTGTCAACCATTGCACGGCTTTCGTTGTCTTGTTCGATCTTGTGGTTGATTTGTGCCAACTCATCTTTAACGAATTGCTCATCCAATTCAGTGTAAGAAAGAACAGTTGGTTTCATCGCAGCGATGTGCATTGAGATTTGTTTTGCAAGAGTCTCATCTCCACCGTCGATAACTGAGATAACACCGATACGGCCGCCGTTGTGTTGGTATGCACCAAATGCTTGAGCATCTGTTTTTTCAACCAAAGCAAAGCGACGGAATGAGATTTTCTCACCGATTGTTGCAGTTGCGTTTACGTATGCTTCTTCAAGCGTTTCACCTGAAGGCATAACCAATTTAAGAGCTGCTTCGTTGTCAGCTGGTTTACCTTCTGCAATTACTTTAGCAGTAGTGTTTACCAATTCAACGAATTGAGCATTTTTCGCAACGAAGTCTGTTTCAGCGTTAACTTCAACAACTGCTGCTACGTTACCATCAACGTAAACACCTGTCAAACCTTCAGCTGCTACACGGTCAGCTTTCTTAGCTGCCTTAGCCATACCTTTTTCACGAAGCAATTCGATCGCTTTTTCGATATCGCCTTCTACTTCAACCAATGCTTTTTTCGCGTCCATAACGCCAGCACCTGATTTTTCACGCAATTCTTTAACGAGAGCTGCTGTAATTTCTGCCATGTCTATTCTCCTTGTTTGTTTTTTATAAAAATAGAGGGAGCGGGCTCAGCCCTGCCCCTCTAGGATTGTTTTTTTGATGTTTGAAATTGTACACGAGCTAAAATCCTATAGATTTTAAATCGCCTTCGTTACTTAATTGTACTCGGACTAAAAAGCTAGGATTTACAAATCTCCTTGCAGTTCTCAAACTGCTGCGTCCATTTTCTAAAATCTAACGCTTTTCTTAACGTCCTCGTTACTTAGATTATTTACCTTCTACTACTTCAACCAATTCTTCGATTGATTCTGTAGATGCTGGCTCAGCCGCCAATTCAGCTTCAACTGCTGCTACGCTATCTTCACCTTGGTTACCTTCGATGATAGCGTCAGCCATTTTAGCTGTGATCAATTTAACAGCGCGGATAGCGTCATCGTTAGCTGGGATGATTACATCGATATCATCTGGATCTGTGTTTGTGTCAACCATCGCTACAACTGGGATACCCAATTTTTTAGCTTCTTTAACAGCGATTTGCTCTTTGTGTGGGTCAACAACGAACATTACGTCTGGAATGCGTGGCATGTCAGCGATACCGCCCAAGAATTTTTCAAGACGAGCACGTTGTTTGTTCAACAATGCTACTTCTTTCTTAGGAAGCACGTCGAAAGTTCCATCTTCTTCCATGCGGTTGATTTCTTTCAAACGAGCGATACGTTTTTGGATTGTACCCCAGTTTGTAAGAGTTCCACCCAACCAACGGTGGTTGATGAAGTATTGACCAGCGCGGATAGCTTCGTCTTTAACAGCTTCAGCAGCTTGTTTTTTAGTACCTACGAACAAGATAACTGCGTCGTTTGCTGCAGCGTCACGGATGAATTCGTAAGCTTGGTCAGCCAATTTTACAGTTTGTTGCAAGTCGATAACGTGGATACCGTTACGCTCTGTGAAGATGTATTTAGCCATCTTAGGATTCCAGCGACGAGTTTGGTGACCGAAGTGTACACCAGCCTCAAGAAGTTGTTTCATTGAAATTACTGCCATGAGTATTTCTCCTTTTTGTTTTTTCTCCTCTCCCGAACTTCGACTTGCAGCCCAACCTTTCGGCAACAAGACCACAATTGGTTCGAGATGAGTATTTGTTGCACAGCAACTCTATTAGTATATCAGAATACCTGTATATTTTCAAGTAAAATAGCAGAGAAATTCATGAAAATCTGCCAAAATCTGCCATCAAATTCTCCCCTTCCCCCTATTCAAAATAGTTCCCCTCCTCAAACAAATAACCTCTCCACGCATCACCAACTTCTCCTCAATCAGCTCGGCACGGCAAGAGAATTTTCAAATTCGAACTAGATTATCTCTAAATCTTTATTTTTCCACTTGACCATTTCCAGGATTTAAGATACAATATTCTTTGTTATGGCGGTATAGCCAAGTGGTAAGGCACGGCTCTGCAAAAGCTTGATCGTCGGTTCAAATCCGTCTACCGCCTTTTAATATTCGAAAAAACCTAGGAATCTTCCTAGGTTTTTTGCTATTCTTTTCGTTTCAGATTTCCGAGGGCCATAGCTCCACCAAATAGACCTAACAAGGCGCTTATAAAGACACTTCCAAGGCTATCCCCAGTTTGAGGCAGTTTCCCACTAGTATCCGCCGCTAGTGCACCTGTCTCTCCTCTTCCGCTTCTTTCAAAGAATGCTCTGTGAGGTACGGACACTTCTATTCTCTCGTCAGAAATTCCTAATGCCTCCTCATGTTTTGTAAGTCTCCCCAAATGCTCCACACCATCTTCTCTTGTATCGCCAGTTAACAGCGCGATTTCAGTGGATTCTGTTTGCGGAGCAAGTGAATCCTCTTCTTTTGGCATTGGTACCTGCACTTCCGATTTCGGAATAGGAATGCTAGGGGTTTGATTCTTATCTGATTGCTCCACATGAAGGTCTTTTTCAGGAACCTGCTCAGATACCTCCTTGTCATTTAACCGTACCTTATATTTCTTCACAAGAGTATTTCCAAAACTGTCACTCAAATCAAGTTTGACTGTATCCCCGTCTTTCAGACTATGTAGCTCATAGCGAAAGGCTTTTTCATTATTTCCATACTGCCTCCAGAAGCCTCCTCGAGCTACAAAATCTTCGTTGATCTTCAAGGACCAATAAATTCCATTATCCTTGGCGCTTCCGGTAAGTGTCAAGTGCCCATCAGCATCTGCTAGGAGGACTCCTGCATACTGATTTCCCTCGTCTTCATCTTCTTCACTATCTACTACCTGTCTTTCCAATGGTAACACCTCATTTTCCAGCTGTAAAACAGGATTTTCTGTATCAACCAACATCTGATATTTCTTCGTGTAAGTCAACTCATCTGCCTCATTGTACACACTTATATCCACAACATTTCCTTCTTCAATCAGGGTAACTGGATAGGTCAACTTGCCATCCTCAAAATAGCGTTTTTCGCCACCATTGATGCGCACAGAATGAGCTTGTTCGGTTTCTGTTTCTATTTCAAATGTAAATAGATAAGTCCCATCTTCTTGCTTTTTGAAGTCGACCAACTCACTATCTAGCTCACGACCAAGACTTTCTTTATTGAAACGAATCGGGTCAATCAACCAGTTATTGACAGTAATCGGAACTTCTGTTTCCTCCTCCTCATCCAGACTCTCTGGACTTGTATTGATACGAAGGTCCTTTAATTTATTACCCTTCCCATCTACCGCAGTTAACATGATGGCTCTAGGAAAATCAGATTTAAAGAAGTCTTGCTCAAAACTACCGTCTTCTTTTACATCTATGATTTTCAGCTCTCCCTTACCAATGTCTAGATTGGAATAGTAAAGTTTGATGTCCTTAGGAAGACTAATATTATCACTCACTTTCCCCTTCAATGTAAAGCGTCCGTTTTTACCAATCTGGATAACCTCTTCATCCTCTTCATCTTTTTCAATATCAAGATCAATCATCGGCTTTTCATTATCCACCAAATAATTCAAGGTTTTAGTGTAAATAAGGCTGCCATCCTTATCTTTCAAGATTAGTTCAAAACTATGGCGTCCATCTGATTGCCCTGGTATCTGGAGGGATAGTTGACCATTCTCCAGAGAGTAATTCACAGCCTGAGCGTCCAAGTTGGCCTGCACATCGGAAACTTGCGCTGAGACGTTCGCTTTAATTTCCACAGTTTTCTTACTGCGAATTGCCATCAAATCTTCCAAATTTTTAAACTGGATTACAGGCGCCACTAAATCTTTTTCAACAGCAATCACATTACCCGCTATATCCATCACCTCAACACGGAGATGATTTTTAGCATCGAGTGGCAGTTCCACTTCTTTGAGATGGTAATGTAGTTGACCTGCAGCATCTACAACCTTTTCAACAAGAAGATCTTCTCCATTTAGATTCGCTCGAACCTCCCAAACTTTATTATTATCCTTGGCTGTGACGACCAGTTCTCTATGGCTGGTTAGACGATTGGTATCAATCGCGACAATTTCTGGCTTTTGATTATCGATTTTGACTGGCAGATAGGTATACTGATAGGCCCCATTTTCTTTATTTTTTACCCGCAATCTAAAGAAATATTGTCCTTCCGGTGCTGGTATATTTTCATCCTTGCTTGCATCGTACACTTTCCCATCCCAACGGTGCAATTCTATCGGAGTACGAAGCTTGGAATACTCCGAAAGACTTTCAAAATAATCTACATAGCGAACACGAGACAGCATAGTTCCTGTATCAATCCGCCTCAAAACAGGAGCATCTTCTGTAGCTTCTTTTACAATATCCAAATCATAGTTGGTAATATCCCTCAGTAGCGCAAATCGAACAAAGGCATTCCCTGTTTGGCTATCTGAATGTTGGTTTTGAATTGCAATATCTTCTGGATTTATAGGTGATTGATTATCTTGAATCTTTTCACGCCCAAGTTCAATATAGCGCCCAGACTTATTGTGTTTATAGCTAGATAAAACTGAGGTCAGTTTCAATTTAGAACCAGTTTCCCAAGCCGGTGCATCGACAATCCTTTCTTTTGACCAGTCACCCACAAAGCCAAAATAAGGAATGCTGATGTCAGACTGCCCTTCCGTCAATGATTTGAAGTAAATATACCCTTCTGCAAACTGGTCTTTCGCTTCTCCTGCATCCAATCTTAGGCGAATGATTTTCTTCTCTTTCGGACCCAGTTGAATGGATTGCTCAGAAAGATGAATACTTGAGCCCTTGATTTCTGCCGCATGAATCTCTTTAACTACTTTTCCAGAACGTCCTATTCTATCAACAGGAACATCTTGACTAGTCAATACTTTCCCAGCTGAAATAGCAAAGCTTCTTTGTTGGTTTCCTAGATTTTCCAAGGTTACCTCAAATTCTGTCTCACGCCCTATTTCTTTTAATTCCACCCCTCCTTTTAGACGGTGGTGAAGAATCACATCTGTTTCAAAGGCACTATCAATCTGCAACAGACCAGCACCTTGTTGTCTAGGAGAATTTTCCAAAGCATGCCCAGATGAATCTAGAACATCAACCAAAGGGGTAGCAGTATTCATCAAAATGATTCTCAGCAAATCCATCCTAGTCATGCCTTCTGGAGGTGTCATTTGGCGAATCCGTGGCAATAAAAGTGCACTGGCCCCCGCCACAATTGGCGAAGCCATCGAAGTCCCTGACATGGAGCCATAACGATTGTCATTCAAGGTTGCATAAACATCCTCTCCTGGTGCTACAATTTCTGGCTTCAATTCTAAGTTGACCGTAGGTCCCCAACTAGAAAAGCCTGAGACAGTCGGTACTTCAATCAACTTCTTCATTCCAATTGTAGGTCTGAGGACCAAACCAGTGTTCCCTTGCGATTGGTTGGCAACTTCTAATAATCGCCTTCCATCTTCCCCACTAAGACTGATGCCCCAGATAGAGGAGTAGGAAAGCAAAGTCTTATCATCTACCAATAACTGATGGGTCCTATAATAATCCTTGTTCCATCCCTGATCAGTATTTATCACAATAATTCCAGCAACATCCTTGAATTTCAAATTACGAACAGCATCTTTCAAGTCAAACTTATCTTTTTTGATAACCGCGACTTTACCAGCCAAATCAAGCCCCTGCACTTCTTCCCAATGACCATTTCCAGCATCTACAAATTCATATTTTCCCTCTGTAAGCGTTGTATAGCCAATAGGATAGTAGCCAAAAGACTGCCCATTCAGCATAAATTCGCGTTGAACAAGATGGGTATTTCTCGCCGATCCAACCGCGATAACTGCAGGAGTCGCTGCTACGCCAACTGTTGTTGCCGTATCCACAGCTCCCAAGGCATTATTTGTATGCAGGTCAAAGGAGGTGTCTGAAGAGGAGGCGCCAGCATTACCAATAGCTGCTGTAATGATAATCCCCTTTTCTGCTGCCCTCTTAGCAATCGTGTAGTAAGCATTCCCTGGCAGCCCACTATCATAATAACCAACACTCAAGCTGATGACATCTGCCCCGTGTTTGATAGCATCTTCAATGGCAGCATAGGCAGCATCCTCCGTCTCAGCTTTATAATTTTTAGGGTCATTTGAAAAAATCTTGTAGACTAGCAGTTGTGCGTTGGGAGCAATCCCATCAACTCCCTTTTTAGACGCAACTTCTTCGTCTGTTGCATTTCCAGCCAGAGTTCCTGCTATGTGCATACCATGTGGTTCGTGGGTATCATCGTAAAGATTATCGTTACCAGATACATAATTATAGCCATGGGGAACTTTCAGTGTGTATGTCCCTGTCGTAGATGGAGTAATTTCCTTGATTTTAGGGACGACACCTTCATCCAACCTCATGTCTTTGTGCTTAATATCCAAACCAGAGTCAATGACTGCAATCACCATTCCGCGACCATCTGTCTGATATTTAGAACTTGCTTTTAAGGCACCAACCAGCTGTTTAGCAGTATGAAGAGTCGGTCTGATACGGCGACTCTCTTCTAAAGAGGTTAATTCGGTAATTGCCTTCACATCAGACAAACTTTCTTTCCCCACCTCTACAGATGCTCCCGTTAAAACCTCCTTATACTCATGAACAATTTTAACGCCATCAATTTTCTTTAATTTATCCAATACAAGATTTCGGTTCTCGTCGGAAAATTGTAAAATATAGCGCCCTCTTGTCACCTCTTCTGGCTCAAGCTGTGATCCCTGCGGGCTTGTTTGAGGAGCACTAGCTTCTTTTCCGCTAATGTCTTCTTTTTCCCTTGACTCATCTGTTGTCTTACCAGCTGTAGTTTTTATCTCGGTCGCAGCTCGATCTACGGAAAGACCCGGCTCTTCATCTGCCTCTGTGTCTACAACTTCTTCGACCACTCCCTCTTCAGCAACTGGTTCATCCACCTGATCCGTGTTAACTGGCTCATCTGATAATGGTCCATCTTCTTTTTTCTCTGCCACAGAATCTGGCCTACTATCCATATCCGTTGCGACCGCAACCGTAGACTCCAATCCTTCTCCACTAGTATCTGCTTGAACCATCGGAATACCTGTGATAAAAAATCCTATTGATACCGATGCCACACCGACACTTAACTTCTTGATACTAAAGCGTTGTTTATTCTCAATCTGAGACCACTTCTGTTTCATAAAACCTCCGTTTTTTAAGATTAATTAATTTATAAGTTAGGTATACCTAATTCTATAAAATTTTTAAATCTTTGGCAAGTTTTTTTTGAGTTAGCCTCAAAAACAAGAAAAAGCACAGGTTTCCCTGCGCTTTAACAACTTATTACAACTCAGCAATCTGGTTCAAATTAACTTCAGCAATGGTATCATTACCAAACATAGAGATAACCATCTTCACCTTGTTGTTGTCAATCTCTGCCACCTTTCCTTCGTAACCAGAGAAGGCACCTTCGATAATCCGCACAACATCTCCAACTTTGACATCAATATCAAATTCTTGAACGGTTTGCCCCATAGACACCAAGATTTGACGAATTTCTTCTTCCAAAAGTGGAGTTGGTTTTGAACGGTTACCGTGTGAACCCACGAAACCTGTAACGTTTGGCGTGTTACGAACCACAAACCAAGCTTCATCGGTCATAACCATCTCAACCAAAACATAACCAGGGAAACGGTTTTCTTCTACTTCCTTGACCTCACCGTTCTTTTCAACCTGAACAGTCTGAGTTGGAATTTCTACACGAAGGATGTTTTCCAACATGTTATAAGTGTGGGCACGTTGGAGCAAGTTTTCCTTCACTTTATTTTCATATCCTGAGTAGGTCTGTAAAACAAACCAGCCTTTATCAAAACTATCGTACATTGTTACTTCCTTTCTTTGGAAACACGGAATTTTTAGACGCTAAAAAAAGCCCGAAGGCTTTCGCTTTTCCTTATTATATCACTTCCATTTTACAAATGGCAAGTATTTTCTAGAAAAGATTGATCAAGCTCATGATTCCTCGTGACAAAATCAAGTCAAAGAGGTAAACCACCGCTACGAAAAAGGCAGTATATTCCACTACAGACACGAAATCCGTCCAGCTCTGCTTACGAGTTGGCCAAGACGTATCTTTTAAAATGCGGATAATGTCTTTGATAAATTTCATGCGTGACTCCTATCTGGTTTCCTTGTGAACAGTGTATTGTCCACAGTGTTTACAAAATTTATTTACTTCTAACCGTGTTGGCTTGGGATTGCTCGAAAGGCTGATTGAATAGTTTCGAGAACCACAAACAGTACAGGCTAGGCTTGCTTTTTTTAGTGCCATAAAGCCCTCCATCTTTTTCATTCTACCATGTTTTTATGGATTTGACAACTCTCCAAACCAAGACGTGATGTTATCCCACAAGGTTTTTGCTCGTTCTGGTAACTGGGCATCGATTAGATTTTGTTTGGTTTGCTCAATCAAGTTTCTCGCCTGATCTGAAATTTCTTGTACCTGTTCTTGACCAAGGCTTGATTCAGTTTGCGCAGCTTCATCTGGAGCTACTTCTACAATACCATTTTGTGCATAGGCATTTTCTACTTCGAACTGAGTTCCTGCAGTATATGGCAAGATTGAATTGGCTACAGTCTGGAAGACCGATGGAGCCATCCAGTAGCTACTGCTATCTATATAATGATTTTCATCTGTCTGCTCAAAACCAACCCACTGACTGATGACCAAATCAGGTGTGTAGGCAATATGCCACTGATCATTGACAAGATTGACATCAAAACTCGTTTCAGTTGTTCCTGTTTTCCCAGCAATATAATAATTGGCCGCATCTGCTGTCACTCCCGTACCATTGGTATAGGTTCCAAGCATCATTGCTGTCATCTTATCTGCGACAGAGCGGTCAATCACCTTGGTACTTGTTTCTCGATGCTCTGCTAAAACCTTTCCACTAGCTGTTTCAATACGAGTGATGAGGTGGGCATCCTTCATCACACCCTTATTCGCAAAAGTAGCGTAGGCCTGGGCCATTTGCAGAGGATTAGTCTCCACTCCAGAACCAATTGAAACACCCAAAACTTTCTCGACATTTTCCATATCAAGTCCAAACTTTTGTCCATACTCGAAGGCTTTGTCAATCCCCAAGGTGTTCACTATATAAGCTACTGGTAAATTGTAAGAGAGAGCCAAAGCTTGATACATTGGAATGGTATCAGAAGTCGAATAATCATAGTTATGCAAGGTGTAATCGCCGTAGGTTTCTGTATGGTTATCCAGAGCCATATCAATCGACCAGCCCGCCGCTACTGCTGGAGCATAGGCAACAAGAGGCTTGATTGTTGAACCAGGACTGCGCTTGGCTTGTGTCGCAAAGTTGAAGGTCCGAAAGACCGCATCCTCTGAACTGTTAACTCGACCAACCAAGGCACGAACTCCACCAGTCGTCGGATCAAGAGCTACGCTGGCAGCCTGAGCATGGGTACCATCAAAACTTGATGTCGGGAACATGGTCTCATCATCAAAAATCACCTGCATACTGGCTTGAGAATTTTGATCCATCTCTGTGTAAATCCTATAGCCGTTATTAATAATGTCTGATTCTTTCAGTCCGTATCGCTCAATCGCCTCAGCAATCACAGCATCAAAATAGGATGGATAGGAATAATTGCTTTGTTTCCCTGTATAGGTATCTGAAAGCTGACTGGCTAGGTCTACTTGGAAACCTGCATCTGCAGTCGCCTGATCAATATAACCAGCATTGACCATGTTTTGCAGGACTGTATCCCGACGATTAACTGCATTTTCTAGGGAATAATAAGGATTATAAATCTCAGGTCCCTTGAGCATACCTGCAATGACGGCCGCTTGCTCAAGAGTAAGATCGCTGGCTGGAATACCGAAGTACTTTTGGCTTGCATCTTCCACTCCCCAAACACCATTCCCAAAATAGGCGTTATTGAGATACATGGTCAAAATTTCTTGCTTGCTGTACTTTTTATTGATTTCCAGAGCCAAAAAGAATTCTCGAGCCTTTCGACTGATGGTCTGATCCTGAGTTAGAAAGGCATTTTTTGCCAATTGCTGGGTAATAGTTGAACCACCTCCAGATCGACCTAACGTCAAGGCAGCCAAAATTGTACGCTGGTAATTAATGCCTGAATTTTTGTAGAAGCTCCGATCTTCTGTAGCGATGACGGCATTCTCTAAATTATCGGAGACAGCATCCAGCTCTACATAGGTCCCCTTCTGACCTGACAATGTCCCAGCTTCCGCACCATCTTTATCATAAATAATCGTTGTGGCTTTTAGCGCCTGCTGTAAATCACCAACATTAGCTGTCTTTGCAAGGAAAAATAGATAGCCACCTACTGTAAGAACTGTCAGGACCATTAAAATGATTAAAATTTTAGTCAGTTGGTAACGCCGCCAAAATTTACGAATCGGCTCCGGAATACGTGATTTTTTCTTTGGTTTATCAACAGAGCCACGATTTCCCCTGCGGCGACGGCTAGGTAGGTCTTCATGATCAATTTGGAAATCTTCTGGAACTTCAATCGGCTGATGTTGCAAATCGTCCATACTTTACCTCTTTCTAGTGAATTTTGTACCATTATACACCATTTCGTAAAAACTAGCAGAAAAAAGCCTGCGATAACTTGTGACAACAGACAGGGAATTTTTTCCAAAAATATGATAAAATAGGGTCATTCTGAACAAAGAAGAGGATTCCCATGACACAAGTATATGACATTACCATCATCGGTGGCGGACCAGTCGGTCTCTTCGCTGCCTTCTACGCCCACCTCCGTCAAGCTAAGGTCAAAATCATTGACTCCCTTCCCCAACTGGGTGGCCAACCTGCCATTCTTTATCCTGAGAAGGCCATTTTGGACATTCCGGCCTTTCCAAGCCTGACAGGACAGGAGTTGACCGACAACCTCCTCGCCCAACTGGCTCCATTTGACACCACATTCTGCCTCAATGAAACCCTGACTGCTATTGAGCCAGGAGAAGTTATTACCCTGACGACCACCAAGGGCAGCCACCAGACCAAGACCTTGATAATCGCTATGGGTGGCGGTGCCTTCAAGCCGCGCCCGCTGGAGATTGATGGTGCTGACAGCTTTGATAACGTCCACTACCACGTGTCTAATATCCAGCAGTATGCCGACAAGGACATCGTCGTCTTGGGTGGCGGTGACTCTGCGGTCGATTGGTCCCTGGCCTTTGAAAAAATCGCCAAGACCACTCACATCGTCCACCGTCGCGACAACTTCCGTGCTCTCGAACACAGCGTGGAAGAGCTCAAGCAGTCCAGCGTCACCATTCACACACCATTTGTCCCTAAAGGGCTTTCTGGGGAAAATGGCAGAGCCTCTGCCATTGATTTTGACAAGGTTAAGAGCGAGGAAAAGCTCAACCTGTCTTTCGACCACCTCTTTGTCAACTACGGTTTCAAATCATCTGTCGGTACGCTGAAAGAATGGGGATTGGAACTCAATCGCCACCGCATCGTGGTCAACAGCAAGCAAGAAACCTCTGTCCCTGGCATCTATGCTATCGGTGACTGTTGCTTCTACGAAGGCAAGGTTGACCTGATTGCGACTGGACTGGGCGAAGCCCCAACCGCAGTCAACAATGCCATGAACTACCTCAATCCAAATGAAAAAGTGCAACCCAAGCACTCAACAAGCCTATAAGATGAAAATTGATATTCGCATTCCCCAAGCCTTTCCACAACTGACTGTCAAGGAAGTCTTGGAAGATTATTTTCTTATTCCTAGAAAAATCCGCCACTTCCTCCGTACCAAGAAGCATGTCCGTGTCAACGGAGAGCTGATAAACTGGCAGAGTCCGATTGCTGCAGGTGACCTGCTGGAATTGACCTTTGACCAGGAAGATTATCCTGAAAAAAGCATTCCTCTGGGACAGGCAGACTTGGTGGAGGAACTCTATCAAGATGAGCATTTGATTATCGTCAACAAGCCCGAAGGCATGAAAACCCACGGCAATGAGCCGACGGAAATCGCCCTGCTCAACCATGTATCTGCCTATGTCGGTCAGACCTGCTATGTGGTCCACAGGCTGGATATGGAAACCAGCGGAGCCATTCTCTTTGCCAAAAATCCTTTTATCCTGCCCATTCTCAATCGGCTTTTGGAGGACAAGGTCATCTACCGTGACTACCTGGCCCTCTGCCAAGGACAGCTAAGAAAGACAGATTGGACTATTACCGATAAAATCGGACGGGACCGACACGACCGCAGAAAGCGGGTGGTCGATAACCGTAAGGGACAGACTGCTCTTACCCAGGTCCGCCTCTTGAAGACCCTTGGCAAAAGTAGCTTGGTCTCTTGTCGTCTCCAAACAGGGCGAACCCATCAGATTCGGGTGCATTTGGCTCATCATGGCCATGCCTTAATCGGTGACCCTCTTTACAGTCGAGTCGCAGCCCCCCGCCTCATGCTCCACGCCCAAAAACTCAGCCTGACCCACCCGCTGACACTCGAAGAAATCAGCGTAGAAGCATGGTCAGAGAGTTTTGAGAAGGTGTTGAGAAAGTAAGAAAAACTCACTATTTCAGCAGTTGGAATAGTGAGTTTTTATATGTCAGTAATATCTATTTAGCAGTTCTTCTCTTAGGAGCCAATCTGGAATAGACAAAACTTCCCAAATAAACGATAACCAGAGTTCCTGTAATCAAGCCAATAATCGCATTGAAATCTTCTGCATTAGGCATAACCGTTACAAGTAAGCAGACCAGAAAAGCAACTGTAGCATTCAACTTTTCCTTTTTCTTGTAAAGGAGATAGAGCTGGTGGATAAGGATCAAATTCAGAGAAAGAGTAACAAGGCTTAAATGAAGTGGCATGGATTTTCCTCCTACTTATTCTTATTTCTTTTTTAATACTTGCACAAGGGCAAGGTTGAAAAATACGACGTAAATCACCAATTCAAGCCTTCCGATATCGGACAAGCCTAGTCGGTAGATAAAGGCTGCTAGTAATATCAGAGCTAGAATCACGTAACCTATTTTTTTACTTAATTTTATTTTTGCCATAGCACCTCCAAGAACAAGAGTCTAAATTGTCGCATCATGAATCTAGAGAATCTTGTCCTTTACCAGCAATGAGTTGCTTACTTAGCCTGTATTCCCTCTGTTTTAATAAGGGAATCAGGAAATTGGAAAAAACAAGAACCCCTACATACAGAGTCAAATGAGAGCCCGTCCATAGCAGACAAAATAAGCCTATATATACCAACTGTTCCAGAAAAATCAAGCCAACCAAGTAGTTAAGTAGCAGGCTCCCTCTAACTAGCTTAACCAGTTTAATCCTTGCGTAGCAGTCAACTAGATATTTCACAACCAATAGAAAAAACAAGAACAAGGTTGGGACAAAACTCTGAACAAAGAGACTGACTAGCATAAGCCCATAACTGATTTTTGTCAGGCTTGATAAGGAACGATTTTTATCTATTTTTGATTCAAAAGCCTGAACATATCTCCATTCTTCTTGTAAATCGCTGGACGATTCCTTAGCTAAGAAGAAACTAAGCAGGCACTGCAATACACCGACTGAAAACACGATTCCTAATCTTAGATAGAAAGGCAATTCCCTAAAACTAAGACACAAGCCCAGAAGGAGGAGGGAATTGACCATCAGCAACAGGCGGAGCTGTTTCGATTTTGTGTAATAAATCGGTACTGTTGACAGGATATATACAAAAGTCAGACCAGCAAAGACTAAGTCTGATAGTTCCAACGGCAGAGTAGAAAAAGCTCCTAAAATAAGTATCAGAACGATCAACAGAATTTGTAGAATAGTTATTTTTTGAATCATCTTACTGCCCTATTCCTATCATCCATTGTTTTACCTCTTCGCCAACATGATCATAAGCTAAAAATGTGATGGATGAGATTAGTAGACAGCCAAAAAAGACAAGTACCAAGATTTTTTCAATTTTCACCGTTTCATTACCTCACAACGTGGAAGAGCCTGGATAGAAAAGCAATTCTCATTTCAATACATCCAAGATAATTGGAATCTCCGAAATAGCCAAGGATAGATCCAACTTATTCTCAAGTTCGATGTTCCTATATATTTCATCTACCAGCAAATAATAATACGGACGATCCCCAGTCCACGAATCCAATATCTTTTTATAAATCCTATATTCTTCCTTATTTTCCCTCTGCATGTATAGATTTATCTTGATGGTATCTAAGAAACTATAGTGTTCCCTACTATTTTCTATGTTTTCAAAATAAGACTTTTCCAAACTTTCTATCGCTTCAATTTCTTCCCTGTTCAACCTACTTTTTATCAAAATCAGGTAACAAAGCAACTGATAAACCAAGTCCTTGTTACCAAGAACGCTTTCATACCGAAATTCTTTCAGATGAATTTTATCTTCTTTTCTGACTAAAGCTGTCAAAATTCTTGATTTGTACCGATAGAAATTTCGATACTCCTTCAAAAAAAATCCAGTGTGAAAGAAAGTTAGGAGGGAATATGGAAGTAACGGGAGTAAACTTCCCCTAAAATCTAGAAGATGGATACCTAAAATAAATAAGAAGAACTGAAAAGTAAAAAATATGGTTGTATAAACTTGAAAATATCTCCTGTATTTCGTAGAACCTCTGTCTTCTAAATAAATGGCAGGAGAAAGACCGAAAAATTGTAAGAACAAGAAACAAGGGATATGTACATTATTAAAAGATAAATAGTTGCAGAAATAGCTATAAATAATCTTCTGATTTGTCAACAATGAGGCCAGCATAAAAGATAAGGTAGAAATGAGTTGGTTGATAAATAAAAAGATTGGCGTACCAACTAGAAAAAACACTAGGGTAAATAATAACAAACCGTCCCCATATCTGCCGATAAAAATCGGCGGAATACAAACAAGAGAGAGTATCAGTACTCCTACTAATAGCACGAAATAATGCCATAGTTTCATCTTCTTAATTCCATTCTAAATGTTTGATATCATTATGAGCAATAACGAGGCTAAACATTTGTCTACCCTCGCTAAACTTTCTAATTTACAATCATCAATAAAACAGACGCCAGCCGTAAAGTGCCGCCCCCAATCCAACAGCTGCTACCAACCCAGCTATTCCAGTTATCGCAAGAACTGTAGTAGAAATTGAGGCAACTTTAGCCATTAAAATAGGGTAGCTTGCTACAATTACTTGACCAGCATAATTGGTCAATCCCGACTCTCTTAACGCAAATCTCAAGGCAGTAGTTCTTGCCCACAGACCCTGAATATTTTTTCTGAAATTATTCCAATCACCCCCGTCAAGATACATCATTTCTTCTTCTTCAAGAACTACATAGTTATTCGGCATTACTAATTCCATAAAAATTCTCCTTTAAAAATCATGGTTAGACACAATCCTCTAACTGGATATAATCAACGTTTCTCATTCTTTACCTAGATAGCAGAAGGACCTTTCATCCACACTGTTGGGATTTATCTACTGTAAAGATGTAAAACCATTATTGTTTAAAACTCAACAATTCTAGAATCCAATCCAAATAGGTTTCTTTATCATAAACGATACGAGCCTCCACTGGCATATCTTTTTGTAAAACTACAATTTCTTCATCTTTTTGTAGAGTTAATTCTTCAAGAGCAACAACTACTTTGTAAAGACTAACATTACCATTTTGAGTTTCCTGAGTAATCGTTCCAGAGTCGATCTGAGTTACAGCACCTTTTAAGGTACCAAATTTCTGACTGTTTACACCCGTGATAGCTATGTCTACCTCTGCACCAACAGTAACACGGGAAATATCTGTCGCAAGAACAAAAGCTTCTATATAGGCTTCTCTATCACTACCAGCAATTTCAGCAATAGTCTGGTTTTGTTGGACAGACATACCTTGCTTTAGCGGAGTAACATAATGTAAGGTTCCATCACTAGAGGCAGAAACAGTTAGCCCTCTATCCTGACCTGTGGAAATCCCTAAGTTGGCTTCTAACTCTGTTATACTTTTATTATTGGCTGCCCTTGCTGTACCTAACTCACTGATTAACTGAGCATAAGTGTTGTAAGCTTGAGAAGTAGGGTCGTTGTAAGAACGCTCCATCTCCCTAATACTAGACTGTAGGGACTCTATTTCCGTCCCCTTTCCTTGTATAGAAGAAGTAGTCGTTTCAATTTTTGTTTTGACTTCTGATATTTTTGTATTTAGCTGCTCCAACTGAATGTTATTAGGTGAAGTGTCAGCGGATGATGAACTGGTCTCACTATCGAAAGTCGTTTCTGCTGTCTCTTGAACGGAGAGAGTTGCTAATTCTGCCTCTAGATTAGCAAGTTGTGATTGGTAACTAGACAAGTCCGTTTCTAATTGACTTTTCTCCGCCACTAATTTATTCAACTTAGTGTACTCTTCCTGCAACTTAGCATATTGACTACCATCATTATAGTTTTCTGAGCTAAGTTGAGATAGATAATATTCGACTTTCCCGTAATACTCCTGCTCTTCACCTGAATTTGCCATATAATTAACTTTTTCATTCAGAGACTGTTCATACTTTTGAAAGAGACTCTCTTTAGCTTTGAGCTTGTCCAATTGTTTAGTTAAAGATTCAGTCTGAAGTCCTTCTTGTCCACTAGATAAAGAAAGAATAATCTCACCAGCTTTTACACTATCCCCTTCCTTTTTATGAAGCGTCACAATCTTTCCATTGCTCAGAGCAGATACATACTCTGTTCCTGTTATCACGGAAGTCCCTCTAGCTTTGACTATATAATTTTTAGGCAAATAGGCAGATACTGCAAAAGCTATAATCAAGGTAGCTAGTGTACTAAAGATTAGGATAAACGCGTAGGCTGGAGGACGCTTATCGAAAAAGATTCTAGAATAACGAAGTTCAGATTTGTTATATAGTTTCATAAGCTAATAATCGGTCTAAAAATATCCACCGTCATGGTTTCATTATTTGTATTGACATAAACGGTGTAAATAGTGCCATTTGTTTCCAACTCATTTTCATAGAAATGTAAATCTAGTTTAGAATATGCATATTGCAAATACTCTGGACTATCTTCAAATCGTACATAGACACAATGTGGACAAACAATTTCTTCATAAACAGTATAAAACTTATCATACTGGCGAAAATCATGAGCTTGGACATACAAATCATAGTCTACGGTAATAGTCCCATCTTCATGAAGAATAGTTCCACTATTTTTTACAATCAATGGGCCAAACATTTGTACTTTCAGTAATTGTAGGTGCTGATAAAACTTATCTATTTCTTGCTCCAAGTTTTCAAACTGAAGGCTACTTAGCTTCTTACAAATCACTTTTTTTAAAACTAATTTCTTATTTTCTAATACTTCTAACTTACTCATATACTACCTCTTCTGCCCAGCTAGTAGAAACTACTTTTTCTTGCTTATCTAGCTGAATGCTTTGTAAGCCAACCATTGTTGCATAGCGACCTCTCAACTTCATCAACTCATCATGCGTCCCATATTCTACAATTTTCCCGTCTTCCAAAAAACAGATTTTATCACAACGTAGAATCGTTGATAATCTGTGGGCCACTACAACTGTCGTCTTGCCAATAATTTTTTCAAATATTAAATTTTGGATAATCTGTTCACTAAAGGAATCAAGATTGGAGGTCGCTTCATCAAAAATATAAAGATCTGCCTTACTAAGAAGAGCACGAGCAATAGCAAGACGTTGTTTTTCTCCTCCTGAGAAATTCTGACCACCTTCTTCAACAAAAGAACCATATCGGTTTTGTAATTTTTGAATTGTGTCATGAATCCCTACTATGCGGCATACACGTATCATATCCTCATAGCTAGCTTCTGGATTTCCTATCTTTAAATTATCAATTATAGTCCCTGAAAAGAGCTCGACTGTTTGAGGGATATAAGCTATTTTTTTCCGTAATTCTCCATAATCTAAATCCCCTAAGTCATACTCACCAAACTTTATTTGACCTTCAATAGGCTGAATGAAATGAAGAAGAAGTCGTACAAGAGTACTCTTTCCTGCTCCGCTTTCACCTACAAAAGCGATTTTTTCACCTTGGTTGATAGTCAAACTAAAATCGCGAATAATAGGGGGTCTAGACCCATATGCAAAGGTAACATTTTTGAAAGCAATATCTTCCAATAGCGAAAAATTATGGATACTATTCCCCACTTGACTATCTTCGCGCTCAACATCCATCAATTCTTGAAGTCGGCTAACAGCAACCTGAACTTCCTGAAAAGTAAGTTGGAGACCAACCAAATTCTGAACAGGCTCAGTAAAATACTGACTCAAGGTCTGAAAAACAAGAAGATCACCAATTGTCATCTTGTTATCAATAATAAATAAAGCACCTATTCCCATAAAAATCAAATTCCCTAGAGTTCCGGCTATAGAAGAAATTGTAGATTGAACATTTTGTAAAACACCTTCTTTATAGCCAATTTCTAAGGTGTGAACAAAATTCTCTTCCAGTTTATCCAAACGTTGTCGCTCATCATGCTGTGATTTTATGGTATCTATGTTACGAATCGATTCTATCAATTGCGAATTAAGCATAGAATTTGCTTCCATCTGCTCATTATTAATCTTCTTATAAGGTTTCTTGAAGCAATAAATTAACACGATATTCGCAATCACCATCATAACTAATATTAGAAATAAAGTGGAGTTGAGGTGCCATAAAACAAAGGCACTTATCAGTGATAGGCTAATATCCATAACTAACGAAATAGAAACCGATGTAAAAACATTCTTTATCGTCATGGCATCTTGAAACCGTGTCAAGACATCACCCACCCTTCTGCTACCGAAAAAACTATAAGGTAGGTGAATAATATGGTCATAATAGCCCAGGAGCACAGGAATATCAATTTTTCTTGATAGAAATAGCAAAATATGTTGCCTAAAAGCAGATAAGAGACTCTGCACTAATGAAACGATGCCAAAAACAATCAAGAATAAGTATAAACTGTTCTTTAATCCAAAAGGAATAATCTCATCCATAATAACTTTGGAAAAAAGACTAGACAAAATACCAACGACACTTAGCAAGAATGATGCTAAGATGATTGTTCCCACAAGTCCTTTCTGTGTTAATATCAGAGCCGAAAATAAGTCAAATAGTCCTTTGCCTTTCATGTTTCCTTTTTCAAACTCGCTATTTGGAACCATGAAAATGGCTATTCCTTGATAAACTTCCTCAAGTTCTGTAATTGAGAGCATATCCAGTCCTTTTACTGGATCAGCTACCAAATAGTTACCATCTTTCTTTATCTTATGAATCACTATAAAATGATTCTGCCCCAGACTATTCCGTATTTGTAGTATAGCTGGAAAGCTAATATCTCCAGTTAATTCATCTAAGGATACTCGAACTGCCTTTACGGTAAAATTTAACTTTTCAAGACCAGAAACAATTCCATGAACTGTCGTTCCGTACATATCTGTTCCAATAATTTCCCGAATTTTCATTATTGAAAGTTCTTTTTTATAGGTCAATAATACAGTAGAGACAACAGCTGCTGCACAATCCGACTGGTCATGTTGCAAAGTGCAAGCATATTTTTTAAACATATATACTCCACCTTAACTATTTTGTATAGATATATATGTCTTCTCTATCTACACCAAAAACTCTCGGCAATTGTGGAACTCTAATTAAAATAACCGCTAGTAAACCCACCACCAAAACACTCTTAACTATTCTTTTCATTTTGTAACCCCTTTCTTTTCTACAGTATAACTGTTTCGTTACTTGTTGTCAATGTTTTTTAATATTTTTTTAATTTATTTTATTATTGTTATATTTTTGGTGTAAAAAAAGCCTGCTCCCTTGGAGCAAGCTCAATCTGCATCGGTTTCTTTGAGGTATTTTTCTATTTTCAGAGCAATACCATCAATACCTGCTAACTGATAAAGAAGGCGTGAGCGTTCATAGCGTTCTTTGACCAGTTTCTTATCCGCAAAGTCTTCTGTCACATTTCCTAAGTCACAATAAAAATCTGCCAAGAAATGAATAGGGTAGGTTGACTTGAATTCCTCAATGCAGGCTGTAACCAGCTCAATTCCCTTATCTAGCTGATTTGTTAACCATAGATAACGGATATAGTTGGACTGGATACTGAAGTAAGCATCTATATCTACCAATAAATCCAACTTATTTTTATCAATCTTTTCAATTACCTCATTATAGAATTGCTCTGCCTCAGCATTCTTCTCATCTCGAATCAATAGAATCAATAAACTATTGTATAGATAGAGATAGCCTCTCCTATTCTCCCCGACTCGTTCCAGTAGCTCCCTCAATTTCTGAATAGCGTATTCTCGCCTAGCTTCCAAATTCTCTGCTAAAACAGTCTCCACCCATTCCAAATAAACTTGGTCTGGAAAGGTCAGATGAGATAGGGTGCCCTTTTCCCTTTCATATAGAAAACCTAAGGTCTCATAATCTCTTTGGATAAGGCAGTTTTTGGCAAGTTTTCTAAAGTGTTTCAGGTCAGAGACAATTTCGCTTTCCTCTTCGTCAAAAAAATAGTCCATTCTGACTTGGAGTTTTTTAGCAAGGGCATGAAGCAAGTCTGCACCAGGCATATAGGTTCCCTTCTCGATGCGGCTAATCTGCCCTTGATCGCAGACCCCTTCTGCCAACTCCTTCTGTGACCAACCCAACTCTCTTCTTCTATTTTTTAATCTTGTTGCTAGTAAAACTCTCATATCAACCTCTCAGAATTCAATCTATACTTATTATATCAGCTTAAGTCCTAGCAGACAAATACCAAAAAACCTCTCATTAGAGAGGCATTCATACTAGTCAAAAATATTTCCCAATTCCACATCGACCTTATTGTCTTTGACATTGATGTCTGTCACAGCTAGCAGGGATTTGTAGTTAGCTACGTTGCGGTCACCTTTTTGGTTTTCTGCAAAGACAGCAACGCCTACCAATGTTGAGTCAAACTCAGATAAGAGGCTAATCATACCATTGATGGTACCACCATTTTTCAAGAAGTCATCGACGATCAAGACACGGCTTCCTGCCTTCAAACTACGCTTAGACAGGAACATCTTTTCAATACGGTCGCTAGATCCTGACACATAGTTGACAGAAACGGTTGAACCTTCTGTGATTTTCAAATCACGACGCACAATGACAAAGGGAACATTAAGGACATTGGCAACGGCATTGGCCAACGGAACACCCTTAGTCGCAACCGTCATGACCGCATCGATTTTTTCTTCTTTGAAGGCATTGGCAATAATGCGACCAACATTTTTCAAAATATGTGGGGTAGATAACAAATCAGACGAGTAGATATAGCCACCTGGCAAGATACGGTTGCTTTCAGCCATTTGGTCACGAAGGGATTGTGCGATCTCGATAGACTCTGCCTTAGAGATCGATGGAGTAAAAACAACTCCTCCACTGGCACCAGTAATGGTTTCAATATGCCCGATAGAGCTTTCCTCAAAAGCCTTTTTAATGATGGCAATATCCTCTGAGATAGATGACTTGGCAGATTCATACTTTTCCGCAAAGGTATTCAAACTAGTTAATTCATAAGGGTGGTTGATGAGGTAATTGGAAATGACAACCATACGCTCACTTCTTCTTAATTTCATATTGTTCTCCTTTTTGGCTTTTTCCTATTATAGCACATAAAAACACAAAAAGCGAACCTTTTTTTCTTGAAAAAGTTCGCTTTTTCGTATTTAGCTATAAACTTGTAGATACCACGTTGGAATCCAGCGAGTAAAGTCCGCATACCATTCTGAGATGGTGGCCGCCTGTTCCTGCATCAAGGGGATTTGTAGGGGATCTACGCGCTCTGCCCAAGAAAGAGCGCCTAGACTATTTACTGTTACATAAAGAGCCATGAGTCTCCAAAATTCCTCTGGAATAGCGCCTTCAAAGTAGGCATCCAACTGACCACGCGCAAAGGCTGGCGACAAATCAGCCGTGAAAATCGAACGGTTGAATTCTTCCCAGGGGTCTCCTATATCGTAGCGATCAAAGTCTAAGATTTTTAGTTTTCCATCTCTTCCCAGTAGAAAATTCCCTGTATGAAAATCACCATGATGGTAGGCAATCGGTCGTCCTTCAAGCAAGTGACGGTTGGCGTGGACAAAGTCTATCATGGCTTGACCATTTGGATAGGAATGGCTGGCTGCTTGATAGGCTTCTAGTTTGCTGTCAATCTTGTCCTGATAAAAGCTATTCCAGTCTCGCTGACCTTGATCAATCGGCAGTGCATGTAAGGTTCGTAAGAACTGCCCTGACTGGCAGCCCAAATCATATAAGACTGACTCAGACAGGCTGGAAACCACTTCATTCATGTCCTGACCCTCCACCCATTCATAGAGGGTGTAGACTGACAAGTCATCCGCCCAAAAACTTAGTGGCTCTGCCACAGGCAAACCTAGACCAAACAGGTTTTCAACTAACTGATACTCTAATCGCTTAGCCTCATAGGCTGGCCGCTCTGCTATTCTCAACAGACCAAAACGACCATCTTCTAGCTGGACCTTGTACTTTTGGTCCGTGGACCAGCCTTTAGTGAGGGGCTGTCGAGACACTATCCTAACTACCATCAGTCGATGTTGGGCTTATAGAAGGCACGGTTGTCCATGGCAAAGATACGATTGGTCATCTCGCCTGGGCCGACCTTGTCCAAGGTCGATAGCATCATCATCATTTCCGCATCGATATTGTCAATCATGTGGAGGATTTCCGCCTCCATAATCTGCGGACGGACAGGGCTACCATATTCCAAGAGGCCGTGGTGGCTGAGGATAACGTGACGCAGAACAGTCACTTCCTCAAGACTGTCATCGATGCCCAATTCCATCAAGACCTTGGTAATCTCTTCATCAATCAAGGAAATGTGCCCAATCAGATTGCCACGGACAGTGTAGCCTGTGTTATCAGGACCCGTCAGCTCAATCACCTTGGCTAGGTCGTGGAGCATAATCCCTGCAAAGAGCAGGCTCTTATTGAGCTGGGGATAGATGTCACCAATTTTATCAGCCAAACGAACCATGGTCGCCGTATGGAAGGACAAGCCTGAATAGAAGGCATGGTGATTGGTCTTGGCAGCTGGATAGGAATAAAACTCCTTGTCGTACTTGCTGTAAAGAGCACGGACAATCCGCTGCCAAGTGGCATTTTCAATACGGAAAATCATCTGACTCAGATAGTCCTTGGTGTCCTTAACATCCACAGGTGGCTTTTCCTTGAAATCAGCAGGGTCGTTTGGTTCGCCAGCTTTTGGCAAACGGAGAATCAATTGATTGACTTGCGGGGTATTGTTATAAACCTCACGGCGTCCCTGCACGTGAACAACTGTCCCAGCAGTAAAATCCTTGATTTTCCCTGGTTGGGCATCCCAGACCTTGCCTTCAATCTCACCCGTATCATCCTGGAAGGTCAGAGCAAGGTAGTCTTTGCCAGCTCGTGTTTGACGGACATCTGCATTCTTGATGAGATAGAATCCTTCGAAGAATTCATCTTTTTTCATTTGGTTAATTTTCATTGTCTTCCTCATCTAATGGGGACAGGCCAAGCAGTCCCTTGGTTTGGTCATCTTCGTACAGGTCAATGGTACGAAGACTACGCTCGATAGCGTTGGTGCGAGTTGTTAGGAGTTTGTCAATATTGCTGCTGGCTTGATTGAGTTGTTTCTGAGCCTTAAGCAAGAGGTCAGAAAACTTGCCAAATTCCAGCTTGACATTGCCCAAGACTTTGGAAATATCATCGGCCGACCGTTGAATGTTGAGGGTCTTAAAGCCGACGGAGAGGGAATTGAGCAAGGCAGACAGGGTGGTCGGTCCTGCTACTACGATATTTTCCTGACGGCGAAGCTCATCAAAGAAAATCGGATTGCGGACCACTTCTGAATACAGCCCTTCGGTCGGCAAGAACAAGACACCAAAGTTGGTGGTTTCAGGCGGATTGAGGTACTTGCTCTGAATGTCCTTGGCAAAGCGCTTGATAGCCGCCAAGAGATTTTTGCGATGGAGGTCAATCTGGTCCTTATCCCCACTTTCATAAGCATCTTCCAAGCGGTAGTAATCCGCCAGCGGAAACTTGGAGTCAATCGGCAGATAGATATAGTCTCCCTCGGTCCGTCCTGGTAGCTTGACCGCATACTCCACACGCTCACTAGAGCCTGAAACCGTGGCAAACTCTCGCTCATATTGGCTAGGTGTTAAAATATCCTCGATAATCTGTCCCAGCTGCAACTCACCCATGATGCCACGGGTTTTGGTACCAGACAGAACCTTGTTAAGACTGCCCACATCACGCGCCACCGTCTGCATTTCACCCAGACCACGATTGACCGATTCCAACTGCTTGGACACCGTTTCAAAGGAGGCTTGTAGGCGGGTTTGCAGGGTTTTCTCCAGCTTTTCCTCAACCGTCTGCCGCATTTCTTCCAGGCGTTTTTCATTTGACTCCTGAATGGCCTGCAAACGGCGGTCGGTAGCATCTCGCGTTTCCAGGTGGCTCTTACTCAGCTCTTGGCGAATGTCAGTTAGCTGTTGGTAAAGCTCCGTGCGGAGTCTTTCCACCTCCTGATGAATGGCCTGCTGCTGTTTGAGAGTTGCGTTTTCTAGTTGATAGCTGAGCTGGTCAGACAAGTTGTCTGCTGTATCTTCGGCTTGATCTTGCAAAAGCAGGGTCAAGCTCTGCCATTTTCCATAAAGAAAAACCAAGGCAAGCAAGACCAGTATCAGCAAAATAAGTAATACAATATCCATCTAATCCTTGTCCTTACTGTAGATCAGGACCACGTAGCCCTGATCCAGTTGAATGTCTATATCTCTATCTATAAATTCGTTAGAGGAATAGCATTTTTTGAAAAAATAATTGCTGGCATCCAGCGGGTACTTGGCATGACGAATGGTCAGGCGACTCTGGTCCGACGGCATAAAGGAAATGTACTTCATACCAGCAATCGGTGACAAACGGTGCTGACCTGCAGGTCGAAATCGGACGATGTTCTGACTGTCCACCAATTCGATCTGCTCCATAAAGGCAGCCAAGTCAGGCTCTGCAGCCAGAAAGAGATTGGCCATCATGTGGTCCATGCGGCCACCCAAAGCTCCATATATGCGAACCTGGGCCTGCGGATAGGCCTTGAAGATTTCCTTTAAAGCCAGCTCCAAATCTGTATCATCTTTTTCAACAGGAGCTCGCAGAAACCACTCTGCCATCTCCCTTATCTGCCCCAACTCCTCAGAGGTCACCGAGTCAAAATCACCGATAGCCCAGTCAAGAGGCAGGGAGTGGTCCAGAAGACGAAGAGAGCCTGCATCTACCCCCACATAGAGGTCGGCAGGCTCAGGAAGGCAGTCAAAGGAACCGCCTGCAATGACAGCAATCTTAATCATTGAGGGCTGCTCTCAGTTTGGCAACGTTGGCATCCAAGTCTCCTTTGAAGAGGTAGGAACCAGCCACAAAGACATTGGCACCCGCATTTTTGGCTGAATGAATGGTCTTGTCGTCAATCCCGCCGTCCACTTCGATGTCAAAGTTCAAGCCCTTGGCCTCACGCAATTTAACCAAATCCGCAATCTTCTCAGCCACTTCTGGAATATAGGCTTGTCCACCAAAACCTGGGTTGACTGTCATCAGAAGGACCTGATCCACCAAGTTCAGCACTGGCTCAATAGTCACAAGCGGTGTTCCCGGATTGATGACCACCCCAACCTTCATGCCAGCAGCACGGATTTTTTGCAAGGTTCCATGCAGATGAACGGTCGCCTCCGCATGAATGGTCAAGATATCTGCACCTGCACGGGCAAAGGTCTCAATATGGTTTTCAGGATTGGACACCATGAGGTGACAGTCAAAGACCAGCTTACTATGCGGACGCATGGCAGCTACCACATCCGCTCCAAAACTGATATTTGGCACAAAGTGACCGTCCATGACATCGATATGGACGTAGTCCACTCCCGCATCTTCCAGACGCTTGAGCTCACTTTCAAAATTCGCATAATCTGCCGCCAAAATGGACGGTGCAATCTTATAGTGTGACATAGGGCACCAACTTTCTATTTGAATTTTTTACTAACTTTGGTATAGGTTTCCCGCAGGTTCTGGATCTCGCTCAAGAACTGCAGGTAATTGTCAAAGCGACTTTGGGAAATGGCAGAGCTGGCAACAGCTTCCTTGACCGCACAATCCGGCTCATGGGTATGGGTACAGGTCCTAAATTTGCAGTCCTGGCTGGCTTCCGCAATTTCTGGGAAACAATCTGTCAGAGCCTCTGCCTCCTTGACTTCATAGTCTAGGGATGAAAAACCTGGCGTATCCGCAATTTTCCCACCGAAGACATTGTAGAAACTGACCGCACGAGTGGTATGGCGACCCCGCCCCAGACTATCTGAAATCGCCCCTGTTTCCAAGGCTAATTCTGGTGCAATCCGATTGAGAAGAGTCGACTTACCAACCCCTGTCTGCCCCATAAAGACCGTCACCTTATCCTGCAATAATGGTGTCAATTCCTCCAAACTATAGACAAATGGATAGCCAATTTTCTCATAGATAGTCTTGAAGGCATCCATCTCCGCCCAATCTTCCACCAAGTCCATCTTAGAGATATAGATAATGGGATCCATATCCTTCTGTTCAAGGAGAACTAGGAAACGATCCAGTAGATTGGCATTAAAATCAGGTTCCTTGGCCGACATGATAACCACCGCCTGATCGATATTGACGATAGGAGGGCGAACCAGACTATTTTTCCGCTCATGAATCTTTAATATATAGCCTTCTGAATTTTCCTCCGCAGAAAAGTCCACAAAATCACCCACATAGGGCGTTTGTCCCTTCTTACGAAAATTTCCTCTGGCTCTGGTTTGATAAATCTGTCCATCCGCCTCGACATAGTAAAAACCAGCCAAGGCCTTGATAATTCTTCCTTGCAATGAAGACTCCTTTGTGTGTACTTGTTCCTATTATACCAAATTTCCTAGGAAAAAAGGAGCAGGAAAGAACTCGAACCTTAATAAAAGAGTGTGTCACCCATTTCACGTTTCAAGTTGTTGAGCTGAAACAGTCTATTCCCAGACTGTTTCAGTCCCACCCCCGCACAGCTCAAACTGTCTGGGAGACAGTTTGAGGTTGGAGATAAGGCGAACTTTGTTCGCAACAGTCGTAATGGTTAGATTTGGAGTGTAAAACACGAACTGCTGAGATTTGCTTTGCAAATCTTATCTCCTACCTCCAACAATCAATCTGATTGTTGGAGCAATCAACCACTGCGCTGAGATGTTGACACTAACCTTATGAAGTAGGATGGTCTTTTACTCAGACTCTGAGATTTTACACTTTACTCTAGTCATTTCAATGTAAAAATAGTATAATAAAAAGCAAGCGGAGGTGGTGGAACGGCAGACACGCATGCTTCAGGCGCATGTGCCCATCGGGTGTGAGGGTTCAAATCCCTTCCTCCGCATGATATAGTCTTTTAGTTTACTTTTAGTACTAGGCAACGAGCCGCAGGCATAACTGGAGTTAGGCAAGGTGAGTTAACGACGTAATAAAAGATAAACTAAATGACGATAAATGAAGAACCCCAAGTCAGAATTACTAGCTTGGGGTGATACTTTATGCAAGTTATTTGGCTTCAAATCATTTAAGTAATGTTATCCAGTTTTGCTTTGAATGCAAGATACGGGCTACAAAAACCTGATAGCCCTCTATGAAATAAAAAACGAGATAATGTTCTATCGGCATATAGCGGTAGGACTTTCCATCGGCAGTTAGGTTGCCAAATCCTCTGCTAGATACCAAGGGACAGACTTCAGGGAATAGCTCTAACATTTCCAAAGCCGTCAATATCAAATCAATTTTGCTATCCGCTGCTTGTTGGCTGTAAAAATTGATCAGGATGTAATCATATATAGCCTGCAAATCCTGTTTGGCTCTATCAGAAATAACAAGCTCATATTTTTTCTTATCAGTCAAGGCCAAATTCCTCTCTGACAGCCACGAGAGAACTTGTCTTACCTGCTAGAATATCCTGATGCCCTAACAAGATTTCTTTCTTTAACTCTTCAAAAGCAATCTTGTTGCTATCCTCCCTATCGTCTTTTGTAACAAATTCTTGGGCATCAATAGTACCTGTCGCAATTTTTCTCAAGGTCGCATTCAGCACATCTGAAACTGTCATGCTTTCTCCTGCTAATAGCTCCTTTGTCTGCTGATAATAAAATGAATCTGCCCTAAAGTTTACCTGTTGTGTTGCTCCCATTATTCTCAACTCCTTTGTATAGACATTTTGTACATACAGTTTACCCCTTTTTCAGAAGTTGGTCAAGATATTCGCTAAATACCCCCAAGTCAAAGTTGATGGCTTGGGGTCATTTTTATATCTTCTCACTCAATTTCCCGTCACGCATTTCCAAGACTATGTCAAACATATCTAGGATAGCTGGGTCTGATTCATGCAAGATGGTGATGATGAGTTTGTCCTCCAACTGCAAGAGGTGGGTCAAGACCTGCTTGGTCAGGGCAGGGTCTAAATGGGCGGTCGGTTCATCCAAGAGTAAGATGTCCTTGCCACTCATCAGGGCACGGAGCAGACACAGGACATTTTTCTCGCCACCACTCAAGAGACTGGGGTCTGTTGTTGTACGCAAGGTGTCCTGTAAACTCGTTGGCAAGCTCCTTAACAAGCCAAGCATGACATCTCTTCCCTTCTCATAGGTTCCAAAAACAGACACATTGTTTTCAAAATCGGTATGGTAAAGATGCTCAAACTGGCTGAGATAGAAGGCGGTAGCCGCTTCCATTTCATGCAAAACATCATGTTCCAGATAGGAAACACTTCCCTTGTCCAGAGCTAGTTCTCCTGCCAACACTCGTAGAAAAGTGGATTTTCCGCTGGCTGACGGACCAATGATGGCATACTTTTTCCCCTTGTCAAACCGATAGGAAAAATCGGTGACCGCTAATTCTCCCACATGATAAGCTACATCTTTCACTTCCAAGGCTGTCATATTGGGATAGCTTGGCACTTGCTCAGGCAAGACCGGACCAGCAAGATAGTCTTCTAGGTTGGCAACCGTTTCCTTGGTCGAATGGATATAATTGACATCCAAGAGGATGTATTTCATAGGATAGATGAAATTTTCAACATAGCTAAAAGTCGCAATGGCAGCACCGATGGTCAACTCTTTTTGCAGCAAGAGGTAGCCGACCAAGCCAAAAGCTGTTAATTGCACCAAAAACATGGAAAATCCATTGACAACATTGGCCAGGGTTTTGAATTGCCCAAAGCGAAAACGGGCTTGCTCACTTTCTTCTACTGACCGATGGTGGACATGGCTGATGGAGCCGAAAGTTTCGGTATTAACACGGTTCTTAGCAGAAAAGAGGTCAGTCACCACCTGAAAATAACTTTCCAAACTCTGTAAAAATGCCCGCTGCCGCTGAGAAAGAGGACCAGAAATCCACTTGGGAATGAAAACCGCCAAGGCAGACGACAGAATAATCCCAACCGCAACCAGGGGATGAACAAAGAGAAAGAGGGATGCCGCATAGATGAGCATGCTCAAGCTAGAACGGATAATGTCCATGAGAGGACTCAGATAACTCTCCTCAATGGTTTCCAAATCGTTATCAAAAATGGACAAATAGGCAGAAACATTCTTCTCTGAAAATTTGGATAAAGGCTGTGATAACAAGCGGTTTGCCAGGCCTTTTTTAGCATTGACATAGAAGCCCTGAGACACCTTCCACTCATAAACCTGAGAAATGTACTGAAAGACTGAATTGGTAATGATGGTCAAAGCGTAGGCCAACAAGAGCCAGACAAGCCCTGTCCAGCCCATCTGAAAAATATGGTCAAAAAGATACTTATTTAACTCGGGCAATACGACATTGGTCAAACTATATAAGATATGGAAAACCAACTGAATGGCAATAACAAACCGCAATTGATAGATGATTTTTTTCATAACTCCTCCTAGATAGGAACAATCTGACAAGAATTAATTGCTCTCCCCAATCCGTACCACCCCATCATAACGAGAAAGGACATCATCGGACACACGGTGGGAAATATGAATAAGCGTCTTATCAGCTAGTGAGATGAGGTAATCTTCAATCACTGCATAGGTTTCCTGATCCAAGGCAGACAGACTTTCATCCAGCAACAAGATGTCCTTATCTTGCAACAAGGCACGAATCAAGAGCAGGCGTTGCTTTTGACCGCCAGACAGTCCGCTATCATCACTAATTTCCTCGCTCAAAGAAGCATAACTTGGGAAACGACTGTCAAGGTTCATGGTCTTAATGAGGGACATCATCCTATCTTCTGAAACCTCCTGTCCCATGGTCAAGTTGTAGAGAACCGTATCATGGAAAAGGGCTCCCTCTTGTGGCAGATAGGCAATCTTGTCTTGAATAGCTTGGTAGGACAAGTCTGAAAGAGAGGTTTTATCAAAGTAAATATCCCCTGCCTGCAGCTGGCTATTCTTGGTCAAAATAAGAGCCAAGGAAGATTTGCCAGAACCACTTTCCCCAAGAATTAAATACTTCTTGCCACGTTCAAACCTCACGGTCAGGTCTTCAAATACCTGCTTCGCTCCGATAGCATAACTAGCCTTGACCAGTTGCATGCTCTGGAAAGCTGAAGTTAGTTCCTGCCCCTTCGTTTCTTGCCCCAAAGTAGATAACTCAAACTCTTGCTTCAATTCCTTAACGGCATGCCTATCCAAAAAAGCTGCCGCAATGCTGTTAATGGGATCCACCAACTGCTCTGAAATGGTCAGAATAGCTGTCAAGCCACCGATGGTCAAGGCCCCAGAAAAGACCTGAAAACCACCGATAAAGATAATCGAAAGAGTGGTCAGATAAAAGACGAAACCGACTAAGAGCCGCATGGTTACTGTCGTTCGAGTGGCTTGATTGACCTTATCGTTGACTGCTTGATAGCGATCGCTCAGCCCATCTAAAACCTGCTGTCTTTGGCGGCTATTTTTCACTTGCAAATAACCTAGAAAGACATCTGAAACCCTTGTATTATAGACCTGCTGACTGTCCGAAATCGCCTCCTGATTGAGCCTTCTCCGCTTTTTAAACAAATAGGGAATCACAACTGGCAAGAATGAAATCAGAATCAAGAAAATAGCAGTCAGACCATCCAAGCTAAGAAGGGCCAAACTGGCAATGCCAAAGGTACAAACACCTTGAAAAATAGTAAAGAAGGCATCGTAATAATCTTCTTTCACCGTCTCCAAATCATTATTGAGCTGGGAAATATAGGCCCCTGCCCCCTGCTCAACGAACTCTCTAAAAGGCAAATCAAAAATTTTTCCAATAAAGGTCGCCTGCAATTGGAAACCTACTTGATTGAGATAGGTGACGTTGGCAATCTGGCGAATGTATTCAAAGACCAACATGACAAGGACAGTTATGCCCATCAGCACAAAATAAGACACAAAGGCCTGTCTATCTCCAGCCGCAATAGCATCAATAATATAGCGATATTGGTACAGAAAACCAACATTGAGCAGGGATACTGCAAAAATACAAGATAAGGTTAGCCAAAAATTCCTCTTTTTCATTTCTCCTCCACCGTTTGATAGATTTCTAAGCAAACATTTGGTCACTTTCATCTACATTATAGAATACGAATTCGAGCTGTTTCCATACGTCCCCTATATGCAACTATTTCTCGTTCACTATTTTTTCAAGTATCGTTTCATACCAATCCGCTATATTTTGACTATCAACAGCTCGTAAAAGTTCGATACACTTTCTCATCTCTAAGATAGCATTGGCACTTCCTGTCTTTCGATAATCATAAAAAGCCTTACCAAATTTAAACAAAATCCGTTCAAAAATTTCCGTTTCATCGAAAAACAGACTTTTGATGGTCTTTTCAAGAAAGACTGCATCGGTAAGCTCCTTATGTTGAACGCTGACGAGATAGGCACTAAGTAAAATTTGAGAAACTACCAATCGATGTTGTTTCATTTCACGGTAAAACTGTGTACGATGAAGTAACTCTCTACAAAAAAGCATCATTGTTTGATGACCCAATTTGTCAATCGTATTCGCAAATAGTAAGATTTCATAGTAGCTCCAATTCTCAACTCGAAATAAGTAATCCGTTAAAAAGGCTGTATCTTCTTTCGAAACAACTATTGTCTTATCTAAGTTTCTCAGTTTATAAGCGATTAAAATAGCATTCAACCGATGAAACTCCTCCCGTTCTCCCCCCTGAGATTTTCTCATTTGTTCTGACAACAATTGTTTTAATTTCGCTACATTTCCAATATATAGTGATTCTTTGATTTGTTCCAAAATGCTAGTCAGCTCATCTTTTTTGAAATCCTGACTAGCATACACAAATTCGTCCACATCCACATTCATTTCTGCCAACACACCAAATAATTTACTAACAGTAATGTCGGATTCCCCATTTTCAAACCGAGAAAGTTGAGAAGTCGAAATATGTCCCTTGGCGACCTCCGCCAGACTCTTCCCCTTCCCCTCTCGTATCAATTTTAATGTCCTACCAAAACGATTCATATCTTTACCTCTACACTCACGATTAAAAAATCATTTGTAAACATAATTATTATACCACGTCTTCCTATCTTTGTGCGATTTTTCACATAAAACAAACCAAGCCAGCTATCTGACTTGGTCCTAGTTTTATTCTGTTGTTTCAGTCGCTACTTTGAAAAAGTCTTTGTATTTCAAAAGGTAGCCTTTTCCTGTGGATAGGTCATATTGGACCAGTTTGAGTTCTTCTGCGACTGTTGCATCCCGTTCAGCCTGCCCTACACGGTCCTTGTGGAGCACTTCTGTCAAGAGAGCATAGTAAGGACTGACCTTGTTATTGGTCGTCTCCAGCATCAGTGCATTCATGTCGCTAGAATTGACCAAATCATAATGGTAGTCTTCTGTTTCAAAATTACTCCACACGAAATAATCTGTCTTGTACTGCGCACTTGGATCCGTCACGAAAGCAGACTCTGGATACAAACCTGGTAGGTGGTCACCGTAAAAAACAACTGTCACTTTCTTATCCAAGGTCTTAAGCTGGTCTAGAAAATCCCTTGTTGCCTGATCCGTAAAGGATAGGAGGCGAACATAGCTGGTCAAGTTTTCATTTTCCTCAGCCGTGAAGCCCTCACCCGAAGCTGTTATACCTGCAGGCTCTAGAGAATTCCACTGCACATGGTTCTGCATGGTAATGGCAGACACAAATTTATTGTCTGTAGAACGAACCTGCTCCAAAATCAAGTCATAGGTCTTTTTATCACTGACAAAATTCCCCTGATAATCTTCAGCCGTCACTGTCAGAGGATAAGCGGCACTATTCAGGGTGTAAAACTGCTCAATCCCCAACTGCTTATAGATTGAATTACGATTATAACTGGTGTCGTAATAGGGGTGGATGGCGATACGATTATCTGCTGGATAGAGGTCACTGATACTTGGCAACTTCTTCATATTCGGCGCCACATCCAGATAGACGGACGAAATGGACGAGTTGTAATTGTAGAAGGGCAAACCACTGTAGACCTGAAACTCGATATTAGCCGTACCACCGCCATAGTGGTCACTCTTCATCAAGCCACTGGTAGTCTGACTCATGATGTACTCAATATTTGGAAGGACATTTTGACTAAGGGTAACGCCTGGAATCCGACGCGGGTCAGCCAAACTCTCACTAAGAATGTAGATAACCGTCTGGTCAGTCAATTGACCTGTCCGTTCCGCATTGATTTCCTCGGCCAGAGCGGTATATTTCTTCACAATAGCCTTCATGGTCTTCTCAGAGTAATTCTCAGGCATTTCCATACTAGTCTTGCTGAGTTGCTGCAACCAGAGGAATGAAAGAGTGCGATAACGAGCTACAAAAGCATATCCCTTCCAGTCCACGTTACGCCAGTTATTAACCTGAGAAAGAATAGGAATCCAGCCAGCAATCTTATGGTCTTTTTCATTGCGAATTGCCCAGCCCATTCCTAAAATCAAGGATACGATGACTGAAATTCCTGCCAGCCTTTTCCAGATGGATTTGACAATCTGTCCTTGGAAGTACTTCTTATGAATTCGCCTGTAAACAAAGACTAGAATGACCAAGAACACAAGCGATATCAAGACAACCCGCAGACTGATAAAGCTGAGAATCATCCCCATGTTTCCAATCCATTTGAAATCGTTGGGGGTCATTGGCTCCGAACGGTAGCGGAATTTGAGAAAATTGGCCGTAACCAAAATGACATTTAGACTAGCAATCACGGCAACCGATAAGATTTGACGGTTGATAACCAAGCTAATGATGACATTGAGGAAAAAGAGGCAGGCAATCTGGAAGACAATAGCTCCTGGAAAGAGGTGGCGTGTGAAATATGAGCCCGTTCCCCCAGCCATAGAAGCCTGATAACTAATATGCGATAGCGTAGCCAGTGCCAAGCTGATAAAGAGCATACTGTGAACATTGGTCCGATTGGCCTTAAACTCTACAAATGCCTTATGAAGATAGCGAAGAAAAATGTAGGTCCCTATAAAATGAATAGGGGCAAACAAGGGTGTCTGACTAAAGAATTCCAAATAGGAGCCATTTTCAACCAAACTCTCATAATGGCTATCTTTCCAGTAAGAAATAGCCAACGGACTGAGAGAAAGTAAGCTGGTCAAGAGCAAGTAGCTATCTGGCACCAGATGACTGGCCGACCACTTGCTTAATTTTTCTCTGATTCCTGCATTCTTCCGCCACAAAAATGCCAGCAATACTGGAAGAAGCAACATCAATAGAAGTTCAAACTGAAAGAGATTATTACGGAAAATATTCCAGAGTTGATACTTCTTGGCATTGAGCCGATAAACCAGATTGACAAGATATAGAAAACCTAGAAAATAGCCGACATACTTGGCAAAGGTTTTGGTCTTTACAAACTTCTCATATTTATTAAGCAAGACCAATACATAAAAGGTAAAAATAAGATAGGCAAGTAAGGTCAGAGGGACAAACCAGAGCGGAAAAGATACACCGCTTAGCAAGAGGGCCCGTCCCATCGCCAGCAAAACAGTCATGACCATGACCAGAATGAATTGCTTGCATGCCTTGGGATTGATTTGTTTCATAACATTTCTCTCTTAGGAAAGATTTGATTTTCGGTAGGCAAAGACATAGTAAATCAACCAGAGTAGCCATCCAGTCAAACTGATAATGATAACTGGCCATATCCACCACTGTTGCTTGTAGGATAGGATAAGGGTATTCTGCCCTTTTTTGCTGGTAACTGTTGGTACACCGATAGTAGAAAGCTCCATCCCTTCTCTATTCAAGACCTGGTCATTCAAAACCAGCTGACTATCTTGGTAGACAATGATTGGCACAGCTGTTTCTTCTGCTTCAGACGCCGTCCAAGTTACCACCAGCTGATCACCATCAACTTCTTTGGTAAAGTCTTGATTTGGTAAAATCACTTGGTCACGATAGGTAAAGTAGGTATTATCCGACTCTTCATTGGTAATGTGACCTGTGCTATCTGACAAGTCTGGTACGTAGTCTGGCGTTGATTTCTGAGCAATGTGGATAAATTCGCCCAAGTCTTTAGAATGGAAAGAAGCTCGTAACTCTTCCGTTGTACCGTACAAGGTCGTATGAATTCGTTTTTGCAGGAAGGTATCGCTATAGTAATGCCCGTTGATTTCCTTAAAACTTTCATTCCAGAGGAAACCGACCGAAACAAGCAAGGAGGCAAGGACCACTCCTGAAAAGATTTTCTGCAGTTTGTCGGACAAGCCAGACACCTGGACTCCTACGACTGCCAGTAAAAGAGCATTGGCGTAGAGGAAAAAGCGGAAGGGAAATTGAATCAATTCGACAAGTGTAATTCCTTTCCCTGCAAACAATTGCCAAGGGAAGAGGTTGGTTGACAAGAGCAAAAACACTGCGTAGGTCAGAGCAAGACCACCCAGAACCAGCGATTGTTTCTTCCAATTTTTCACCAAGAAATAGAGATAGATTCCAAAGAAAATTGGCAATGGATAGGGATAGTACAAGAAAGCTGTTTTGAGCCAGGTTACGGTATTGAGGACAAATTTCTTATTAACAAACGGTGGCACCAAGGTGTTGGTCGCGTTGATATAAATAAGAGGCAGCCAGATATTGATGGTCAGAAGCAAGAAAATGCCTACCGAAAGGGCTACTTGCCCAATAATCTTCATTTTTTGGTCTGATTTCCACCAACCAATCAGGAAGAGAACACCATAGGCAATGACCAAGAACAAGGTCGATAGCATATGAACCTGCAACATGAGCCCTACCGCTCCTGCCATGAGGAATATCGGTACTTTTTTAGTCTGTAGGAAACGAACCGCTGGAATCAAACAAAGTGGAAAGAGGGCCACTCCCCAGCTGGTAAATCCTTGAGTTGCCCACCAATACTGGATGGAGTAGGTCGTTACAAAGAACATGGACAAGAGAATGGAATGAGCATATTTGACCTTGATCTCACGCATGAGGAGATAGAGGGAGGTCGCACTCAGAGTGCCCAAAAGAAGATTGGACAAAATCTGATAGCGGAACCAGGTCCCACTCAAGAGCACCAAAACTCCCTGTAGATAGGCAAAGTATGGCCCGTAGAGAGCATTGACAATCCGTCCAGACTGCTGATAGCCATACAAACTGATAATATAGGAGAAATTTCCCTCCTTCATCTGCATAGCTGCATCATAGAAACGATTGTAGTGGAAAATCAAGTCCGCACCTGTCACCATGCCCTTAGTTAGCAAGTGGGGAACCAATAATAATAAAGAAAAGCCCACAAATAGGCCAAGAGCAACTAGATGGGGATGCTTTTTTAACATGTTTTTGAACATAAGGATACCTTCATAAAAAAAGAGGGAAACCCTCTCTTGTTTTTGTAAATATTCTGCCAATTTGCAGACAATATTTTTCAAAAGTTAGTCACATTTCAGTATAGCAAGCTTTCTCCCCACTGTCAACGAACAAGATAGATAGAAAATTGTTTTAGGGAAAATAAAGATTGATTGCAGATTTATCCACAATCAATTCTTTTTTATAAGCCAACTTCCTGAAGGCTGTCAGACAAACGCGCGAAGTCAGCCATGGAAAGTGCTTCTCCACGGACACTGGCTTCCAGCTCTGCCATGCCAAGTGCCTGCGTCAGCTTGTCCTTGACTTCTTCGGACTTGCCGAAATGGTTGGTCAGGTTGTTCCACAGGGTCTTGCGGCGGTGCACAAAGCTAGCCTTGGACACCCGGAAGAAGAAATCTTCGTCCTTGACGCTCACCAGGGGTTGCTCGCGGCGGACCATTTTGAGAATGGCGGAGTCCACGTTTGGTGCAGGCACAAAGACGGTGCGAGGCACGATAAAGGCCACCTTGGCAGTCATGTAGTACTGGACCGCAATGGACAGGCTGCCGTAGGCCTTGGTGTTGGGCTCGGCAGAAATGCGGTCAGCCACCTCCCGCTGCATCATGACCACGAACTCGCTGAAGGGAATCTTGCTCTCAATCAGGTGCATGAGGATTGGGGTGGTGATGTAGTAAGGCAGATTGGCCACGACCTTGATAGGCAGGTCAGGATTTTTGAAATTCTGAATCTGGGTCTGTAGGTCGCTCTTCAAGATGTCTTGGTTGACCACAGTCACATTATCAAAGCGACCCAAGGTGTCCGCCAAAATCGGAATCAGGCGGTCGTCAATCTCAAAAGCCATGACCTCGGCAGCATTTTCCGCCAAAAACTCGGTCAAGGCCCCGATGCCGGGTCCAATCTCGATGACATTGACATCTTGGTCAATCTCTGCCGTGTCCACAATCTTCTGCAAAATATTGGTATCGGTCAAAAAGTTCTGACCGAAGGATTTCTTAAAGGTAAACCCGTGGCGTTCAAGGACGGCACGAGTAACGTTTTTGTCTGCGATTCTCATGTGTGTTCTTTCTATACTACATTTATAACCAAGTGCAATAATAAATCATTTTTGAATTAGGGTCCTCAGTTATAATGTTAAAACATTTTTGATTTAAAATTAAATCAATTACAACTTCTTTGTGTGGATGCCGATATCTGTTATTTTTTCCGGCTGATACAAAGTAAGTTGCGTGATTCATTTTCTTTCTAAACCCCTCATTATAATTATATTTTGATCCGTGATGAGGGATTTGAACAAGGCTTATATTTCTAAAATACTTAGAATAAACAACTTCAATAGAATTCCATTTTTGTTTACAACTGACCCACTTATTTTTATTCTTACTGTATTTACCAGCTTCATAGTCACCTGTATAAAGACAACCATTGAGAGCTAAACTTCTTTCATTTATCGGATAAATCAAACATTTCCAATTGTACCTACAATAAGGTCTATAGCAACACCTAAAATAAGAACTATCTCTTGTTCCCGAATATAACGTCATTGAATTTACATTTAAACTTCCAGGAACTTTATAATAAGCTTTTTTTAGCGCAGATCTATCTGTATTTGTTCCTAGCTGCCATAAATCTATTAATTTTTGTAAGTCAACTTCTCCCTTTGAATCTAAAATACTCATGCTTAGATTCAATCTTTTTAGCTCTGCATCCAGGATTTGTTTTCTCATATCCTCGCGAAAATTATGCGGAAGATAAATCCATTCAAATGTTCCGTGATTACTACCAAGTATTACTTGAGATACTTCTATTGCTCTATTTTCACTATTTGCATCTTCAGAAATTGGATGTAATTGTACCTCTATGCCCCCCTCTAACTCTCGAATACTATTCCCATCACTATTTATAAATTGAGTTAAAAATTGAGATTGAGGATTTATGAGGTTTCTTAACCTATAAAATTGCTTTGCTCGATTGGTTATTAAAGGAAAGAATAGATTCTTAACGCGACAATAGTCTAATAAAAATTTCAAACCATTCACATGGTCATCATCTAGATGAGATATAAATACAGCGTGAATTGTCTCTCCTTTATTTAAGTTAGATTTTATTTGAGTCTCCACATAAGTTACATCAGTAGCTGAACCACAATCATATATAACTCTATATTCGTTTCCTCTCAATCTCAAAGTTTCTAAATAAAAAGCACCTTGACCAACTGGTAAAATTTCTCTCTTAACGAAATTCATTAGTAGCATCCTCCTATTTAGGTTCGTTTTATTAAATTATGTATGTAATCGTCGACATCTCTCCCCCTCACTTCAACAACTTCACATAGTCACTCTTAGTCACAAAGAGATGACCGACACGAACTTCGTTGTTCACCACACGATAAAGGGCATTCCGATCTTTACTTATAATGATCCTTTAAAGACAGGATATACAACTTATCTGCTTCTACCATGTATATCAGCCGATTTTCCGCATCAATCCTTCTTGACCAGGCACCTTGATAGTCATACTTCAAATGTTCTGGCTTAGCAATTCCTTCAAACGGGTGTCGTTGCATATCCTTGATAATATTATTGATTCTCTTCAGTGTTTTCTTATCCTGACCTTGCCAATAAAGATAGTCTTCCCAGGCGTCGTCTGTAAAATGGATTCCCATATTAGTCCGCCTCTATCAAGTTTCGTTCTTGGGTTTGTCCTGCTTTAACTTGAGCCATACCACGCAAAACTTTTTGAGACAGATAAGTGTTCCGGGCAACAGCAAGGGTTTCTTGTAAGCTATCCCACTCACTCTTTGAGAGTACAACAATATCTTCCTCTGGATTTTTATTAACCACAACCAAAGGCTCAAACTCGTCATTGACCTTTTTCATATAGTCCTTTAAGTGATTTCGAAAATGGGAATACATAATGGCTTCCATAAGCTACACCTCTTATCAATTCTAGCCTCACTATAGCACAGAAAAAAAGAGTTGTCAAACTTATTGTACAACTCTTTAGCGATTCTCCACCTTCCACTCGCCATCTTCAAACCAGTAAAAATTCTCCGTCAGCTGTGGCTGTTCAAAGATTTCTAGTATGGTTTCAAAACCATCTGCCAACTGAACATTCTTCAAATCCTCACGGTCAATCCAGAAGACCTTGCCCTCATCTGAAGATTGGATAGAGCCTGAAAACTGACTGGTTTTGTAGCAAAATACTAGATAACGATAGTGGTCAGTAGGGTCCGTCCAGTTTTGAATGCCACAGAGTTCGATATTGGACACCGTCAAGCCCGTTTCTTCCCTGATTTCACGAATGACGGAGGAAATAATACTCTCTCCACGTTCGACATGACCACCTGGAAAAGTCACTCCAGGCCACTTTTCAGACTTCCTATCCTGGACCAATACCTGCTGACCGTCTGTAATCATACACATATTGGTTAGGATGACTTGTTCTGTCCTACTCATACTCTCTCACTTCAACAACTTGACATAATCACTCTTGGTCGCAAGAAGGTGACCAACTCGAACTTCATTTTTCACTACGCGATAGAGGGCGATGTAGTCTTTTCCAATAACGTAACCTCGGGTTAGATGTGGCGGGTCTATCTGCTTACCAAAACGGTTATCGGCGTTAAAACCACGTTCAGGAAAAATTTGCAAACTCTCCAAAGCTTCAACAATCATCCCAATTCGTCTTTTGGCAATTTCTTCTGAGAACTGTTCCGAGAAATAGGCATAAATCTCTGCCAATTCCTGCTCCACTGCAGGAGCAAGTATCACTGAATATGACTCAAATTCCATACTTCTCTTTGACACTTTCTAGGCTGATCCCGCGACCTGCCTCAATCGCCTGTTGGTTTTCTTGAATTTCCTTTTGAAGTTGTAAAAACAACTCTTCTCTTTCCAACTCTTCTTCTGTCAGAATTGGCAACTCATTTTTTACAGCAATATTTTGCAAGAAGAGGTTAAACCCAGCTGTTAAATCCAGCTTGTTCATAGCAAATACTTCCTTGGCTTTTTCCAAAAGTCTGGAATCCGTTTTGAAATTCACTTGGGCATCTTTCTTTATAGTTAGCAACCTAGTTCACCTCCTAGTTTTCTATATTGTAACACGAATAGATGTCAGTAGCAATCTTCAAAAAAGCAGAAATAGTAATATTTCCGCCCTAGATTGTTTACCTCCCCAAATCATCAAAATAATAGAGATTCAAAAATTCTTCCTCAGTAACTGGACGGTCAAAATTGTAAAACCAGCGATAAACTTCCACGGCTGGGCCATCAAACTCTACCCTGTCGTCCATTTCTTGCACACCGGCAATATGAAACAAACGGCTCTGCTTCCAAATCCCATCCGCATTGACATAACCATCTTCAACTGATTTACGCAAGTGGTCCGCTAGCTTGTTCTTATCAACCTGCTCATCCTCCCAAACAAGGACATTAGCCGGCAGCAAGTAGATCACTTCTTCATAAGATGAATAATCTTCATAAGAAGGTTCAAACTCGTTTTTAACCAAGCACTTAACAGCGTAGACCCTATCCATGATAGCTCTCCGTTGCCTCCTCCACTTCCGCCAGACTTATCCCAAACAGTTCCAAGCGTTTGAGCAACTGCTTGCCGTTGCAGTAGCCGATGCGGAGCTGTTCTCCCAGATGCTCCCTCCGCTTGCGACTGTCGCCACCCATAAGCAAGCCTAGGCGCATTAAATCTGACTTGGTGATGTCAAAGTTATGTTCATCATCGTAGTAACCACGCACGCCTGCGAGGGCTTTTTCCAAGTCCTCAAAGCTGGCGTGCTCAATGCCCAAGGACCGCCCTTTTGTTTTGGACTTGGGTCTGGCCTCGTCCCGCTGTAAAAAGGCGTGTTTGACCGTGGGAATGGCCCGCATAATCATCTTCCGAATCCGCTCTCCATTGTAGTCTGGGTCAGTAAAGACAATAACGCCACGCAGGTCATGGAGTTTCTCAATGCGTTCCAAGTCATCGTCTGATATGGCAGAGCCTCTGGTTTCGTAGGTATCCACCTCGTAAAATCGTTTTAGGTTTGCTGTATCGTCTTTTCCCTCAACAACGAGGACTTCCTGTATCTTAATTTTCTGAGTCAATTCTGAACAAGCTCCTTGCATTCTCGTAGGTCGCTTTCGCCACTTCTTCGACCGACTGGTTGCGAAGCTGGGCCAGCATTTCCACCACATATCTGGTGTACCCGGTGCGATTTTCCCGACCACGCTTAGGAACTGGGGCCAGGTAGGGCGCATCCGTCTCGACCAGGATTTTTTCTAGGGGCAATGCTTGCGCCGCTTCCTGAAGTTCGACGGCTTTTTTGAAGGTCACGACTCCCGAGAAGGAAATGTGCATACCCAAATCCATGAAGGCTTGAGCCTCCTCCAACGTGCCAGAGAAGGAATGCATGATCCCTCCACGCGGACCGATGCCGACTTCCTTGATGATCTGGTAAGTATCTTCCAAAGCATCGCGAGTATGAACCACAAAGGGTAAATCCAACTGTTTAGCCAACTCCATCTGACGTTTAAAGACGCGTGCCTGGGTTTCCTTATCAGCCGTCATCCAGTAGTAGTCCAGCCCAATCTCCCCCAGGGCAATTACTTTAGGGTGTTGGAGAGCTTGGAGAAGAAATTTCTCCACTTCGTCATCATAAGAACCAGCCTCTGTCGGATGCCAGCCC
Source organism: Streptococcus suis YS56 (assembly GCF_000440115.1). Taxonomy (GTDB): domain Bacteria; phylum Bacillota; class Bacilli; order Lactobacillales; family Streptococcaceae; genus Streptococcus; species Streptococcus suis_L. Next base: position 40,431 of record NZ_ALMY01000029.1, on the reverse strand, counting down.
AGTGTCAGATAAATTTCAGGATGCTGGTCAGCCAGTTCCATAGCCTTGTCAATGGTTGCTCGGTCAAAACCGACCACATTGTGGAGGGTGACCCCCATTTCCTTGGCAAAGTCTAATTCTTCTTGGACCCGACCGTCAAACTGCTCTACGTTGAGGTGGGTGTGTGTATCAAATATCTGTATCATGGTTCTATTGTACCATATTTCAAGCCATTCTTTTCCAACGAAAAAACCAGCAGACTCGAGTTTCTGCTGGTTTTCGTTGTATTCTTATGCTACTGTAAGAACTTTACGTCCCTTACGGCGACGAGCTGCTAACACGCGACGGCCGTTTTTAGTTGCCATACGGCTACGGAAACCGTGTTTGCGTGCGCGACGGATTTTACTTGGTTGAAAAGTACGTTTCACGATGAATACCTCCTCTTAGATTCTTGTACTCGTTTAGCCGGCTAGTTTTGATCAGTTACTAAACATACCAAACTATTTTATATAAATTCTGGGGTTTTGTCAAGCTACTTCATAATTATTTTTTAATCCCCAAATTAAATCTAAGTCTCTTGTAAGCATCTCAAGCACTTACTCTTCTCTTTTTTTCTGTACAAATGACGCCAGTGTTGCCAAAGCCAATCCCAACACAGTCGCTACTACGCCTGTCTGTGCAGCTGTATTTGGCAAAGCATTCACCTTTCTGGCTCTTGTAACTTTTGAATCAACATGGTTGGTTTGTTCAACTGTAGCATTAGTTGGTTGAGCAGACGCTTCCTCTCTCCTATTTGCATCCAATTGCCCACCATTACCTAGGCTACCAACTAAGACGCTATCAACTGAGCCAACTGGGCTAGTGTTATTACCAGAAACTGAAGCCGTATCACCGGCACTTGTGCTACCTTCACCAGTTTCTGGACTAGTGTTATTGCCTGTTCCTGAAGTTGTGCCACTTGGTTGAGGCTTTTCATCATTTCCTTCATAGACAATAGCATAGTTAGAGAAATGGCTTACTTTGAAAGATACCAGATTGAAAGTTTTATCCCACTCGTATTCCAACTCTTCTACTGCACCTGTTTGTGGTAAGTAGTAAATCACCTTGGTCACCTTACGATTTGGTGAAACAGGTAGGGTAACAAAGGCACCTTTACTGGACTGGATTTGGACAAATTGACCATCTTTATCAAGTGTCTTAATGTCAAACATATCCACATCTTCACGCTTGAAACTATCAGGCAATTTTTCCAAAATAGTAGCATCCTCTACCTTAACGACTTGAAGACTACTTACTGCACTAACATCTGCCTCTGAAAAGCTTACATAAACATCTTCAATTTGACCAGATAGAACCTTAGTTGTACCAACCGCATTCTCCGTAGGTTGAACCCCATCTTCTTCTAGCGCCATCGCAAATACATAGAGACCCTTACTGTCCTTACTTCCCTTCACTAATCGACGACCATCTTCTAAGACTGGTTTTAATTCTGTCAATTCTCCCGTAGAAGGCAAGTAGTAATAAAGACGATCTCCCTCTCTCAATTCATATTCTGATAAGACCCAATCAGCATTTACTGTCGGTAGATTATTTCCTTGACGGTCATAGAATTGAATTTTATTTACACCTAAACGACGGTTTTGCAACTCTTTTGGCAACCGCCCTAATGATCCATATACCCAACTACGCCCAATCGAACCAATCTGTGTCCGTTCCTCTCCTGATAGAAGGAAATTGGATTTGAAGACCTTATCTCCACTGATCTCCAAGGTCCAATTTGGAAGATCGGTAATCTCTTCTTTCCAGCCATCAAAATAAATTTCCGCACGTTTTAAAGAATAGCTACCAATATGGTTTTCTGTCACAGAATCAAACAGAGAACCTGTAAGCCAACCTGTCACAACAGGATTTGATGAATCGGAATAGTCCTGTTCCACAGATAAATGGTAGTCAAATGAATTTCCAAAATCTCCCAAAGTTGGTCGAATATCAAAGTCCAACTGAGTTGTTCCAGACGAGATTAGACTAGAATTTGAAGTTTTTACTTTTATAGCACCATTTTCACCAACATAAATCTTGTCGGATTTTTTTAGCTCCAATAAATTTGGCAGGCTATAGGCTGGATTCTCAATCTGGAATAAATAACCTCCAAAAGCTAAGAAATACTCATTAAAGGCTCCAGAAGCCAGACGATTTAGGTTCAGGTAACCATGCATATAATCTTTGACCGTAAAGGTCAAATCTACCTCACCTGTTTCCCACTGGTCTGTACTGAGATACAAACTATCTCTTTCATCAAATTCAAAGGCAGTACCACCTAAAGCTTGTACATTGAACACCCTATCGAATTCCAAAGAAACCGTTTCTGTATAACTCTGCTCACTCTTTTTCTTTTTCAGCTCTGCCAAGTACTCGGGACTTATTTTCACCTTATAGACCAACTGATCTCCCACTTGGAGCTTGTGCAAGACCCTATTGTGATAAAAGCGCCCCGAATCATCGGGAAGAGCGTTGATGGAGTGGCTCCAGGATGGGTCAAGAGCAGCCAGTTCACTTCGGCTACCGTCGGTACCAATATGGGTTAGGGAAGTTATTTCAATGTACTTATAGTCTTCATCTAGGACTGTCACTGTCGGCATCAGTTGGGCCAACTTATTCCTATTGGCTTCACTAATTTCTACCTGTTTCTTCCAATCTTTTGTAGAGAAATAACCATAACTGGTATCAAATGCCAGCTTCTTCTCTCCAGCCTCAGAAAACTTCTCTGCAATATGAAGTATGGAACGTCCTGTCTTTTTACCCGACTTATCATACTCGGCACCAAAAAAGCCATAAGAAAAGTCTTGTAGCATAACCCCATAAGAAACTTCCGGCAGGCTGTCATAAATCAGGGTATAAACAACATTTTCCCCTTTTTTCACGGTCGTCTTATCAACCTTAACCTCTACTAGATTTGGCTCTACAAATTGCGTATTCGTTTCAGCATAAGGTTTAATCACAATATCTGACAGATTGTTTATTTTCTCAAGACTAGCCGCAGCCAATTCGTAGGGTTTGCTTTCCAAATCTGTCAAACCGATTTCCAGGCGATAGGTTCCAGCAGGTACTTCTCTAAAATAAGCATAGGCTATTTGGGTAGTTTCTGGGATGCTTGTATCAATTTCAGTACCAATAAAATCACCATTAGACCGATAATGTGGACGCTTCTCAATCGTTGCTGTTTCAACATAGGCCTCTCCACTATCTTTATTGATTAGCTTATGAGTAACGACTGCTGGTTGCTCAACTTGCTCGAAAGTAATTTCCAGACCGACGTTCGCCTTCCTGTACTCCTGCTCATCCTCTGCATTCACAGCAATATCCGCTATGATTGGAGCAGCTTGTTCGGAAGTTTCTATGATCAGTGTTCTTTCCTCTGGCACACTTCTCTCTGTTGGCACCCCAGCTTGCTCTCCCTCTAGTTCAGAAAGACCTGCCTCGACTTCCGTCTGTGGTGCAACTTCTACAGGAGTTGGAGGTTCGGTCTGGTCAGAACCTGTTTGTCCTTCTTCACCTACAGTTGGTGCTTCGGTCACTACAGAGCTATCCTTAAGTTCGGTAACAATAGGTTCTGGACCAGTCTCTTCTGCGTGGACAGACAAGACCTGCCCCATCGTCACCGTACCTACAGCCATCGTCGCAGCCCCCATCAACAACATCAATTTTCGCTGACGTTTATAGGCATACTTGTATTTCTTTTTTCTTTTCATATATTGCTCCCTCTTTATTGTTTGGTTTCACCTATCCCGTCTACTCCTTTCTAGTGGACAGGTATTTTCATCTATTATTATATATACCCCCCCGAAAATGCAAGAAATTATCGGCTACCTAGCCAAAATTTTTGTAAAAAACGAACAAGAAAAAGCCAGCTCCCTATCACAAAGAAACTGGCTAGCAAATGATAGTCATTTCGTCCATCGTTGATTACTTGGTTTCCTTATTTCCAACTTCAAATAGTGTCATCATTATTTGAACTCCCCTTGCCTGATTTTGCAGAAGTGACTTGTTCCACTCTTTTATCTCCCCAGTCCATTGACTGGGCAAGTAATCCGAGGGATTGTTTCAAATCAATAACTAAAAATAAGAAAGCATAGCGGAAACCATTTGTTGGAAGGAAGATATTCTGGAACAGGCAACATCTTTATCTGGTTCAACGACACAAGAAGAGTTGTGAGATACAAGATTCTAAAATTGTTTGAATAGACTGGACCTTGGGAAAACTCCTTTTTGACTTTAGCCTATCACTTTATTGAAAAAAGACCCTATCCAATAAATATTGGAGTAGGGTCCTTAACTTAATGGTATTGAGGCTCAGCCTCTTTTTAATCACGATTTCCTTCAATATCCACTACGACATAGCGGTTTGGTTCGCTACCTTCTGAATAGCTTGTCAGACCGTCCATTTTTGAAATGATACGGTGGATGATTTTACGCTCACTGCTTGACATAGGGTCTGTATGGTAGGCTTCTTGCTCAGCCAAGACACGCTCCGCCAACTTTTGTGCATAGCCTTGAAGCACTTCTGCACGGTGTTCTACATAGTCATTCACATTGATAGTGATGTAGAAATTGCGCTCATAACGGTTGTATAGGAAGTTCTGAGCCAATAGTTGCAAGGCTTTTAAGACCTTACCATGATAGCCGATGACACGTCCTGGTTCATTGGTATCCACTTGGATATTGATTGTACGGCGGTTATGGCTCGTTTCAATGCTGGCTTCAACATCCATATCATCTAAAATTTCTTGGACATAAGCTGTTACTTCTGCAACAACTGTTTCAATATCATATTGTTGCTCAATTTTGATATCCAGGTCTGTAAATTCGTCCTTGGCAACTGCTTCAGTAGCCGGTTCTGAACCTACTTCTTGTACAACTGGATCAGGTGCTACACTAGCTAATAATTCATCGGAAAGAATTTCAATCCGACCTGTTTCTTCCAAAATCGTTGTCGCTTCTTTTTCATTTTTCAAAATCTGAGCCTTAATTTCATCATCAAGCGTTTGACCAGATTTTTCAAATTCCTTCACTGCCGCAACAACTTTACCTAAATCAATCGTAGCTTCTGAAACACTTTTTACTGGTTCATTGAGCTCATTGATCTCACTTGGAACGCCACGAACGGCCTTTTGATTAGCTTTTACAACGGTTGTTTCATTGATAACATCGATATCAACAGTCGCAGGTTTTTTACCAAAACCTAGGAAGCCTCTCTTCTCTCTTGCAATGACTGTAATGTGAGCTTTCTTTCGAGGAATATTCAATTCATTCAAGCCATTTTGAATCGCTTCTTCAACTGTATCTCCTGTAAATTTCATCTTTCTCTCTCCTAGTTTTCCTATTTCTTTTTCTGTGCTTTTTTCTGTGCCCGTCGAATTTTTGCCTGACGTTCTTTTTCCGCATCAATTTTCGCTTGACGCTCTGCTATTATTTTAAACGGATTATTGAACACCAAGGTTTGAGCAACCTGATAGGCATTTGACACTGTCCAATACAAAGCCACCCCACTAGCAGCTGCCACAGCAAAGAAAAAGATCATCACAGGCATGACATAGGTCATAATTGTCATAGCCATATTCTTCTCAATTGCTGATTTATTGGTCAACCATGAGCTAAGGAATGTAAACACTGCAGCCAGAATCGGCAAAATGAAGAACGGATCCGGCTCCCCAAAATTTAACCAAAGGAAGTGACCTACTTTCAAGGCTTCAACACGTGTCAGAGCTTGAAAGAGGGCCAAAAGGATTGGCATTTGAATAAAGAGCGGAATCATGGACGCTCTCATGCTGACGCCATTCTCTTTGTAGAGAGCTTGCGTTGCTTCATAGAGCTGCTGGCGACTTTCCATATCCGTTCCTGGATACTCCGCTTGCAACTTTTTCAGCTGAGGTTGAAGCTCCTGCATCTTCCGTGAGGAATTCATCTGTATTTGGAACAAGGGCAACAGAAGGGTTCGAATTAAAATCGTAAAGAGAATAATTCCGATTCCAATCTGACCATTAATTGATAAAAATTGAATAACGCTGGCAAACCAATAAATCAATCGGTCCCAAGCTTCTGTTGATTGACTGGTTACTGGTCCGGTACCACAAGCAGTCAAAATAAACAGAGAAGCAATGAGCAAACCTGCCCACTTAATTTTCTTTTTCAATCACAACACCTTCCTGGTAGAGTTTTGCTAGTTTTAAAACATGGATTAGGTTTTGCTTGATTTCTTGATAGGACAACTCTTCTACACCTTTACGAGCAATAATAACGAAGTCATCCGCAACCAAGTCCGAGCGACATTCAAGTAAGACATGGCGAATTCTTCGTTTAATTCGATTTCGCATCACAGCATTTCCCAATTTTTTACTGACAGAAAGACCTACCCGGAAGTGATGCTGCTCTCTCGGCAATCGATAGACAACAAACTTCCGATTGGCTACATTTTTCCCTTTTGTAAAAATGTCATTAAAATCTCGTTCACGCTTGACACGATAGCTTTTCTTCAAACCGTCACTCCATCTTTCAAAATTACTTCTATTATACCATAAAATTCAAAAAAGCCAATAAACATACCGTTTAGAGGCCTTTTGAAGCGATTATTTGTGCTTTTGCTTGCTGAATTTGCCAACGAATGGATTCAAATCCAGTTCCACCTAGCGAATTTCTGCGCGAAACTGCTGTTTCCGATTCTAAAGCTGTATAAATATCCGGTCCAATGACAGGCGACAACTCTTGAAAACGTTCCAAAGGAACATCCTGTAAATAATAGCCTGCCTTGCTACATTCCAAGACCAGTTTTCCAACAATCTCATGCGCTTGGCGGAAGGGCAAACCTTTACTAGCCAAGTAATCCGCTAATTCAGTTGCATTTGAAAAGTCCTTCTCTGTCGATTGAGCCATCCTTTCCTTATGGACCGTCATCGATTGCAACATCCCTGCCAAAATATCAATAGATACTAAAATCGTTTCTGTCGTATCAAACATGCCTTCCTTGTCTTCCTGCAAGTCCTTATTATAGGTTAAAGGCAGGGATTTCATGACTGTCAGTAGGCCAACTAAGTTCCCATAAACTCTACCTGTTTTCCCCCGAATCAGCTCAGCCATATCTGGATTTTTCTTCTGAGGCATGATGGAAGAACCTGTTGAAAAGGTATCGGATAGGGTGACAAATTGGTATTCATGTGAACACCAGTTGATGATTTCTTCACACAAACGCGACATGTGCATCATGAGGATACTGGCATTTGACAGAAATTCCAGGATAAAATCACGGTCAGACACAGCATCAAGAGAATTACTATAGGGCTGGGCAAAGCCCATCAAATCAGAGGTCATCTGACGGTCAATCGGAAAGGTCGTCCCTGCCAAGGCCGCCGCACCAAGTGGGGATAAATCTGTATGCAACATATTGAATGCAAAGCGCTCACTGTCTCGGCTGAACATGTTGTAATAGGCCAACAAGTGCTGAGCAAAGCTGATAGGTTGGGCATGTTGCAAATGGGTATAGCCAGGCATGATTGTTTCCACATGCTCCTGTGCAAGGTCTAGTAAAACCTGACGTAGGTTGGTCAATTTGTCTACCACTTGAAAGAGGGTATCCTTCAGATAGAGGTGCATATCGGTCGCTACTTGATCGTTACGAGAACGAGCTGTGTGGAGTTTGCCTGCAACTGGACCTATTTTCTCCGTCAATAGACTTTCGATATTCATGTGAATATCTTCGTTTCGAATATCAAACACTAACTTGCCAGCCTCGTAGTCTGCCAACAATTCTTCCAGACCAGTTTGAATAGCCTGGGCTTCTTCAAGCTTGATAATCCCTGTGGATCCAAGCATCTTGACATGGGCTAAAGACCCCTGAATATCATACTTGGCCAATTTTTGGTCAAAGCGAATGGAGGCTCCGAATTCTTCAACCCATTCCTCAAGACTGGCTTCAAAGCGACCACCCCATAATTTCTTTGCTTCCATAAGCTCCTACTTTCTAGCTCTTTTTATGAATTTCCGCATTGACCTTGGTTGGTAATCCCCAAAGCTTGATGAAACCAACTGCTGCATCTTGATCAAAGGTATCTGCACTGGTATAGGTTGCCAAATCTTCATCATAAAGGGAATTTGGAGATTTCCGAGCAACTACTTTGGCTGACCCCTTATACAATTTCACTTTTGCTGTACCATTCACGACCGATTGAGTTGCTTGCAAATAAGCTTTCAATGCCTGAGTTGCAGGGTTGAACCACAAACCATTGTAAATGAGATTAGATAGCTCATTAGAGACAATTGGTTTGAAATGCGATACTTCCCGCACCAGGGTCAAATCTTCAATTTCCTTGTGGGCTGTCAGAAGGGTAATGGCTCCTGGACACTCATAAATTTCACGTGACTTGATTCCGACTAAACGATTTTCCACGTGGTCAATCCGACCCACACCATGCTTACCAGCAATGACATTGAGTCTTTGAATGAGATTAGCCAGACTTAACTCTTCACCATTTACAGCAACAGGAATCCCTGCTTTAAACTCAATATCGACATACTCAGGAGTATCTGGTGCATTTTCTGGTGCAGTTGTAATACCAAAAGCATCTTCTGGCGCTTCATTCCATGGATTTTCTAAAACTCCGCACTCATTGGCACGACCCCAAAGGTTTTGGTCGACTGAGTAAGGACTGTCTAGGTCAGCTGGGACTGGTACACCATTTTCCTTGGCGAAGATAATTTCCTCTTCACGCGCCCACTTCCACTCCCGAACAGGGGCTACAACTTTCAAAGTTGGATCCAGGGCTGCAATGGCTACCTCAAACCGCACCTGGTCATTGCCCTTACCAGTACAGCCGTGGGCGATAGTGGTTGCTCCTGTCTTATGAGCCATTTCCACCAACTTTTTAGAAATCAAGGGACGACTAAGAGCCGATACCAGCGGATATTTTTGCTCATAATAGGCATGGGCTTGTAAGGCAGGTAGGACATATTCTTGAGCGAATTCTTCTTTTACATCCAATACATGGGACTCAATAGCACCGATTGACAAGGCCTTATCATGAATAAAGTCGAGGTCTTTACCCTCTCCAACATCCATACAAACCGCAATGACATCATAGTCTTTTTTCAACCAAGCAATTGCAACTGAAGTATCAAGGCCACCTGAATAAGCTAAGATTAATTTTTCTTTTGACATAAGCATTCTCATTTCTATTGTTTTTTTATAAAACTTAGTGACTATTATAGTGTATATTTATACTTTTTGCAACATAATTATACACATTTTTAAAAATTTTTTGTATATTTTCAACCTTGATTTGAAAAGGAACAAAAGAAAAAACTGACCGAAGTCAGCTTTTAGCTCAATAATTCTTGAATTTTTGCGATGTCCAAACATCCGCAAGATGCTTGTCTAACACTTCCAGATTTGCTATAATGAATAACCAATCTAAAAAGGAGCAAAACATGGAAACTTGGAACGCCTACACAGCCGACGGCCAACTGACCGACCATACCCTCACACGCGGCGAAGCCATTCCCGATGGTCTCTACCACCTGGTCGTCGAGTGCATCATCCGCCACCGCGACGGCAGCACCCTCTTCATGAAGCGCGACAGCACCAAGCCCTCCTACCCTGACTATTATGAAGCGACAGCAGGAGGCTCGGCCTTGTTTGGGGAAATAGCAGAGCAGGCCATTTTACGCGAAGTCCGCGAAGAAACAGGCATTGAACTGACAGCGACCCAACTCCGCCACCATACACACTTTGTTGCCCATGATGACCAGTGTATCTTCCACTGCTACTGGGCTGAAACCGACTGGGACAAATCTGCTATCCAACTCCAAGCCGCAGAAACCAGCAACTACATCTGGGTCCCACAAGAAAAGTTGAAAGAGTTCCTGGAAAATGAACAGGTTATCCCAAGACAGAAGGACTATGTGGAGAGCTTGTTTTTAGAACAAGAACAGGGTAAGAGCGAGAATGAAACTCAGTACAACATGAGATAAAAAGTGACTGAGATGGTTTCTCCCAAAAAGAATGCGACCACCTAAGACACGCACACCGCAAGCCAAAAATAAACCGAGAATAAATCCCCAAACTGTCTGCCAGCCCAACAAACTGAGCAATACTGGGCAAGCATATAAAACCAGTAACCAGCTGGGAAGTTGCTTGCGATATACCCAAGCAGATAGCGGCAACAGCCCCAAATAAAGCACAATCAAGCATTTAAGAATAAGCATATAGAACTCCTTTCCCCATCAATGTATCATGAGGGGGTAAGGCACTGTCAAGAGGAGATTATGAAAACAGGACAAGTTATGCAACAATTTGGTATCAAACGTGATACGCTTCGCTTCTACACCGAACAAGGATTGCTACAACCTCAGCTGGTTAACGGTAACTACTACTGGAATGAAGAAGAAATCAACAACCTAGAAAATATCCTAGGACTTCGCCAGTTAGGCCTATCTGTGAAAGCCATTATCCGTATCAAAGAACTTCACGACACAAAATGCGGTAGCCTCGAACAGCTTGAAGAAAACAAACAGGTCATACTGGATGAAATTGTCGACCGTGAAAAACAAATCCTCCTGCTCCAAGAACAGAGGGAAAATTTAGAAAACCTACTCCAGCAGATTGAGGAAAAATTACAGAACTTTTAGCAAAATCCCCGCTATCACAGGACAGCGGGGATTATTTATCTTACAAACTCTTCAACATATTATCAATATGCTGGATGGATTTTTCACGGCCGAGTAGGTAAATGGTATTTGGCAACTCTGGTCCGTGCATTTCACCTGAAACGGCGATACGGATAGGCATGAAGAGGTTTTTGCCCTTGATGCCTGTTTCTTTTTGAACGGCCTTGATTTGTGGGAAGATGTTATCTGGTTGGAAATCTTCGTCTGTCATGGCTTCCAATTTTTCCTTGAGGGCATTGAGGACAGTCGGTACCGTTTCGCCTGCCATGACTTCTTTTTCCTCGTCTGTCAATTCTGGGAAATCAGAGAAGAAAAGGTCTGTCAAACCAACAATTTCATCCGCAGATGACATTTGTGGTTTGTAAAGTTCCACTAATTTTTCTGCCTTGTCTGTCAAACGACCAGCTTCTTCCAAGAATGGTTTGGCAAGGTTGAAAATGGTCTCCAAATCAGCTTTTTTGATGTACTCATTGCCCATCCAAGCCAACTTTTTCGGATCAAAGGAAGCTGGTGACTTGCTGAGGCGTTTTTCGTCAAAGAGTTGGATAATCTCCTCTTTGGAGAAGATTTCTTCCTCGCCACCAGGTGTCCAACCCAAAAGCGTGATAAAGTTGAAAACAGCTTCTGGCAAGTAGCCTTTTTTGCGGTAATCTTCGATAAAGGCCAGAGTATTGGTGTCACGTTTGGACAACTTTTTACCCGTAGCAGAGTTGATAATCAAGGTCATGTGGGCAAATTCTGGTGCTTCCCAGCCCAATGCCTCATAGACCATAAGCTGCTTGGGTGTATTGGCAATGTGGTCATCCCCACGAATAACGTGCGAGATTTCCATGAGATGATCATCCACCACAACGGCAAAGTTGTAGGTTGGATAGCCATCGCGTTTCTGGATAACCCAGTCGCCACCGATGTTGCCCCCTTCAAACTCGATTTCGCCCTTAACCATGTCATTCCACTTGTAGATGCCAGTTTCATTGACAGCCAAGCGAACAGTTGGGACAATGCCAGCTGCCTCACGCTCTGCAACGTAGGTTGCTTTTTCATCTTCAGACATACCAAGGTATTCGTTGATGTAGCGAGGAGTTTCACCCGCAGCTTCCTGACGCTCACGCTCCGCCGCCAATTCTTCTTCTGTCACGTAAGATTTGTAGGCCTTACCTTCTGCCAAAAGTTGATCAACATACTTTTGGTAAATATCCAAACGCTCTGATTGACGGTATTGCTCATGAGTTTCTGGACTCTCATCCCAGTCAATACCCAACCAACGCAGGTTTTCTAGCTGAGAACGCTCGCCGTCTTCCACATGGCGTTTGCGGTCTGTGTCTTCGATACGAATAAGGAAAGTACCGCCGTGATGACGGGCAAAAAGATAGTTGAACAATGCTGTACGGGCATTTCCGATATGCAACAGTCCTGTCGGACTTGGTGCGTAACGCACACGAATTGGTTTAGTCATGTTTCTCTCCTGTAAAATTTTCATACTCAATGAAAATCGAAATCAGACTAGGCGATGCAGACGAAGATAGAACTGAAGTTCATCAAGTCAAGTCAACGACGTCTGAATTTGATTTTCGAAGAGTAGCAATCAAGAACATTATAGCATAGATAAGCATAAGAAGATAGAAAAATCAGCCTACGCAGACTGATTTTGAGGTGTTTTTTGATTCCGTGCCAGCCAGTAGAGGACATAGAGGACCAACAAGCCAGTTGCCGCTAGGAAAAGTCCGCTAATCTGATTGACAGTCAATACTAAGACCAGACCTGATACCAGTAGTCGAGTAAAAGCTTGACCTAGCATAAAATAGGTCGATACCGCTCCGCCGATAGTTGCCAGCTGCTCCTCTGGCATGGAGTTGACAAACTTAGCGTTAAACTTAGGGCCACTAGCTCCAGAACTAATTCCCATTGTAGTAAGGAAGAAGAAAATAATTGGCAGTTGGTGAAGCAACATTCCGACAAATACTCCCAGTAGAGAGAAAGTGGCAGCCACTTCAAGCGTCACCATGCTGGTCTTTTTGAAGAGAGTAAAGACCAAGGTCGAGCCCAAGATGTTGCCGACAAAGAAAATCAGAATGGTCAGGGCAAGGGTTGTTTCAACATTGAGGAAAACGAGGGCTGGGTCTTCGCTAATCAGCAGGACAAGAATAGGATAGAGAATCGCTCCGCAGGCGTTGATAATGGGGCTGGTAATCAGGACCAGACGGAACTCGGGAATCTTGCGAAGCTCCACGATTGCTTGCTTGAAAGAAGCTAGAATGCCTGGACCCTTGGCTGCCTGCTCGGGCTGGCTCGGCTGCTCTGCTATTTTCAAAGGCTGCTCCGTCAGGAGTTTGCGAAAGGCCGGCGTTAGCAGCTGCATGATGAGGAGAGCAGCCAAAAAGGTGCCAGCGTTGAGAAAGGCGAGGTTTTGGTAGGAGAGGAGGCCGACCAAGAGGGCAGAGAGGGCCTGAAAGGCGATGTTGAGGAGACTGGTAACGGTCTGGCGAAAGGCCGAGTACTGCTCCCGCTCTTCTTTGGGCGCTACGCGCAATCCCAGAGGTGTATAGAGGCCGTTTTCATAGAAGCCAGCGAAGTCTGCAAAGACATTGAAAGTTGCAGCCACCACGACAATCCAGAGGGCTGGCTCAAAGCCCATGCAGAAACCGAGGATGAGATAGAGTACAACGCGAAAGAGGAGGGTCAACTTAATAGTGCTGATTTTGTTGATCGTCTTATCTGCCAGATAGCCCGTAAAGAGCCCCATAAAGCTAGGAAAGATTTCTGAGAAGGTCACGATCGCCAGCGCCAGACGGCTGTTGGGCACCAGCAAGACATAGTTCATCAAGGCCAGATAATAGACCACATCACCAAAATTGGACAGCATATCCGCAGTCAGTACCCATAGGTAAGTCGCATTTTTCAAAATCTTTTTCATGATAATCCCTTTCTTTATTTAATTTCCAGAATATTCCGACTTTTTATTCTGCAGAGGAGCCTGGATAGACTTTCCTCTTGCCACTTTATGCAGAATAAATCGTTAGGTTTGAGAAGGCTAGGTCACCTGTAACAAGGAGGGCCTTTTCTCCCTGCTCAGTCGCATAGTTATTGGTTGTTGACATAGCACTGTCCAGTTCCACCACTGCTCGCCAGTTGGCCGGCAGATAGAGTGTAACATTTGAGAAGGCAGCATCGATATGGAATTCAGCCTTATCGCCTAAAATAACCGCCTGATCAAAGTAAACTGTACTAGAGCCGAAGGCTACTTCCACACTATCATGGAGAAAATTATCGTCGTGAATATAGCGAGTTGAAGAGCCAAAAGCTGTTTCCCGCCCCTTGTCGCCAATCACCCCTGTTCCAAAACTTTTTGTATCAATCATATCCCTGTTCCTCCTAGGTTTTATCAGTAACTTCAATCCTGCACAAGCTAGTATCGATCCCAGAATTACTGTCCAGGTATCAATGTCCACCCAGTCAAAGTGATTGTTCAAAATAATAAAGACCAAAGTTCCCCACACAAAGCTTGTAACTAACTGTCTTCTAATTATTGCCTTTAGGAGAAGATAACTCCAACCGACTACCAATACTAATTTCCAAAGAGGAAGCTCAATAGCCGGCAAGTAGTCTTGAAACAAGACCAAGCCTGCCAAGACCAGCAAAGCAATTCCTAAACCATATTTTTTCATCTTCCTACCTCATTTCCTGTAACTTTTCTTTTAATAAATGGTAATAATGTCGCGACACGTGAACTTCCTTGTGAGTCTTGTAGAAGGAAATCCGACTGGTGCCCGAGAAGGACTTATCTAGCGAATAGACTACCTTGCTATTGACAATAGTTGACTTAGCTACCCGACAAAAGTAGATGGGCAAATACTCCTCAAGTTCATAGAGTTTCATCTTAACCTCGTAGGCATCATCGCCTGTATGAGCAAAAATCTTGGTTCCGTCCGTTTCAAAGAAAAGTATGTCACCCAATGAAAGAAAATACTCGCTGCTCCCCTTGTAAAAAACAAGCGAGGGACGGCTAACCTGTTGCAGAGCCCGCTGAATCGCTTCTACTTCTGGCCCTAACTGACTGGCTCGGATGACCACTTCAACCTGATCCAAGCTGTCATCAAATTCAATCCTAACTTTCATAGCTCCCTCCTTTTTGATAGGTCTATTATACCAATTCCAACCACAATTACAAGGGCATTTCAGTAAGTGGTAAAAATGAAAGGGTAAGTGGTAACATCAGGCATATAAAAAACCAGCCGAAGCTGGTTCCATCTTAAAAAATCGCATCAAGCAGAGACGTAGTACCGCCACCACCATCACCACCTGTGCCAACGATATGATTGCCGATAACTTGTGCAAAGGTTTCAATATTCAAGCTTTGCACATAGATTTCCCCGTAGCCTGAGAAGGTATTGACAATCCCTTCACCTGTACCAATGGACTGGAGGAAACCATTTTCGAGATGAATATCATAGTTGAGGTCTCGGCTCCAAGCAACCACGTGGGCGTTGTCAATAGTGATACTGCCACCTGTCAGTTCTAATTTTTTTATAGACCCAAAAGCATTGGCCAAAAGCGTTCCATGACCCTCAGTTGTCATGACAAAAAGTCCGCCCTGACCACCGAAGAAGGCACGACCAACACTCTGACGTTCCATCTTATATTGAGCAGAACCATCTAAGGCCAAGAAGGCTCCGTCATTGAGGCGATATTGCTTGGCACCGAGTTCAAGAGCAATGACTTGGCCTGGTGTGGAGGGTGCAAGCGCGATTTTGCCATCGTCACTATTGGAAATAGCTTGCGTGATAAACATAGACTCACCTGACACCATAGAACGACCAATGGCCCCCATGAGCTTGCCAAAACCAGAACCACCACGCGCATTGAGCTTAGTATTTAAGCTAACACTAGGTGTATGATAAACCATACTTCCCTGCTGGATATAAGCTGACTCCCCAGCTTCCAAGGCGATTTCCACCAAAGGAAACTGCATATTACTATCGATAGTATATTTCATCCGATTATCTGACATGAGAAGGTCTCCTTGTTTTGTACTGTTTTTATAACACAATTCTACAACTAAAACAAAACCCTGTCAAGTATTTTTATAAAAAATATGGGAAACTGCACTATCAGTTCCCCATTTTTATTATATAGTCTTTCAGTTTGCTTTTAGTACTAGGCAACGAGCTGCAGGTTGTACTGGAGTACAGCAAAGCGAGTTCAAATAATCACAAATTATTTGAATCTGGAAATAAGGAAACGGAGTTTCCTCATACGTCGACGTAATAAAAGATAAACTGAAAGACTAGATAACTTCTGTCATACGACCCGTATCCACATCATAAACCGCACCGAAAATTTCAACGTCGTCGGGTATGAGCGGAGATTGTTTTAAGATAGCAATATCCTCCCGCACGCTTTCTTCAATGTCTGTAAAAGGAAGAAAGTCCTGACCAGCCACATCCACTCCTAAATCCCGCTTGAGTTGGACCGCAAAGTCCTCATTGGTAAAGGTCTGGGCACCGCAGTCTGTATGGTGGAGCACCACGATTTCCCTTGTGCCGAGCTGCTGCTGGGAGATAACCAGCGAGCGAATCATGTCCTCCGTCACGCGCCCACCCGCATTCCGCAAAATGTGGGCATCACCCAGAGCCAGGCCCAAGGCCTGCGCCACGTGAAGCCGTGAGTCCATACAGGTCACGATAGCCACCTTGGTCTTTGGACGAAGAGGCAAATGGTAATCACCATGCAGGTCAACATAGGCCTTGTTGGCCTTCATAAAGTTTTGAAAATAAGACATAGGACCTCCTTGTCTGATGAGAATTTCTGAAAGTTTCAGAAATAGGTTAGACCTAGCTTACCACATTCCCGACTATTTGTCGCAAAAAGAGGAGCGACTAACTGTCACTCCCGAATGATTTCATCAGTTGAATACTTTCTGCAAGACTTCGCCAATGGTTGTCACGCCGATAACGGTGATTTCCTTGGGCACCTTGATACCTGTCAGGGAATTTTTGGGGGCATAGACCTTGGTAAAGCCCAATTTGGCGGCTTCGTTAATCCGTTGTTCAATCCGATTGACGCGGCGGATTTCGCCTGTCAGACCAATTTCGCCTATAAAGCACTCTTGTGGGTTGGTCGGCTTATCCTTGTAACTGGAGGCAAGGGCAACTGCGACCGCTAGGTCAATAGCTGGCTCATCCAGTTTGACACCACCTGCTGATTTGAGGTAGGCATCTTGGTTTTGGAGGAGCAGACCTGCCCGTTTTTCCAAAACCGCCATAATCAAGCTGGCACGGTTGAAGTCCAATCCTGTCGTGGTCCGCTTGGCATTGCCAAACATGGTCGGCGTCACCAGAGCCTGCACTTCGGCAAGGATAGGGCGGGTGCCCTCCATGGTCACGACAATAGCAGAGCCAGTCGCCCCGTCCAGACGCTCTTCCAGAAAGACTTCACTAGGATTGAGGACTTCGACCAAACCCTGCGACTGCATTTCAAAAATGCCGATTTCGTTGGTGGAGCCAAAGCGGTTTTTGACCGCCCGCAAGATACGGAAGGTGTGCTGCCGCTCGCCCTCAAAATAGAGAACGGTGTCCACCATGTGCTCCAAGGTCCGCGGTCCAGCCAAGGTGCCTTCCTTGGTCATGTGGCCGACGATGAAGGTTGCGATGTTGTTGGTCTTGGCAATCTGCATGAGTTCATTGGTCACTTCACGGACCTGACTGACAGAGCCTTGCACGCTGGAGATGTCAGGGCTCATAATGGTCTGGATAGAGTCGATAATCAAAAAATCTGGTTTTATCTTCTCAATCTCTGTCCGAATGCTCTGCATATTGGTCTCCGCATAGAGATAGAACTCACTGTCGATGTCGCCCAAACGTTCGGCCCGCAACTTAATCTGCTGGGCAGACTCTTCCCCCGACACATAGAGGACCGTGCCAATGGTCGAAAGCTGGGTAGAAACCTGTAAGAGCAGGGTGGATTTCCCGATTCCTGGATCGCCACCGATCAGGACCAGACTGCCCGGCACCACACCGCCACCGAGGACGCGGTTGAACTCCTCCATGTTGGTCTTGGTGCGGGCCACTTGAATGGAGGAAACTTCATTGAGCTTCATGGGACGGGTTTTCTCTCCTGTCAGGCTGACCCGCTCGTTCTTGACTTCAGCGACTTCCACTTCCTCGACAAAGCTAGACCAGGATCCACAGTTGGGGCAGCGACCCAGATACTTGGGTGAGTGGTACTCGCAGGATTGACAGACAAAGGTTGTTTTTTTCTTAGCGATGATGATTTCCTCCTATAGAGTATATTCTAGGATTTCGCAGTAGGCTATGGTTTCTTTGGGGACAAACTGGCGTATCAGCATACCGTGAGAGACGATAACAATTCGGTCATAGGCTTTGTATTTTTCAAGGGCCTGTAAAAATCGCTCTTTCATCTCCGCAGCAGTCTCATAGCGAACAGGTGAAGACTCGGGCACCGCTCCGCTATTTTCCAAAAATAATCGATGAGCTAAGACAGCCTCATCTTGACTGGCATTTTGCCCCAGTAGGTCTGGTCGCCACTCATGAAAAAAGGGCTCGACCAGAAGAGGTAGTTGCTGGGCATGAGCAATGTAAGTTGCAGTCTCCAAGGCTCGCGTGACGCTTGAAGCGATAACCACCTGAGCCTGAGCAAAAACAGGACTGCTGGCAACTTCCTGGGCCAAAGCCCTCCCCTTTTCAGTCAGGGAAGCCAGATCCCGTCCAAAACCTGCGTACAGCCGAGGGTTGTCATGCTGGTCAAACATACTGTAGTCAGGCTCGGAATGCCGCACAAAGAGAATCTGCATAGTAGTCTATTTCCCTGTCGAGCCAAATCCACCCGTCCGAACGCCGTCGGCCTGATCACCGTCAGCCAAGAGGAAGGGGGCAAAAACAGCCTGTACGATTCGCTCGCCTGTTTCCACCACGACAGTTTCCTCTGTGATATTTCGCATCTGGGCAAAGATATGACCTTCATTGGCTGGATTGCCGTAGTAGTCGCCGTCGATGACTCCGACTGAGTTAATCAGGACCAATCCTTTCTTGCGAGGGTTGGACGAACGGTCGTAGAGATAGAGGACCTCATTGGCCTGCATATAGGCCTTGACACCCGTTGGAACCAGCTTAATCTCACCTGGCTCCAAGCTAACCGTCTCCGCAGCTTTCAAGTCGTAGCCTGCTGCATGGGCTGTCTCACGTTTTGGCAATAAGTTTTCATCAGTAAACTGGCTAACCAGTTCGAATCCACGGATTTTCATATTTTTCCTTTCGAATGCTTATTTTGAGGATAAATCTTCTAGTAATTTTTCAAAATCAGAATTTATCTTTTGGGTTTTATTAAA
Source organism: Streptococcus suis YS56 (assembly GCF_000440115.1). Lineage (GTDB taxonomy): Bacteria > Bacillota > Bacilli > Lactobacillales > Streptococcaceae > Streptococcus > Streptococcus suis_L. Next base: position 21,395 of record NZ_ALMY01000029.1, on the reverse strand, counting down.
AATTGCATATTCTGACCGAGCTTTCTCCTTGGCTGACTGCCTTGTAATTTGACCATCCCCCTCTAAAAGTTCATAATCTTGAAAGGCTAAAAATCGATCAATGCTATCTGCCAAATCTTGCATGGTCTGAGTTTTTCCTTGCTCAATTTGTCGCTCCAGATAGTCAAAGTAGCCCGAAATACTACGTTCCAGCGAACGAATTTCCTTTTCGTTCAGATAATTTTTAGCCACAAGAGCGTCCGATTGCAAAATACGTCCGTCAGGAGAGTGCTTCCAGGTTACCAACCCCATGTTCGCTTTGGTGTGGTCTGCCTTTTCATAAATAATTTCTGCAGCTGTTTTACCTGTAATCGCATAATGAAATTTATTTTGCACATGAGCATAGAATTGCTTAGTCATCAAGCTATTAGCGTCATAATCAATCGCAATCTCTGCAAAAATATCTGTGATTTGTAACCAAATTCGTCGTTCACTAGCACGGATAGAACGAACTCGTTCTAAGAGCTCACGGAAATAATCTTTTTCCAACAGGTTTTCGCCTTGCTTCAAACGCTCATCATCCATTGCAAAACCTTTAATCATGTATTCTCGAAGCACAGTTGTTGCCCACTGCCTAAACTTAGTAGCCTTTTGAGAATTGACACGATACCCGACGGAAATGATGGCATCGAGATTGTAATAATCAACCTGCCTGATGACCTCGCGAGTCCCCTCGATTTGAACTGTTTCCATTTTGGAAATAGTTGCTCCCTCATCCAACTCACCTTCTTCAAAAATATTTTTCAAATGTTTGCTGATAGCTGGTACACCAACATCAAACAATCTTGCCATTTCCTTCTGACTGGCCCAAATCGTCTCGTCACTGACAATAACACTAGCCTTTTCTTGGTCATTTTCTGCTCGGTAAATTAAAAATTGTAATTCCTTCATATTTGCCTCTTTAATTATTTAGAGCTCACTCCCCACTACAAATTCATTCGCATTTTTCGTCACAAATGCAAAAAGTGTGGTTAAGGGAAAGGCATACTCGTCATCAAAGCGAGCTGCACGTAGCCACAAGTCTTGGTCAACCTTGCGAAGATAGACACTGCGAGGGAAGGCGAATTCATATCCCAACCATAGGTCTATTATACACTAATTCATCAAAGCCTGCGATTTTCAGCAAAAAACACCTGACCAACAGGTGCTACTACTATAAACTAGCTCAAGCAGTTCAAACCTCTTCCGAGCCAAAAATCTCCCAATGCTCCTCAACTTCTTTCTCCAACTGTTCAACCAGCTCCAGCAAGTCTGCAGCTCGGAGAATAGCAAGCCCCTTGTCCACCATCCCTCTATCCTGCCGAAAGATACCCATACGGACATTAGCCATACCTACATAATCAATCCGCATACTTTCCTGAGCCATAGTGTAAACTCTTTCCATTACTGAAACACAAAGTTGATACTCCCCATTTTTCAGTAAAACGGTCGATAGATTATAGAGAAAAGCAAACTGGCTAACCTGTACATCTCTGAAGTCCTTATACTTGTCCAAGGAAAGCAAGATTTTATCTACAAAGCCTTTCAAATGAGATACAGGAATGATCGGAAGCACCAACCCCAACTTACGAAAATCCGCTAAATACCAAGTGTCTGACTTCTCCAATTCCTTCCTAAGTGCTTGCCCCAACTGTCTGGTTCGCTCCCCATCTCCTGTCTGACAAATAGAGAGGGCTAACCGTATCTGTTGTTCTATCCGTTGAACCCGTATATCTTCTTGCTTCTTCAAATACTGCTCTATTTGGTACAAAAAATCATAACAGTTTGATTCAGAAAAAAATTGTCCTCTCATATTTTCGAAGCGATAGATGATAGACGAACGCTCCGAAGGCTGATAGGCATGGCAGATATAGTCAAATTCTGCAAAGGTCATATCCAGCTGACGGAGGATATGGGAAAAGTGGGCAATGGTAGGATATTCTTTGTTGTTTTCAATTTTTGATAGGGTTGTTCGTGACAAGGCATCTCCACAAACTTCCTGCTGACTAAGCCCTTTGGACTTACGAATCTCTTTTAAGACTGTCCCAAAATCCCACTTCATACAAGACCTCCAAAAAATGTGAGAATTGTTTGCGTTTTCATCAATATCATTCATTATATGATACCATAATAGTAAAGAAAAACAAACAAAATGATAGGAGGCATTCTTATGAAAACTTGGAAAAACTATCTCTTGCTTTTAACTTACTCAGCCATCCTACTAGCCCCTCAACTTTTAGGAGATGGATGGATTTGGATAGCCACTGGTATCAACAAATAAATAAGCTACTACCATCTCACCACTCTGGAAAGGAGGATAATAACCGGAAACTATATGTTGGGTGGAGAGGGTGGGAGTAGATGACAAATTACAATACTTCTTTATTAACATCATTACTTATCAAATTTTACAAGGAGAAAAATTATGCTTAAAAGTAAATTATCAAAAATATGTATCATATATCTCACAAGAATAATAGCTCTCATTATCGGTATCATCGCTTTTACTATACCAGTTTCTGCTGAAGAGGTTAGTGATTACCGCTTTATTAATGAATTACAACAAGTAACAACTTACAATCAAAATGGTCTACCTGTCATTGATATTGATAAAGCTTATTCATTAGAACTTAGTGATGAAGCAGTCTCTGTTGGTATAGCAATCAATGATATTGTTGCTGATGTCGAACAAAACGGAGAAAAGATAGCCATAGAAAATATGGATAGAGCTATTTTCCCAATCGGTTCCTACGGTAATTTCTGTGGAATGGGAAATAATGGCTGGCTTACTAAACCAATTGATAACTTAGACTCCGCCTGCTTATGGCACGACGCTTGTTTTAAAGGCTTTGGAGCAGATAACAGACAATGTAATCGCGAATTCATTAATCGTTTAAAACCAATTATTGCAAGCACTAACACTTCTACTTATAAAGGAGTTTATGCTCGTGCTGCCTATGCCTTATTCCTCCCTCTTTCATAAAACATAGCTAGGAGGTGCAACCATGGCTGCTACATTCATCATTTTTTTAATCATAAAACTATTAGCACTCATTCTATTCCTTGCTTGTTTATTCCTAGGTTATAAACTAGTTAAAACATTAAATAAAAAGCAAGTATCTCCTGCAAAAAAATGGGGAATCATTGGTCTCTATAGCCTATTTTTGCTTTTCATAGCCTATCTTGCAACATTTGTTGTCGTACTGGGAATCAATACTTAGTCTTCGAATTTTGTGATATATATGTAAAGATAGACAATAATGGATATCAAAACGAACAAAACTTTATTAGGGCAAATTGAGACTATCCTTAACACACAAATCTTATCGGTCCAAGAGCTTACGATATTACAACATGCACAAACTGCCCTTTCAACATGACGAATACCTTTTAAAGGTCATCTCTTACTTAAAACAAGAACTTTCGCCTCTCGCAATAAGCAACTCATTGACTCCAGAAGTTTTAGAGTTATTCCTTGAAATAAACAGACAGCACCCAGCAACACGAGCTGCTGCGATTTTGAATTTTCTTGTTCCAAAAACTAAATAAATGGGAATGGACATAACCAACATAAATATCTTGATTATCTACTAATCTCACAGATAAATTCAACCCCTTTCTTAGGAGGTGCTCACCATGGTTTACTTGAAAATAATCATTCTCTGGATTTCTCTAGCCCTTGCATTGTACGGGGACAAGTTCATTCAGAAAGATTTCCCAATTTGGAAAGGGATTTTCCTACTTATTGCTCTGGCAAGTTCACTTTCTTTTCTATTTTAATCCCACATAGAGCATTGGGGAAAGGAAAACAGTTATGAAACGAACCAAGCTCTTTCATAAAACATCGACAGTTTTCACTCTGATTGGTCTACACCTAGTTGTTTTCCTACTTAGTGGACTTCGCTCTTGGATCTTGCACCAACCCTTCAAATGGTGGATTACCTTAGGGATTAGTGTCGGTTTTTCAGTTGCTTATCTCTTAGTAACCAAAAATGACACCTAGTCATACAAAGAAATTGCAAATAAACTACATCAGATGAACAAGAAAACATTCCAAGAAAATCTATACAAGACTGAATGCATCAAGTTATCTATCTTAAACTTGAAGTCTTGTAGAACACATACTTAAAAACCAGTCAATCACAGAAATAGATTGACTGGTTTTTGCTGTTCACGTTCTTACTCAATGAAAATCAAAATCGGACTATGCGACGCAGATGTAAATAAACCTCTGTTCTTCACATATAGTCGTTTAGTTTGCTTTTAGTACAAGGCAACGAGCTGCAGGCTGTACTGGAGTACGGCAAAGCGAGTTAACGAAGTAATCAAAGATAAACTAAATGACTATAATTTCCAGTAATCAGACTGAAAACCTTCATTGAAGCCGTCCCAGCAACAAAGTCTGGCTCTGATTTTCGAAGGATATTATTCAAACACGAACTGGTTGTGGTAGAGTTCGGCGTAGAAACCATTAAGCTTGAGAAGCTGGCTGTGGTTGCCTTGCTCGATGACTTTTCCGTCTTTGAGAACGATGATTTCGTCCGCAAGTCTGGATCTATTTCTCTGGTATAACCCAAAAAAGATAGTAAGTAATAAAGACTGTCAGCAAGCCAAGTCCAATTTTGACAAATAGTACAGGAGCCAACCAAATGGAAATCCCCATGAGTATGTAGATTTGCCAGATAATTTGTTTTTTCCGTTTACGGGAAATGGCTTTGGTTTCAGCATAATCCGCTACGTAAAATTGATAAATTTTTGTATTGCGTAGCCATTTTTCAAAATTTTTAGAGCTTCTAGCAAAACAAAATCCAGCCAAAAGTAAAAGAGGCGTTGTTGGAATGATAGGTAGAACAATCCCAATCATGCCAATAGCAAGACTAACAAAACCAGCTACTAGATAAACAATTTTTTTCATAATACTATTATACCAAAAGAGTTCGTGATTGTTTAAACATTTTCTGTATGGTTTAGGAAAACGCTTGCTTTCCACCCTGTAAACTGGTATGATAAGGATATTACATTTAGAAAAGAGAGAAGATGCTATGAAACTTCTAGGACTTGTCGGAACCAACTCCGCTCGCTCAACCAACCGCAAACTCTTGCAGTACATCAAACAGCATTTTGCTGACAAGGCAGATATTGAATTGGTTGAAATCAAGGACCTTCCAGTCTTCAATAAACCGGCTAATCGTGAACTGCCAGAAAGTGTTAAAGAATTAGTTGCGAAGATTGAAAGTGCTGATGGTGTCATCATCGGAACACCTGAGTATGACCACTCGATCCCCGCTGTTCTTATGAATGCACTAGCTTGGGTATCATATGGAGTCTACCCTATGCTTAACAAGCCGGTTATGATTACAGGTGCCTCATACGGAACACTCGGTTCTTCCCGTGCTCAATTGCAACTGCGCCAAATTCTCAATGCTCCTGAACTCAAAGCTACTGTTTTACCAGATGAGTTCTTACTATCTCATTCCATGAAAGCCTTTGATACAAACGGTGAGCTCATTGATTTAGAAATCAGTCAAAAACTGGATGCCATCTTTGATGACTTCCGTCTCTTTGTCAAGATGACAAGTAAACTGTCTAGCGCCAAAGAGTTACTTCAAAAAGAAGCTGAAAACTTTGACTGGGAAAACTTGTAAGAGAGGGGAATAATCATGAAATTTGTCGGAATTGTCGGGTCTAATGCAGACCAATCTTATAACCGCATGCTATTGCAATTTATTCAACGCCACTTTAAAGTAAAATTTGAATTAGAGCTTTTGGAAATCAAAGATGTCCCAATGTTCAATCAGGACGAAGACCAGTCTAATAGTTTTGCGATCCAATACCTTTACAACAAAATCACACGTGCTGATGGTGTCATCATTGCTACACCTGAGCACAACCACACCATCACACCTGCTCTTAAGAGTACTCTAGAGTGGCTCAGTTTCAATTTACATCCATTTGAAAATAAACCAGTTATGATTATCGGGGCTTCTTACTACGACCAAGGAACGTCTCGTGCTCAAGTCCACTTGAGAAAAATTTTGGACGCTCCAGGTGTCAATGCCTACACGTTACCAGGTAATGAATTCCTCCTTGGTAAAGCGAAAGAAGCTTTTGATGATAAAGGGAACATTATCAATGAAGGGACTGTGAAATTCTTGGAAAGCTGTCTAGACAACTTTATCAAGTATGTCGGCGTTGTATCTAAATTGAAGCAACCCAAGCCAATTGCACCCGAAGATTTAGACTGTACCCATCCAATCGCAACGACCATCACAGGTGTGGACCCAGATGACCCAGACTGGCTGGATAAGGCTTCTAAATTGGTCAACGCTGTCGAGGGAGATACGTATGTTAAATTAGATAACGGTCTTTTAACAGTTAACCAACTCAATATGTTCCTCAACGCCATGCCATTTGAGTTGACCTATGCAGATGATAACAATCAGTTCCTCTATTACAACAATAGCCACCAAGAACCTGAAACCATGTTGGGTAAACGGGTACTTGCTCAAGTAGGAAATCGCCTGTCAACTGTCCACGGTACGCTACCTCCTGCTCGTATGAAGAATGTCGAATGGGTTGTTGGAACCTTACGTAATGGTAACCAAGAGTACGTTCGAACAATCGTCCCAGGCACACCACCTGAAATTATCAATACTCATAACTACCAAGCTATGTACTATCCTGACGGGTCCTACGCTGGCATCAATGAAATTATCTTTAATTTTAAGCCATGGTTAGATTGGTATCTTGAAACCACTGGACAACGCTTGGTGGGGGGGACAGGAAACACCGCATCTCCTGCCCATGTTGATGCAACCTCTGGTGCTTCAGATACAGGTAGTACCCATACAGCTTCCACACCGACAGATGCCAATTCTGGTGCATCTGCTCACTAACAAATAAAAACTAGTGGGAAGGGGCTCCCTTTCCACTATATTTTTCAATAAATTTTTGATGATTATGTCACAAGGAGGCCCCATGTCCCCATTTCAAGAAAAAATTTCGGTTGCAGTTTCAAAAAAAGAATCCCTTTTTGATGAAAGTCTAAGCCGTTATGCCTTACGCTCCATGTATGCAGGAGCTTATTTGACCATGTCAACAGCTGTTGGTATTATTGGAGCTGATGTCATCTCCAGTCAATTCCCAAGTCTATCGCGTTTTGTTTTTACCTTTATCTTTGCTATCGGACTGATTTTTGTTCTTATTTTTGGTGGCGAATTGGCTACATCTAATATGATGTATCTAACGACTGGTGCCTATTATAAGCAAATTACTTGGAAAAAAGTAACGCTGATGTTACTTTACTGCACCTTCTTCAACTTTGTAGGTGCTACCATTCTGGCTTGGCTTTTCAATCAGTCCTTCTCCTACCTTAACTTATCTAACGAAAGTTTTGTTGTCAACGCTGTCACCATCAAACTAGGAAAATCCGACTGGAGTAACTTCTTTGAGGGAATTACTGCCAATATGTTTGTGAATATGGCTATCCTTGGGTATATGCTACTCAAGGAACAATCCGCCAAATTCTTTGTTATTGTATCTGCTATTTTTATGTTTGTTTTCCTTATCAACGAACACTTAGTTGCTAATTTCGCATCATTCATGCTCTTAGCCTTTAATGCTGCTCGTACTAATGTAGATACCTTTACCACCGTGAATATTCTTCGTCAGTGGATTGTTGTTTTCTTTGGAAATTGGCTTGGAGCCGGCCTCTTTATTGGAATTGCTTATGCTTGGCTCAATCAGACCAAAACCAACCATCTTGAACAGTAATGATACTACAAAAACAGCCAAGATAAACCACATCCTAAAAGTTTAAGGATTGTGGCCTGCTTATCTTGGCTGTTATTTTTTACTATTCAAACACAAACTGGTTGTGGTAGAGTTCGGCGTAGAAGCCATTGAGTTTAAGGAGCTGGCTGTGGTTGCCCTGCTCGATCACTTTTCCGTCTTTGAGGACGATGATTTCATCCGCATTAAGAATGGTTTTGAGGCGGTGGGCAATGACGAAGCTGGTCCGTCCTGCGATAATAGCCTCCATGGCCTTTTGGATTTTGGCTTCCGTCACCGTATCAACGTTTGAAGTTGCTTCGTCCAAAATCAAGACCTGTGGATCTGTCAAGAGCGTACGGGCAATGGAAATCAGTTGTTTCTGACCTGTCGAAAAGACATTCTCATCATCGGTCACAAAGGTTTCATAACCCTCTGGCAAGCTCATGATAAAGTCGTGGATATGGGTGGCACGAGCTGCGGTTTCCACCATTTCCTGCGAAATGCTCTCATCGCCAAAGCGGATATTGTCCGCAATAGTACCAGAGAAGAGCACTGACTCCTGCAAGACAATGCCGACCTTATCCCGCAAACTATCCAAATCATATTCCCGAATATCGCGACCGTCAAAGGCCACGCTACCACCATTGACATCGTAGAAGCGGTTAATCAAGTTCATAATGGTAGTCTTACCAGACCCCGTCGGACCAACGACCGCCACCATTTTGCCCTTAGGAGCTGAAATGGACACCTTGTCCAAGACCTTCTGACCTGGCAGGTAGCCAAAGTCGATGTCCTTAATTTCAACACCTTCTTTTAATTCGGTAAATAGCGGAGCGTTTTGCGGGCGGACTTCCTCAGGCTCATCAAACATTTCCTGAATACGATGAGCACCTGTGAAAGCCAATTGCAATTCTGCCCAGCTAGATGCAATCTGCATGATTGGCTGGTAATACTGTTGCGAATATTGAACAAAAGTCACGACCAGACCAAGTGCGGCAGCTGTTTCCAGTGAACTATCGTTGAGAACAATGCTGGAGCCTGCAAAGATAACAATGGCAGTATTAACCAAGCTCATTCCGTTCATAAATGGAAAGAGAATCCCACCAAACAAACGGCCCTTGAAAGTTGTGCGACGAACTTCTTCATTGAGCTCCAAGAAACCATCAATCGTCTCTTCCTGCACACCCTGTACAATAATCGCTTTTTGCCCTGAAATCTTCTCATCCATGTAGGCATTGAGTTTAGACACCGCAGCCTGTTGCTTGTCAGTATATTTCCGTGACAGGCGAATGATAATCACTAGGGCAATCAAGGCAACTGGCGTAGATGCGATAGTTACCAAAGCCAAACGAGTATCCTGACGGAACATCATGATAACCATACCGATGTAAAGAGCGATATTGGTCACTACCTGAGTCAAGGACTGGTTAAAAGCATTTTGGATATTGTCCAAATCACTGGTAAAACGAGAAAGAATATCCCCATCCTTGTGGCTGTCAAAGAAGGCAACTGTCAAGCGTTCCAACTTGCCAAACAAACCTTTTCGCATGCGGTTGGTTGAATGAGCAACGATGCGTGTAAAGAGCAGGGTATAAATCAAGGTTGATACCACCGTCGCCACATAGGCCAACAAGAGATTGAGCATAACCCCATTAAAATCAGCTAGGTCAGGCTTGAAATCTGACTGACCCATTTGCACCGAAGCAAAATAAGCCTGACCAATTTTCCCCATCTCTGCAATCGCATCTCCAAGGAAAACAGGTGTCTTAACCTGCAAATAAGTCGCCGTCACAATAGCTAGAAAAATCACAGCAAAGGACAGCTTATAGCGTTTAAAATAAAACCAGAAAAATCTAAGTGTTTTCATCTATTCTTCCTTCCCTTTCTGTGTTTCGTAGATTTCGCGGTAGACATCATTTGTCGCTACCAATTCTGCGTGTGTTCCTTGACCAATCAAGCGACCTTCATCAAGAACCAAAATCTTATCAGCTTTGACAACAGAAGAAATCTTCTGAGCAACGATGACCGTCGTTGTCCCCTTCAAATCATGGTTGAGGGCTTCTTGTACCAACTTCTCTGATTTAGCATCCAAAGCTGAGGTCGAATCATCTAGCACCAAGACTTTAGGATCACTAATCACCCCACGCGCAATGGACATCCGCTGTTTCTGACCACCTGAGAAGTTATTTCCACGTTCTTCTACTTGGCTCTCATAGGTATCATCCAAGCGGTCGATAAATTCTTTGGCTTGGGCAATACCTGCGGCCCGCTCCAAACGTTTCAAATCTGCACCAGGTGCACCTTGACGCAGGTTGTCTGCAATGGTCCCTGAGAAGAGAATAGCTTTTTGCAAAACGATAGACACTGTATCTCTCAAGGTTTCCTGACTGATGTCTTTCAAATCACGTCCACCAATTGACACAGTCCCTTCTTGTGGATCAAACAAACGCGGAATGAGCTGGGCAAGAGTGGATTTACCCGCACCCGTCGCACCGACCACACCGACCATTTGACCAGACTCAATCTCAAAGGAGATATTTTTCAAAGTTGGCTCAGTGTCATGCGGATAGGTGAAGCTGACATTGTCAAAGACAATCCGTCCATCCAAGTCCTCTTTTGCACCTTCTTTAAAGGTCATTGCTGGCTCTGTATCTAAAACCTCACTCAAACGTTTAATGGAAATAGCAGCACGTGAAGCCTGCATCCCCATAAAGCTAGCCATGATAATGGCAAACATGATTTGCATGAGGTAGCTCATAAAGGAAGTAAAGCCCCCAACTGCTTCGATATTAGTGTCTAACATCCCTGAAACGAGATAAAGCGACACAAAAATCGCCATATAGGAGATAAACATCATCAAAGGTTGCAAGATAGAAAAACCATAACCAATAAAGAGGTTGAGATCCAAAAGCTCATTGGATACTTCTTTAAATTTAGCATATTGATTTTTCTCCTGGACAAAGGACTTAACCACACGAATCCCACGGAGATTTTCCTTGGCAATGCTGTTCATCTTGTCCATGAGGGACTGGAATTTACCAAAGCGTGGCCCCATTTGCCCCATGACAACTGCCATGATGACCATGATCAAGACCACCATGAGAATAATCATCCACCAGAGTTCTGGCATGGTCCGTACCGCCATGATGAAGGCTCCGATAAAGAGGAGGGGAACCCGTAGCAAGATAGTAAAGAGCATCATGGTCAAGTTTTGAATCTGGGTCACGTCGTTGGTCATCCGAACAACCAAGTTCCCCGCATTGAACTCTTCGACGTTAGCATAAGAAAAGCTCTGAATCTTGCGGAAGGTTTGCTCACGAATATCCGCAGACACCCCTTGTGAAATTTTCGCCGCAGCAATAGTGTTAACCAGACCAGCCAAAAGACCAATTCCCGCAATCACCAAGAGCAACTTACCCACACGGACAATCTCATCCTTATCATTTGCCAAGACAGCCGTCAATACATCCTGCAAATAACTTGGCTGCATTAAAGTCGTCGCTACAACAATAGATGTCAGCAAGACTGATGCCAAGGCATACCATTTGTAACGTAAAATGGCTTCTTTAAACATGATTCTTCTCCTTATAGTGTTGAATATTTTCTTTTAATTGATCCACCACCTGCTTGATCAGATGAAATTCTTCCTTCTGAATTCCCTGAAAAAGCGAGCGGTGCATTTCCTCATGAAAGGCTTTTAGGTGACAAATCTTGCTCTGACCTTTCTCTGTCAAGACCACCTGCTTGTAGCGTCTGTCAACCTGAGATGGCAAAACCTGAATAAAGCCGTTTTTCTCCATTCGCTTGACCAGATTACTGGTAACGGATTTGGAAATCTTCAGCTCGGCTTCAATGTCTTTGACAAAGGTTTCAACTTCAGACCGTTCCGCTATGAAACACAAGGCCCAACCCTGTGGACCTGCTAGGTGCTCCACATCGTATTCCTTGGCAATGGCTTCACTAATCTGTTCAATTTGATTGAGTAAATTCCGAAAATCCGCAATGGTGTGTCCCATGATTGCTCCTTTCTGCGAAAATAATTACCATGAGAACTATTATAGTTCCCCTAAGAACTATTGTCAATCATTTTAACTCCTGTTTTCTGAAAATGGATGAATTTTTTTAAACAGATTCTGCTAATATTTTTCTTCCTTACAGCAATATTTGACATGACTTACAAGATTTTATCTATAGATTATGGTATAATGTAAGCAAAGCAAATCAACTAGAAAGGATTTTCTATGACCAAACAAACCATTGCTATCTTGGGACCTGGCTCATGGGGGACTGCATTGGCTCAAGTTCTCAACGATAACGGTCATACTGTCCGTATTTGGGGAAATATTCCCGAACAGATTGACGAAATCAATAAAGAACATACTAACAAACGCTATTTCAAAAATGTTATCCTAGATGAAAATATCAAAGGCTACAAGGATTTGACTGAAACCCTTGACGGTGTTGACGCAGTACTTTTTGTTGTACCAACCAAGGTTACTCGATTAGTTGCCAAACAAGTGGCCCAAGCCCTCAAGCACAAGGTGGTTATCATGCACGCCTCAAAAGGTCTGGAGCCAGATAGCCACAAGCGTCTTTCTCAAGTATTGGAAGAAGAGATTCCTGCGGAACTCCGCTCGGAAATCGTTGTAGTTTCTGGTCCAAGCCATGCGGAAGAAACCATTGTCCGTGACTTGACCTTGATTTCTGCTGCTTCTAAAGACTTGGAAACGGCCACCTATGTGCAAAACCTCTTCAGCAACAACTACTTCCGCCTTTACACCAACAACGATGTCATCGGCGTAGAAACAGCTGGAGCTCTGAAAAATATTATCGCCGTGGGTGCGGGTGCCCTTCACGGTCTGGGCTATGGTGACAATGCCAAGGCGGCGATTATTGCCCGCGGTTTGACTGAAATCACCCGACTTGGTGTGGAAATGGGAGCCAACCCACTGACCTACAGCGGACTTTCTGGCGTCGGTGACCTGATTGTGACAGGAACGTCTGTTCACTCTCGTAACTGGCGAGCAGGGGATTTGCTTGGTAAGGGAGAGAAACTCGAAGACATCGAAGCCAACATGGGCATGGTTATCGAAGGGATTTCCACTACCAAAGCAGCCTATGAGTTGGCTCAAGAATTGAATGTTTACATGCCTATCACTCAAGCCATCTACAGCGTGATTTACCAAGGGGCAAGCATCCAAGATGCAATCCAAGAAATCATGTCTGGTGAATTCCGCCAGGAAAACGAATGGTCTTAATAAAGTAATCATTAACAAAATAATAAGGAGATTGCACCATGACAAAAAAAGTTAGAAAAGCCGTTATCCCTGCAGCAGGTTTGGGAACACGCTTCCTTCCAGCAACTAAGGCCCTTGCCAAAGAAATGTTGCCAATCGTTGACAAGCCAACCCTCCAATTTATCTTCGAAGAAGCGCTTCGTTCTGGCATCGAAGATATATTGGTCGTAACTAACAAATCAAAACGTTCCATTGAAGACCATTTTGATTCGAATTTTGAACTGGAATACAACCTAAAAGAAAAAGGTAAAAATGACCTCTTGAAACTGGTTGATGATGCAACTGCCATCCGACTTCACTTCATCCGCCAAAGCTATCCAAAAGGATTGGGAGATGCCGTCTTGCAAGCCAAAGCCTTTGTTGGAAATGAACCTTTTGTCGTGATGCTAGGCGATGACCTCATGGATATCACCGATGAGTCTGTTAAGCCAATCACCAAACAGTTGATTGAAGACTATGAAGCAACGCATGCTTCTACCATCGCAGTGATGCCCGTTCCACATGAAGAAGTTTCATCATATGGTGTCATCGCACCTCATGGTGAAGGAGTCAACGGTCTTTACAGTGTTGAAACCTTTGTGGAAAAACCAAAACCAGAAGATGCTCCATCTGATCTTGCCATCATCGGCCGCTACTTGCTCACTCCTGAAATCTTTAATATCTTGGAAAATCAAGAACCTGGTGCCGGAAATGAAATCCAGTTGACAGATGCCATTGACACTCTCAATAAAACGCAACGCGTATTTGCCCGTGAATTTACAGGCAAACGCTACGATGTTGGGGATAAATTCGGCTTTATGAAAACGTCCATCGACTATGCTTTAACCCATCCACAGGTCAAAGATGATGTCAAAGGCTACATCATCAATCTTGCTAAGCAATTCCAAGACGCAGAATAACAATAAAAACTAGCATGATGCTAGTTTTTTTCTTATCTCAAATAAAATATCCCTAATAGCAAGGTAAGCAAGCCCAAATATCCAATGAAACTGTAAAAAATCTGTTTCCCTGTAAAGAGATTTTTTTCCACAAGTGGAGGAAGGAAAATCACAACCAAGCAACCACCTACTGCGCCTCCAATATGCCCAGCCATGCTAATGGTTGGATTGAAAAGTCCCAAGACCAAGTTCAATCCCACAAGGACCATGTAGCGTTGACCAAGAACCTGTAGATAAGGGCTACGACTAAATTTCCTCAACAGTGCCATAGCGGCAAAAAGACCAAAGAGCGAGGTCGAAGCACCTGCACCAACTACATCTGGTGTAAAGAAGAGAACAAAAAGATTGCCCATTATCCCAGACAAGAGATAGAGAAGAAAGAAGCGCCGTGACCCAAACAGTCCTTCTAATTGATAACCCAAACCAAGCAAGGTAATGCTGTTAAAGATAAAATGCTCCCAACCAATGTGGACAAAGATAGGGGAAATCAAGCGCCACAACTGACTCGGATCGTATCGTACCATTTCACCGTACATGCCACCAAATTCAAAAATCGTATAGGCTGTGGTGGTCTGCCCAAATCGAAACACTTGTATCAAAAGAAAAACAAGAGCCGTGACTGCCAACAAGGCATTGGTCACAGGATAGCGCTTATCAAAAAAGTTCTTCAAAAATCAACAACTCCTTTACTGGAATATCAAATACATCTGGTTCAAAATCATAGACTTGAAAGTCTGCCAAGGTCGATACCGTCTCCCCCTGATAATCTGCTAGGTAGCGATCATAAAAACCGCCTCCATAGCCCACTCGAAAACCCGCTTGATTCCAAGCTAAACCAGGAACATGGATCAACTTAACCACAGACTTATCCACAGGTTGTGAATAAGTCCCAGGTTCCCAAACTCCAAACCTAGATTTCACCAAATCATCAGGATTATATTCTACAAAATCCATACGCCCTTGTGAATAGGTCTTAGGGATGAAAATCTGCTTGCCGTCCTTTTGAGCCTGCTCAATCAGGTAAGAAGTGTCAAACTCATGGGGCATGGAAAGGTAGGTCCCAAGCGACTTTGAGCACTTATAGGTGTCAGATGAAAGGAGCCTTTCTGTTAGTTGCTGACTCCATCTTGCTCGCTGACTACTAGTTAGGTCTTTCAAACTCTGCAAGACCTCTTGCCGAATTTCTTTTTTATCCACAGGAACTCCTTTCTTTTCAGAAAAAGACTGGAAACCCCAGTCTAGTTTGCTTTCATTTTCAAAAAATCGCTCAACTTATCCACAGCAAAGGGAAGCACTTCCTCTTTGGGACTGAGACGAGGATTGTGAAGGGGATAAGGCGTATCCACACCCAGCCAGAACATAACACCCGGCACCTTGTTAAGCAGGTAACCGAAGTCCTCTCCCGTCATGGCAGGTGGACAATCAATCATCTCCACTCCGTCAACACCATCAAAGTAAGTCATGAGCTCGTCAGCCAGCTGGGGATTGTTCTCCACAGGCAGATAACCGCTTGGATTGAGCTCGATCTCCAAGTCCACTCCAAAGGACAGGGCGATTCCCTCTGCCACTTCCCGCACCCGCTTTTGCACCAAGAGGCTCATATTTTGAGTCAAGGCCCGAATGGTGCCGTGCAAAAAGGCCGTTTCAGCAATGACATTGTTGGTCGTGCCTGCGTGCATGGAGCCGAAGGTCACCACCGCTCCCTCGATTGGGTCGACATTACGGCTGACCACTGACTGGACCTGGGTCACAAAGTAGCTGGCCGCCACTAAGGCGTCATTGGCGGTATGGGGAAATGCTGCGTGGCCACCCTTTCCTGTAAACCGTATCTTGACTTCACAGGTCCCAGCAAAGAGGGTCGCACGGTTGGTGGCCATTTGACCGACTTTGAGGTCTGGTCGGACATGGAGCCCATAAAATTCATCTGGTAACCAATCTCCAAAAGCACCCGCTTCATACATAAGCATACCACCTGCTAGATTTTCCTCCGCAGGCTGAAACAAAAAGAGAAGATTGTTTCTTGGTTGCTGCTCTGCCATTTTCTCCAAAAGCCCCAAGGCAATGGTCATGTGGAAATCATGTCCGCAGGCATGCATCCTGTCTGGGTGGAGGGACTTGAAGTCCAGGTCCGTTTCCTCCACGATAGGCAGGCCGTCAATATCTGCCCGCCAGCCGATGGTCTTTTCAGGAGCAGAACCTATCAGATAGACCAAGATACCTGTCTTCCATGTACGCACTTGAGCAAAAGAACAGTCTTGAAGTAAACCTTCAATGGTCTCCATGAGAAAAGCGTGGGTCTTGAACTCCTCCATGCCCAGCTCTGGAATCTGGTGGAGGGCTCGGCGTGTCGCGATTAAATCTAGCATAACTACCTCTTAGAGTGTCCGCAAAGCCTCTTCCAAGGCTGTTTTTTGTTGGGTTTGAGCGTCGATTTCCTTGATGATGCGAGCTGGCACACCTGCTACCACAACATTTTCAGGGACATCTTGGGTCACAATAGCACCCGCTGCGACAACAGAGCCGCTACCGATTTGTACACCCTCGATGACAACGGCATTGGCACCGACCAAAACATTGTCGCCAACACGCACTGGTTCAGCCGAAGCTGGCTCGATAACACCTGCAAGAACCGCACCTGCACCGATGTGGCTGTTTTTACCAACCGTTGCACGACCACCAAGGATAGCACCCATGTCAATCATGGTACCTGGACCAATTTCCGCACCGATGTTAATCACCGCACCCATCATGATAACGGCATTATCACCGATTGTCACTTGGTCACGGATAATGGCACCTGGCTCGATACGGGCATTGATATTACGTTTGTCCAGCAAAGGCACAGCCGAATTGCGGCCGTCTTGCTCAACCACATAGTCTACATTTTCAGTCAAGTTTGCCAAAAGTGGCTGGACATCCTTCCAGTCACCGAAGAGGACATTGCCAAGCTTTGTCACCTCAGCAGGAACAGGGCCAGCCAATTCACCTTCAAAAGTGACTTTAACAGTTGTCTTCTTCACAGCATTACCGATAAAGGCAATGATTTCTTGGGCAGTCATTTTTTGTGCAGTCATAATGTTTTCCAATCTATAAATAATATTTTTTCTATTATATCAAAATTTTCTGAAAATTTGATGATGAAATATAAAAAAATTGAAAAAGAGGCTAAGTTAGCCTCCTAAAGTTATTGTGGTAAATCAAATTTTACAACTGCTGGTTTTATATCTGTACTAAACTGGAACCCTGGTTTAACCTCTAACTCAGAAGTTCCCTCTTCGTTTACTGCAAAGGCGGTTGTTGCGCCTTCTATACTTCTACCAGGTGCGATTGTTTCGAGTATTGTTCCAACTGGGTAGCTTTCAGTCACTTTATTGTTTACATACAAATCCATATCTTCACCGACAACATAATCTTTATCAGTCAAGTTAGTGACATTATAGGTTACCAAAAGCACTTTATTCGCAACAATATCGCTCACTTCATTTCGTTCGTCAGTCCATGCAATATTCGTAATTGTAATTTCTGCTACATCTTTAAATACAATTGTATCTCCTACCTTGTAGCTTGTACTAGTTGCTTGTTCAGAACTAAACTGCGAAACACTGCCAGAAGTATCCGTAGCTTCTTTTTTACTTGGTTCAGTAGTAGAACACGCAGCAAGTGCAAACACTGACAGTGCAGTCAAAGTTAGGAAAGTAAGTTTTTTCATATAAACCTCCAAAAAATGTTTTACACTACCATTATATATATATATGCGTTGTCAAGTATAAAATTAAAAAAATTAGAAGTTTTATCTCCTAATTTTCAATCATTATCTAATCTTCAATTTCTTTTCTCGGATTGACAGCTCCGACGATGTAGTCCTGCACCAGACCTGTATCATCTAGCACAATCCCGTGTAGAACTCCGCCGTAAACAGCTCCTCCGTCAATTCCCATTTTCCCATCCAGACTAGTCCAGATTTGACTGATGCGGAGCTTGGTCTGATAGAGATTGTAAACAGGGGTGTGTCCAAAGACAATCATTTTCCCTGTGGTATTGTCAGCCTCATGGAAAGGGGTGCGTAACCAAACCTTATCATGATTATTGGTTTCACGCCAATCTGGTAAGGTCAAATCAACCCCTGCATGGACGAAGATATAGTGCTCGGTCTCTATGTGATAGGGGCAAGATTTGACAAAATCAATCAGGTCCTCATATTGTTCCATCACCGCATTGGCATCTACCAGGCCATCTACCGGTGCATCCAAGGGACGCCCCAGTAGGGAATTGATGGTCGTATCTCCACCATTTCTCCGATAGTGGTCGTAGCGATCAACTGGATCGCGTAACCAAGCTAGAAACATCCGTTCATGATTACCAGTTAAACAGATAGCACCTTTTTCACGGACCAACTGTCGCACCAACTCTAGACAGGCCTTTGAATTTTCTCCACGGTCAATCAAATCGCCTAGAAAAATCAGTTGTTGCCGCTCTTCATTCCATTTCTTCAACATATCAAGTAGGAGTTCAAATTTACCATGAACATCTCCTACTACAAAAAACTCTCTTTTCATACAGTCTATTCTACCACATTTCTAAAGGAAAGAAAAACTGGGAGTGTGATAGAACTCAAGACATAGAAAAGAGTTCGTCCTCACACCCCCGCACAGCTCAAAAGGTTCAGTGAACCTTTTGAGGTTGGAAATGAAGCGAACTCTGTTCGCAACAGTCGTTAGGTCAGATTTGGAGTGTGAAACACGAACTGCTGAGATTTGCTTCGCAAATCTTATCTCCAACCTTTAACAGTCCACTGGACTGTTAAACCCAATCAACCACTGCGCTGAGATGTTAACACGAACTCTGATAAGCGGGCCAGGCTTAAATCCAGCCTCAGTTTCATTCTATTACAAACGTGCGTTCAATTCTGCACCGAGTTCTTCAAATCCTGGCTTGCCAAGAAGAGCGAACATATTTTTCTTGTAGGCTTCTACACCTGGTTGGTCAAATGGGTTGATCGCATTGAGGTAACCAGAGATAGCAATCGCTAATTCAAAGAAGTAGAAGGTGTAACCAAGTGTGAACTCATCTTGTTGTGGAAGGGTCACAAACATGTTTGGTACACCACCATCTGTGTGGGCAAGAAGTACGCCGTCCGTTGCTTTTTTGTTTACAAAGTCAACGTCCTTACCTTGCAAGTAGCCTAGACCGTCAAGGTCTTCTGCCATTTCAGGAATCAAGATATTTTTTCTTGGCTTGTCAACACGTACCACTGTCTCAAAGATGTTGCGGTTTCCTTCTTGGATGAATTGTCCAAGAGAGTGCAAGTCTGTTGAGAAGTTAGCAGATGTTGGGTTGATACCTTTTTGGTCTTTACCTTCTGACTCACCTGCCAATTGTTTCCACCATTCGCTGAAGTATTGCAGTGATGGCTCGTAGTTAGCCAAGATTTCTGTTACATATCCTTTTCTGTAAAGGATGTTACGAACAGCTGCATATTGGTATGCTTGGTTTTCAGCAATTTTATCTGAAGTGTAAGTCGTACGAGCTGCGTTTGCACCTTCCATAAGGGCATCAATGTCTGCACCAGCTGCTGCGATTGGCAAAAGACCAACTGCAGTCAAGACTGAGAAACGGCCACCGACATCATCAGGAACAACAAAGGTTTCCCAACCATTTGCGTCCGCTTCAACCTTAACAGCACCTTTTGCCTTGTCAGTTGTCGCATAGATACGTTTGTTAGCTTCTTCTTGACCGTATTTCTTCACAAGCAATTCTTTGAAGACGCGGAAAGCAATCGCAGGCTCAGTTGTTGTACCTGATTTAGAAATCACGTTAACTGAGAAATCCTTATCTGCCACATAGTCCACCAAGTCAGCAAGGTAGCTTGATGAGATAGAGTTTCCAGCGTAAAGGATTTGTGGAGCTTTACGCTCTTCACGTGTTTGCAAGTTTACAAAGGCATTGCTCAAGAAATCAATAGCTGCTTTAGCACCAAGGTAAGAACCACCGATACCGATAACCACCAAAACTTCACTTTCCTTTTGGATTTTAGCTGCAGCTTCCTTGATACGAGCAAACTCTTCTTTGTCGTAGTTTTCTGGCAAATCCAACCAGCCGATAAAGTCGTTACCAGGACCAGTTCCTTGACGGAGCATTTGGTCAGCTAGGGTAACTTGTGGTTGCATGTATTCTACTTCTTGAGCTCCAACGAATTGGCCCAAGACTTTTGAATAATCGAATGTAATATGTGTCATGTTTTTCCTCCATTTATGTACCATAATATGATAACGCTTTATCATGTTTTTTTCAAGGGATTTATCAATTTTCATTCATTTTCATGAAATGGAGTTCGCTCGAATGTTATTTTCTGAAAATTGTTTGCAAACCGCACTTGTATAATAGTCTTCTAAATACTCGTCTTGCTGGGTAACGCTGATATAGCTGGGACATACCTTAGACAGTAGGTAGAGAGGCAGAAGGGTTGGATACCAAATGGTCATGACTTCAAAAATAAACTTACCATTATTTCCACGTTGAATGTAGCGCTGCCTGTACTCCGCTTTCAGACGAGGATGCGGAATGTAGATATGGAACGGGACAGCTCCACGGACAAGCATTACCAATAACATTCTCAGTAGGAAATTCATTGCAACAAGGACAGTCTTACCCTCCTCATGCAAGGCATAGGCTTTGTCTACATAGATATTTTTATAATTCTTGTCTTTAATAGGCCGAGGAGTAGATTTCCGTTCTTCCTTGGTCAAATGGCTGACGCTCCTATTATCGTACTTAATGTCAGACAGCTCTAAATCCACTACATTGGCATGTTTCTTAGCAAGTGTCGTTTTACCCATACCTGGAAAAGCAAATATAAACATAGGCCTTCCTCCTTTTTCTTCAGTAGAATAGCAGAGCTAACAAAAAGTTTTCTTAAGTGGAAATCTATTTTACTCTTTTTTTCCTATCAATCAATAGAAAATTTCAAAAATCAGTCCCTAGACGGAGTCAAAAATACCTACAAAGGCTGTCTCCTATTTCTAAACGCTCCCTTATTCCAAAGGGTTTTTAGACTGCACGCAAAAAGAGCACACACCCGACTTCGCTTAGGGCTGCTGGATTCCTCCCCTGACCCGCTTCACGCACGAATGTTGCTCCGTTTATTATTATAACACAAATTGATGAAAGTGCAAGTTTGGACTACAAACTAACTATCCGAAGCGGCTTGTGCCTTCAAGGCTTCTTTCTCAGCTTTTTGCTTTTCTCGCCTCTGTCTGAAAAAATCTTGCATAATCTGAGCACAGGATTCTTCCAAGCCCGACTTTATCACTTTATTTTTCCACGATCCGCTTCAATCGCTTGATAGAATTGGATTTTTTAAGTATTTTTC
>NZ_ALMY01000028.1 GCF_000440115.1 Streptococcus suis YS56 | reverse complement strand
CACTCATCTCAAAACTCCCTCTTCGAGGTCGTTTCCCCCTAGAATTGTTTGTGATATAATCATAAAGTCGCAACACCCAGTTAGCGTGCAGTTTGCAACTGCTAAGGAGGTGAGACTTCATGCTACAATTCTTAACCGAACTTGTTTTGCTACCGTTGCTGGTCAGCGTCGTTGCAGAACTGATTGCGGAATGGCTAATCCGCAAGTGGCGAAACAAATGCGACAAATAACTTAGCCTGCGTGCCTTGAGCAAGCACAAAAAAACACCCTTGGCTGCAACCTTGGGTGTTTTTCTTCACGCTTAACTTAACCGAACTTTTAAGCACTTTTAGTCTAACATACAAGGCTGATTTTGTCACGTAACAAGAAATAACACATCGTTTTTTGGCTGATAGGATTTCGGGGGCGGTCCACTTCGTGCCCCCGAGGAGAGGTTAGTCAAGGACATAAATGTCATGGTCTTTTTCATGCTTTTGTGCTAACTCGTGCGTAGAGACAAAAAGAGGGGCTTTTAGCCCCCTTATACCGACAGGCGGTATAATTCCCCCACAAATGTCTCTTCGAGACGAGAAGGGCTATTTTGAGCCTTTAGATAACTTCTCAGCTACCTCTTTCGGATAAACTCTATATTTCCCTTTGTCGTCACGTTTACGAAATCCAAAATATAACGGGGTCATCTTCTCAGTATAAGCCACTGGTTCAGCTTGAGAATGACTGTCCAGAGCAGATTGAAAAGATGTATTTTGAAGTTCATCAAGAGTATACAGAACAGGTTCAAAACCCTCTGCTTGTCCCATCAAGTTGATTATTGAATTTCCATGAACTAAAACAATCATTGTTGTTTCTTCAAAGGTTCAAGACCATTTGCCCATAATGACAAACCTAGCTGACCATTTTGGACATAAACCGTTGATTTTTCAGTATCAAAACTCATACGATAATCTTGCATTAACTCAACCGCTGGAAGTCGTTCAAATTTTGCTGTAAAAACAAAACCTGTTAACTCGCCACTCATGACTAAGAAATCAGCTTTAACACCGTTTGTTCCTGTTCGCTTGTTATTCTCGTAAACTGGATTATCAATAAATTCACTAATACATTTTACGTTTGCCAACTCTCCAAATTTTGGAGCTACTGCTTGCGATGGTCTAATTGCCATAATCATTTTCCTTTCCTGCCCTTTCGCAGGTCTTTCTAAAAAATTCGGCAGAACGACAACGATGCAGAAAACCTTCTTCGAAAAATCAAGGATTGACAGGATGATTTATCTTGATTAAACTATATTTGCAACATTTCGAAGCGGTATCTTTCTCAAAGCAAAGTGCCGTTTTTTACTGCCTTGGCATTATTATACCACCTCATGACCTTCAAAAAAAGACCGTCCTTTTTCTCGTAAACCCTTGATATGATTGAATTTGTTGACACTTTCATTTTGCATAATACGAGTATTTTATAACCACCCTTTCAAGTCTATTGTCTACACTTTTGTAACAAGATTTGCTATGGTCGGTTTTGGATCTTGCACGGTCTCTAGCTAAGACTTGCTAGACAAGAAAAATATCAGAGCCATTTGGGTTGCTGTCTGTCTTTTCCTCGTCACTCTTGCGTTACGGTTTTCTTGTCTTGCTATAGCTGCAACAAGAAAACCTCACCACAAGCCAGAGGACGTTCATCGTCAAAGCCATCCACCTTTCCAAAGGCGAACTGATTTTTTCTTGCCTGCAAGACTAATAGCTATTTGACCTATGCAAGTCAAAACACTGACCGAGCAATTCTAAGTTCTCAAAAGATGTGACACTAGACTTTGCAGGGGGAAATAGAAAAAGGCTCGTATAGAGCCAAAAGAAAGGGTCAAAAATTGATTTCATAAGCTAGGCTTGTCAGAGAAAAAAACTGTTTTTTTGATAGACCTGGAGGAGAATAAAAAATTGCCAAGGCAGTAAATACCCTAGCAATTTGTTTTCAAAAATATCAAGCTTTATCAATATCGCTATTATCGTCATAACAATGACACTCATCAACACACTTGCCACGCTCTGACGGCGGATAGGAACTTTTCTTGCAACTTCTAACGACTGGTATTTCAAGAAGTCTTTGTTCCGCAAGAGCTTTTTCACGTTCAATTTTATTTCGTTGCTCTTGATATACACCATCGAAAAACAGTCTAAGCAATCCCGTCCTGTTCTCAACAACTTTACGAATTAAACGACGATTTGTAAAACCATGCTCAGAGCCATTTTCTTTAAGAAATGCCATGAGCTGAACCATGTTAGCTAATTGATTATCCAAAATAATATCGCAAATAATGTCGAATTTCTCACTCAGTTCTTCAACATCAAAAACAATATAACGTTCAATATCAAAATTGTTAAGTAAAACAATATCTTTCTTGTCATAAACGTGTTTGTTTTTAGCAACAGCATCTTTGGATTCGTGAGTAAGATACAAATACATATTTTGTATATTATCCACTATCTGGACTTTAGCAACAGCTTTAACCCCAAGTTTTCTTTGTATCTTTTTCCTTACAGAATCCGCAGTTACATTGTTATTCGCTCGATAAATACAATGATTATGACTTTTCTTAAACCCTCCCAGTTCGGCTTTATCCATATCATGCAGAGGACTAATCGCTATCGGCTGTCCTAATTCCTCTAATAGCTCTTTCCAATTTTCTGGGGCTGAATCAGGATAAATCAAAAACGTAAAATTTTGAGCCTTGGAAGTTCCAATAATAGCTTTCTCAATTACTTCATCCGTTATTTTTGTTGAATTTTCACTTGTCATATGATACAATCATTATACAAAAACACGCCCGTTCGCCCGCCAGCAACGGCTTTTTTTGTACCCTTTCTTTATTTTTTTTCATTGTACGTTTCCAATGCTAAAGCAATAACCGCAGATTTAGTAAATCCTTTTTCTTTAGCAAGACTTTCTAAGATTTTAAATTGCTCATCTGTAAGAGTAATTTGCAATCTTTTTTTATTCTCCGACATAAGTACCTCCAAATTTTATTTTTGTGTATTTACTGTACCACTAAACACACAAAAAGTCAAATTTTTCCAAAAAGTGTCCGTGAAGTGTCCGTGAAGTGTCCGTGAGTGTCCGTGAGCGAAAACCGTTGATACACAAGGGATTGAGCCTGTTTTTTGCTAAATTTGGCATTCGGCACCTAAGGGGGGGTCGTAGTAGCCCCCCTTAGGTTATTGAGATTCGTTACACTCATCTCAAAACTCCCTCTTCGAGGTCGTTTCCCCCTAGAATTGTTTGTGATATAATCATAAAGTCGCAAC
>NZ_ALMY01000027.1 GCF_000440115.1 Streptococcus suis YS56 | reverse complement strand
TTAGTTGAACCGCCGTGTGCCGAACGGCACGCACGGTGGTGTGAGAGGGACTAGAAATTAGTCCCTACTCGATTCATTTAGGAGAAAATCATGTTACATTTTGAAAATGATTATAATAAAGGTGCCCACCCTGCCTTGCTAGAAGCCTTAGTTGCAAGCAATCAAGAGGGATTATCCGGCTATGGCACGGATTCCTATACAGAGTCTGCTATAGAAAAAATTAAACTGGCAACTGCCTGCCCTCATGCACAAATCACTTTTTTGACAGGTGGTACACAGACCAATCAAATTGCCATCTCTTCTATATTGGCATCTTATGAGGGTGTCATTGCAGCAGATACTGGTCACATTTCTACCCACGAAGCCGGAGCTATTGAGTTCACAGGGCATAAGGTCATGACTTTGCCACATAAAGAAGGCAAAATGACAGCTGATGACGTGGATAGCTTTATCAATGACTTCTATGCAGATGCTAATCATGCTCATATGGTTCATCCTGGTATGGTCTATATTTCCCATCCAACAGAGTATGGTACACTTTATAGCAAGTCAGAGTTAGAAGCCTTGTCAACAGTTTGTCGTCATCACAACGTCCCGCTTTTTTTAGATGGAGCTCGTTTGGGTTATGGTCTTGCTGCTCGTGAAACGGATCTTGATTTGAAGACAATTGCAGAGCTGACAGATGTTTTCTACATTGGTGGGACAAAACTCGGTGCCTTGATGGGGGAAGCTTTGGTATTTACAAAGAACAACCTGCCAAAGAATTTCGTATCGATTGTCAAACACCATGGTGCCTTGTTGGCGAAAGGAAGAGTGGCGGGTGTCCAGTTTGATTGCTTATTTACTGATGACTTGTATCTTGAATTGGGGCATCATGCTATCGCAATGGCAGAGCAACTGATCCAGATTTTGGAAGAGAAAGGCTTTCAATTCTACCTCAAATCCCCGACCAATCAGCAATTCGTTATTGTTAAGAATGAAGAATTGACTAGATTGACAGAAGCTGGAATTGCCTATGGCTTCTGGGAAAAATACGACGATAGCCACAGTATCATCCGCTTTGCGACCAGCTGGTCAACTAGTCAAGCAGATATTGATGAATTGAGAAATAGATTATAGTAATCAAAAAAGAAAGGGTTAGCCTTTCTTTTTAGTCTGTAAATAATGATAGCGATAAACTGCATAACGTTCAATAAGGCGGTAGCCTATTCCTCCTGCGATTGCATGTACAATCAGGGCAATGTGCAATTCTAGTGGTGCTTTTATAGTGATACCAAATAGAATACCGATTCCAGTCCATCCTAGTATGACCCACCATAAGTACTTAAATGGAGCATACTGGCCATTCTGGTCTTTAACTTCACTGGAAACCCTGATTGAACAGCCGGTTAATACTCCCATGGGGAGCAATGAACGAGTATCAAATGGTTCTGGTAAAAATGACGATAAGACGAAGATTTGTATAAGCGCAAAAATCAGTAGCCAAACGAAAATCGGCGTTTTTAGAATGACGTATTGCATATTGTACCCTACTGAAATTAGTATATCAAATCCAAGAAAGCAAAACAAATATTTATGTGCTATTGATTAGAAGTCGTTTCGGATGCCCCACTAGTTACCTCTGTATTAGTGCTGGTTTCTGTCATTGTCTCCGAAGCTTGGGTAGCAGACATTTCTGTAGACGAGGAAGAGGCAGTAGACTCTACTGAAGAGCTGGTCTCGGTTTGGGTTGAGGATGTTGTTTCGGAGCTTGAACTTGTTGAATCTTGTACTTCTGTTAATGGATTGTCGCTTGATGATTGGCTGGGACTAGTGGCGCTGGATGATGAAATGGTAGTACTTGGAGATGTTGAGGATGTTGTAGGTTTTGCTGTAAAGGTGTAGATAGTGATGCAGGCAGTGATAATCCCTAAAATAGATCCGATAAAGGTTAAATATTTTTGAAAATTAGTTAAACCAGCCGGTTTTTTATTTGTATTCTTACGTGTGTTCATGATGTACCTCCACCTTTAGTTTAAGATAGGAAGTTTAAAACTATCTTAAAGATTGGCGAAAGGTTTGAAAACGTGATAAAATAGGACTATTGCAAGCAAAGGAATGAAAAAATGATTTATTTTGACAATGCAGCCACGACTCAGGTCTATCCAGAAGTTCTCAAGACCTATACGGAAGTGGCGACAAAAATCTGGGGTAACCCGTCCAGTCTCCACAACCTGGGCAGTCAGGCGACCCGTATCTTAGAAGCTTCTCGTAAGCAAATCGCAGAATTGCTTGGCAAGGACAGCAAGGAAATCTTTTTCACCTCAGGTGGTACAGAAGGTGACAACTGGGTCATCAAGGGAGTAGCATTTGAAAAGGCTCATCTGGGCAAGCACATCATCGTGTCAGCTATCGAGCACCCTGCGGTAAAAGAGTCAGCACTTTGGCTCAAAACGCAAGGTTTTGAGGTGGATTTGGCTCCGGTCAATGCCAAAGGTTTTGTGGATGTTTCAGCCTTAGAAAGCTTGATTCGTCCAGATACCACACTGGTTTCTATCATGGCCGTCAACAATGAAATTGGTGCCATTCAGCCCATTCAGGAAATATCTCAACTGTTAGCTGATAAGCCAACCATTTCCTTTCATGTGGATGCCGTGCAGGCTATCGTCAAAGTGCCGACGGAACGGTATTTGACAGACCGAGTTGATTTTGCCAGTTTTTCAGGTCACAAATTCCACTCTGTCAGAGGAGTAGGTTTCGTCTATGTCAAAGCTGGCAAGAAAATCGCTCCGCTATTGACAGGAGGAGGACAGGAAAGCGACAAACGCTCAACTACTGAAAATGTGGCTGGTATTGCAGCAACGGCTAAGGCGCTCCGCTTGACCTTGGACAAGGCGGTAGATAGCCAGAAGCGGCTGGCGGCTATGAAGCAGATCCTGGTGGATGAATTGGGCAAATATGCAGATGTGACAGTCTTTTCTGGTCTAGAGCACTTTGTGCCAAGCATTGTGACGTTTGGGATTAAGAATATTCGTGGCGAGGTCATTGTCCACGCCTTTGAAGACCACCAGATTTACATTTCGACCACATCAGCCTGCTCGTCCAAGGCTGGAAAACCAGCTGGAACACTGATTGCTATGGGTGTTCCGCAGAAGTTGGCTCAAACTGCCGTCCGTATCAGCTTGGATGATGACAACGATATGGGGCAAATCGAACAATTCCTCACGATTTTCAAACAAATTTATCAGAACACACAGAAAGTAAGGTAGAATGAACTATTCAGAAATTATGATTCGCTATGGCGAATTGTCAACCAAAGGGAAAAACAAGATGCGGTTTATCAACAAACTCCGCAATAATATCAAGCATGTCCTTTCTGTTTATCCAGAAGTGACCGTTTATTTTGACCGTGACCGTGGTCATGTCTATTTGAATGGGGCAGATTATCAGGAAGTTTCAGCTTCTTTGAAGAAGATTTTTGGAATCCAAAATTTCGCACCATCTTATAAGGTTGAAAAGTCTGTTCCAGCCTTGAAAGAGGCGGTTGTGGAGATTATGCAGTCTATTTACAAGGAAGGGATGACCTTCAAGATTGCTGCGCGTCGAAGCGACCACAGTTTTGAATTGGACAGTCGTGACCTCAACCAAGTCCTTGGAGATGCGGTTTTTACAGCTATTCCAAATGTACAGGTACAGATGAAGTCACCAGATATTACCTTGCGAGTGGAAATTCGTCCTGACGCTGCTTATATTTCCCATGAAGAAATCAAGGGGGCGGGTGGCCTCCCAGTTGGAACATCTGGAAAAGGAACGCTTATGTTATCAGGTGGTATTGATTCGCCTGTTGCGGGCTATTTAGCACTGAAACGTGGGGTTGAAATCGAAGCCCTGCACTTTGCAAGTCCGCCTTATACTAGCCCGGGTGCACTTAAAAAGGCCCATGATTTGACTCGTAAATTGACTGCCTTTGGTGGTAATATCACCTTTATCGAAGTGCCGTTTACAGAAATTCAGGAAGAAATCAAGGAAAAAGCACCTGAAGCTTATTTGATGACCTTGACACGCCGCTTCATGATGCGGATTACAGACCGAGTAAGGGAAGAGCGTGGTGCTATGGTTATTATCAATGGTGAAAGTCTAGGACAAGTGGCAAGTCAGACCTTGGAATCCATGCAGGCTATCAATGCGGTGACAAATACACCTGTTATCCGTCCAGTCGTTACCATGGACAAGTTGGAAATCATTGATATTGCTCAAGAAATTGATACCTTTGACATTTCCATTCAGCCATTTGAGGATTGCTGTACCATCTTTGCCCCTGACCGTCCAAAAACTAACCCTAAAATCAAAAATGTCGAGCAATACGAAGCCCGCATGGATGTAGAAGGCTTGGTGGACCGAGCGGTGGCTGGGATTATCGTAACTGAAATCACACCGAAAGAAGAAGTGAAAGACGAAGTGGATAGTTTGATTGAAGACTTACTGTAGAATTCAATTGTTTTGACATACATTTAAATCCAGTTATTGCTGGATTTTTTAATTCGAATCGTTCGGAAAAATTGAATTTGTATGATATAATAAGACTTCAGAAAAAAACAAAGGAGTTTTTATGAAAAAAGGAGCCCTAACAGGATTACTTCTGTTCGGTATGTTTTTTGGTGCAGGAAACTTGATTTTCCCACCTGCACTTGGTGTCTTATCTGGTGAGAATTTCTGGCCAGCTATTTTAGGATTTGTCGTATCGGGTGTCGGTATTGCTGTCATTGCCCTGATTGTCGGAACATTGAACCCCAAAGGTTATGTACATGAGATTTCTCGCAAGATTTCACCGACTTTTGCAACGATTTATCTTGTTGCCTTGTATTTGGCTATCGGTCCTTTCTTTGCTATTCCGCGTACAGCTACAACGTCCTTTGAAATTGGTATTGCACCCTTGTTGGGCGATGCGAATCTGGGTCTCTGGTTGTTTGGCTTTACAGCTCTTTACTTTGTGGCAGCTTATCTGATTGCCCTCAATCCATCTCAAATCTTAAACAGTATTGGTCGTATTTTGACACCAGTATTTGCCGTTCTGATTGTGATTCTGGTGGTGCTGGGTATCTTTAAGTATGGTTCGACTAGTCCACTACCAGCAGCAGATGCTTACTCAGCTGGACAGGCATTTGGTACAGGATTTATTGAAGGATACAATACCCTTGATGCCCTTGCCTCTATTGCCTTTAGTGTCGTAGCGGTGAATACCTTAAAACAACTTGGTTTCTCAAGCAAAAAGGAATATGTATCTACCATTTGGTCAGTTGGTCTGATAGTAGCCTTGGCTTTCTCGGCGCTCTATGTTGGTTTGGCCTTCCTTGGAAATCATTTCCCAGTTCCTGCTGATGTTTTGGCTTCCGATACCAACAAGGGTGTTTACATTCTTTCGCAAGCAACACAGGCTATTTTTGGACCAAGTGCACAAATTTTCTTGGCAGCTATGGTGATTGTTACTTGCTTTACGACAACGGCTGGCTTGATTGTTTCTTCAGGTGAATTTTTCGCTGAGCGTTTCCCACGTTTTAGCTACAAAGTATATGCGACCGTCTTTACCTTGATTGGTTTTGGGATTGCCAATCTTGGTTTGAACAATATCATCACCTTCTCTATTCCAGTTCTTTTGATTCTTTATCCAACTACCATCTGTATTGTTTTAATTACCATTGTCAACAAATTTGTACCGCTTTCCACTTATGGTATGCAATTAACTGTGGGAGTAGTGACAGCTTTGTCATTGGTAGAAGTGTTAGCAGGACAATTCAACTGGACTGCTGTTTCAAAAATCATCTCAGCTCTGCCATTGGCTGGACAATCATTAGCATGGTTATTACCAGCTCTTGTCGGAGTTGTCCTCTCTCTATTCTTACCAAACAAGCAGGAGAGCGAAGTTTTCGAAATGTAAGAAAAGTGATACAAAACACTTGCTTTTGCGAGTGTTTTTTGGTATATTACAATAGTTGACTATGCACACATCCTGTGCAACCGCACGAATGCCGTTGCTCTGCAAAAATTAAGCTCAAACGTCGTTGACTTAACTTGGTGAACCTAAGTTCTACCTGCGTCTGCGTCGCCTAGTCTGAACTTAATTTTTATTGAGCAAGATAAAGTGGTTCGTCCCACGGTACTAGGCGAGTCTTCACATAAAATTCGGGCAAGACCCAAAAATCATAGGAGGTGCATAATGAGCACATATGCAATCATTAAAACTGGCGGCAAACAAGTTAAAGTTGAAGTCGGTCAAGCTATCTACGTTGAAAAATTGAACGTTGAAGCAGGTCAAGAAGTTACTTTCGAAGAAGTAGTTCTTGTTGGTGGTGAGAAAACTGTTGTGGGTACTCCACTCGTAGCAGGCGCTACTGTTGTTGGTACTGTTGAAAAACAAGGTAAACAGAAAAAAGTTGTTACCTTCAAGTACAAACCTAAAAAAGGTAGCCACCGCAAACAAGGTCACCGTCAACCTTACACAAAAGTTGTTATCAACGCTATCAACGCTTAATCGCGTAGCTTGAAGCAATCATTACAGAAATTCGGAGGAATAACATATGTTAAACTTGAATCTTGCTAACTTGCAATTTATGGCCCACAAAAAAGGTGGAGGTTCAACGTCAAACGGTCGTGACTCACAAGCGAAACGCCTTGGTGCGAAAGCTGCTGACGGCCAAACTGTATCAGGTGGTTCAATCCTTTACCGCCAACGTGGTACAAAAATCTACCCAGGAGCTAACGTAGGTCGTGGTGGAGATGACACTCTTTACGCTAAAGTAGAAGGCGTTGTACGCTTCGAACGTAAAGGTCGCGATAAGAAACAAGTATCTGTTTACCCAATCGCAAAATAAGTCTGAAAATGGCTTAACAATAGGCTTTCCGAGTTGTTTTCGGAGAGTCTTTTTTTTGTAATTTGATTTTGATATTTTTAAAAGTGTACGATAGAAGTGATTCAAGACGGCAATATCTTCTATATAGGATAAAAATATTTTGCCTTCTGCACTGTTGCGCTTCCTATAAGTTCTACGTTCAGGAGTAGATGAAATGTTCGGAGGAAGTGGGATAGGTTCCAACTTAGTAAAATTAGCCATCGATGATTTGGCGAACAGAAATTCCAAATCCTTTCAAATTGCAGTTGAAGAAGAGAAATTAGGAACCTGGAAGTTATATAAGAGAAGAATAGTCTATTTGCGAAAACGCAAGAGTTCAGCAAATTCTTGCGTTTTTTGATATAATGGTAGAAGCAGTTTTAAGAGGTATCGGGTATGAATATTCAACAATTGCGCTATGTGGTGGCGATTGCCAATAGCGGGACTTTTCGTGAGGCAGCGGAAAAAATGTATGTTTCCCAGCCTAGTTTGTCTATTTCCATTCGTGATTTGGAAAAAGAGTTAGGTTTTCAAATTTTTAGCCGAACTAGTTCAGGAACTTTTTTGACACAAAAAGGGATGGAATTCTATGAGAAAGCTCAGGCTTTAGTTAAGGGATTTGATCAGTTTGAGCATCTCTATTTGCAACCTGAAGAAGGTGAGAAGACTTTTTCAATCTCAAGTCAGCATTATGATTTTCTTCCTCCATTGATTACGGAGTTCTCTCGAAGCCACCCGCAGTACCCTCATTTTCGCATTTTTGAATCGACTACAGTACAGATCTTAGATGAGGTTGCTCAAGGTTATAGCGAGCTTGGTATTATTTATTTGAACGAGAGAAATACAAAAGGAATCATGCAGAAATTGGATAAACTTCACTTGCAAGCTGTAGATTTGTCTGCATTTCAGACGCATATCTACCTTCGTGAAGATCATCCTTTGACAAAGAAAGCTGAGATTGAGCCAGCAGATTTGGTAGGTCTACCTACCGTACGGTTCACTCAAGAAAAAGAGGCTTATCTCTATTATTCCGAGAACTTGATTGATACGTCGGATTCCTCGGTTGTGTTTGATGTGACAGACCGTGCTACTTTGAATGGAATTTTGGAGCGTACGGATGCCTATGCAACTGGTTCGGGCTATCTTGATGATGAGAGTGTCAATGGCATTACAGTAATTCCTCTCAAAGGAAAGGTAGACAATCGCATGGTCTACGTTAAACGAGCCAATGATGAACTTAGTTCTTGTGCCAAAGACTTTATTGAAACCATGCAGGCATATTTTGATAAGAAGAAGGATGAAAATGCGTAAAATTGGATTTCCATTTTTGATGGTAGTATTAATTAGTCTGGACCAGCTTGTAAAAGCTTGGACAGTTGCCAATGTTGAATTAGATACGGTAACGGAATTTATACCAGGATTGATGAGCTTAGCTTATCTAAGAAATTATGGTGCAGCCTGGTCGATTTTACAAAATCAGCAGTGGTTTTTCACGATAATGACAATTGTAGCTGTGACAGGCCTAGTGTGGTACTATATCAAACAGATCAAGGGCAATATCTGGACTCTATTCAGTCTGTCTTTGATGATTGCTGGTGCTCTTGGGAATTTTATTGATCGTCTTAGACTGGGATATGTGGTGGACATGTTTCACTTGGATTTTATTAGTTTCCCTGTATTTAATGTAGCAGATGTTTGTCTGACAGTTGGTGTAGGTATTTTATTTATTTGTATTATGAAAGAAGAGAGTAATGGAAGTAAGAGTTGAGGTTGGTGGCATTCGTTTGGATAAGGCATTGTCGGATTTGACGGATTTGTCTCGTTCGGTTGCAAATGAGCAGATTAAGGCTGGTCAGGTTTTGGTCAATGGACAGCCTAAAAAAGCTAAATATAGTGTACAGGTTGGGGATGTCCTAACCTATCAAATTCCAGAAGTAGAAGAAATCGACTATGTTGCTGAGGATCTTCCTTTAGAGATTGTCTTTCAGGACGAGGATGTTGCTGTTGTAAATAAACCTCAAGGGATGGTCGTTCATCCGTCGGCTGGTCACACGTCTGGAACGCTAGTTAATGCTCTCCTTTATCACGTAAAAGATTTGTCAGGCATCAATGGTGTCTTGCGACCAGGAATTGTTCATCGGATTGATAAGGATACTTCTGGCCTGCTCATGGTTGCTAAAAACGATGATGCCCATACAAAGCTTGCTGCTGAATTGAAAGACAAGAAATCCCTTCGTAAGTATTGGGCCATTGTACACGGCAATCTACCAAACGATCGTGGAGTAATTGAGGCGCCGATTGGTCGTTCTGAAAAAGACCGCAAGAAACAAGCGGTGACTGCCAAAGGGAAAGAAGCTGTGACACGTTTTCAGGTTCTGGAACGTTTTGGTGACTACACTTTGGTGGAATTGACCTTGGAAACAGGACGAACTCACCAAATTCGTGTCCACATGGCTTATATTGGTCATCCGGTTGCGGGTGATGAAGCTTACGGCCCAAGGAAAACACTTAAAGGGCATGGCCAATTTCTTCATGCCAGAACGCTTGGATTTACCCATCCGAGAACTGGTGAGGTTGTTGAATTTACGGCAGAAGCGCCAGCTATTTTTCAGGAGACACTTGAAAAACTGCGCAAGGCTGAATAATAGTATGAAAACCTTATCATCTTGCCCATTTTTTCAACAAATGCTATACTAGAACATGAAAAATGTTAAGGAGAGTAAGAATGGAAACTTTACCAAATTGTCCAAAATGTAATTCTGAATATGTCTATGAAGACGGTGCCCTCTTGGTTTGCCCTGAGTGTGCTTACGAGTGGAACCCAGCAGATGTAGCTGAGGAAGAAAGTGGACCTGTTGCAATTGATGCTAACGGTAATCGTTTGGCGGACGGCGATACTGTGACGCTTATCAAAGATTTGAAAGTGAAAGGTGCGCCTAAGGACCTTAAACAAGGTACACGTGTTAAAGGCATCCGTATCGTTGAAGGCGATCATAATATTGATTGTAAAATCGATGGTTTCGGTGCGATGAAGCTGAAATCTGAATTTGTTAAGAAAATCTAAGAGAGGACTGGTTAACCAGTCTTTTCCTGTTTTTGAAAGGATATTATGAAACATCAAAGTATTTTGTTTTACAGTAGATGCCTGTTAGCCATTTTAGCCATCACAGGTACCGCCTTAGAAATCATTAAATATGGTATCGGGATGCTCATGTATTATACGGTGCAATCTAATTTATTAGTATCTCTGTTTGCTGTCTATATGGTCTATGCCATGCAGAAGGGGGTTGACTTACAATCGGCAAAGTTTTTACGGCTCAAGGCAGCAGTAACCATGTCCATCATGATTACTTGTGTAGTCTATCACTTTATGTTGGCCCCTTTGGCAGACGATTTCTGGCGACTTGAGAATTTACTCTGCCATTATATTGTTCCCCTTTATTTCCTGTTAGATACCTTGCTTGTGGACAGACAACGACAATACATGTGGTTTGATCCGATTTGGTGGACCACCCTGCCCTTGTTTTACATGGTTTTTGGTTTGATAAATGGCTTTTTTATCAAGATTCCTATTCCTGATGCTAAGGATAGTCCTTTTGCCTATTTCTTCCTCAATGTGCCCAAGTATGGCTGGGCTTATGTCTTGACTTATGCCGTAGTCATCTTTGTCGCCTATCTAGTCTGCGGTTTTCTATTGGCGGGACTTAAATCCATAAAACTTAAGACTTCATTGTCTTTTGGAAAAAATTCTCAGTAAAATCCGATAATTTCTATATTTTTTCAGAAAAAAATTGTCAAGGCTGAGATTTTATGCTATACTCTGCTTAATAAATCCTTTAAAACCTGTCCAGAGAGGCAGACAAGGAGTCGGATGTTAAGCAGGTTGGTTCTAACTAGCCTATATTTTCATAGTCTCCTTGTATAAGGAGACTTTTTCTATACTTTTGGAGGTCTTATGAAGACAAAAGAAATCGTTGACGATATGACCATGAAGCGGGCCATCACCCGTATCACTTATGAAATTATCGAACGGAATAAGAATTTGGATAATATTGTCCTTGCAGGGATTAAAACACGGGGTGTTTTCATTGCAAAGAGGATTCAGGAGAGGCTTAAGCAATTAGAGGGTATCGACGTTCCGTTGGGAGAGTTGGATACCAAGCCGTTTCGAGATGACATGAAGGTAGAAGATGATACGACAAATATGACTGCCAATGTCAACGATCGTGATGTTATATTAGTAGATGATGTGCTTTATACAGGACGAACTATTCGTGCTGCTATTGACAACATAGTGTCCTTGGGCCGTCCAGCTCGTGTTAGTTTAGCGGTACTTGTGGATCGTGGACACAGGGAGTTGCCTATTCGAGCAGATTATGTTGGGAAGAATATTCCAACTAGCCGTTCTGAAGAAATCATTGTGCACATGGCTGAAATCGATGGTCAAGATGCTGTCCTTCTGGTTGAAGGTGCATAGTCGCTTCGTTTACAAATTATCATTCTACATCTAGATCATAAAGGTAGGTATTATCATCATGACAATTACAAATGGTAAAGTTTCACTCAAACACTTGGTTACAATGGAGACCCTCTCAAATGAAGAAGTATTGGGACTCATTCAACGTGGTATTGCTTTTAAACGCGGTGAAAAGGTAGAGTTGGATCGGAAGTACTATGCTTCTAACCTTTTCTTTGAGGATTCAACTCGGACGCATAAGTCTTTTGAAATGGCAGAGCTTCGTTTGGATATGGGAATGATTGACTTTGATGCTCGTACCAGCTCAGTCAATAAGGGTGAAACCTTGTATGATACCATTTTGACCATGTCGGCACTTGGGGTAGACATTTGCGTGATTCGTCATTCGGAAGTGGATTATTACAAGCAATTGATTGATAGTCCTACCATTCAGACTTCAATTGTTAATGGTGGTGATGGTTCAGGTCAACACCCAAGCCAATCCCTACTTGATTTGATGACTATTTATGAAGAATTTGGAACTTTTGAAGGCTTGAAGATTGCCATTGCAGGTGATATTACACACTCACGGGTTGCTAAGTCCAATATGCAAATTTTGAAACGTCTGGGAGCTGAGATTTTCTTTGCTGGACCGGAGGAATGGTACGCAGAGGAATTTGATGTCTATGGTCAGCATTTGAATATTGATGATATTGTGGAAACAGTAGATGTACTGATGTTGCTCCGTGTGCAACACGAACGACATGATGGTGATGGTGGTTTCTCTAAAGAAACTTATAACCGTTTGCATGGTTTAACAGAGGACCGCTACAAACGCTTGAAAGATAGGGCTATTGTCATGCACCCAGCTCCTGTCAATCGTGATGTAGAAATTGATGACCAATTGGTAGAGGCGCCAAAATCACGTATTGTCCGTCAAATGCAAAATGGTGTCTTTGTTCGGATGGCAATTTTGGAAGCAATTGTCAATGGCAAGGCTTAAAAGTAAACTGTTCAGGTATCTTAGAACTAAGCAGTTAGAAATTTGTTAGACTTATCTTATTTAATGTCGCTCAGAGAGGTGACAAATAGAAAGGCAAGGGACAGGTCAATGGTTGCAAGCAACTTATTTCCCTACACCTGGGAGTGGGAAAGAACTCGAAAAGTAAGAAAGAGTTCGTCTTCCCACCCCCGCACAGTTGATTAGGTTAAATTTGGAGTATAGAATACGAACAAATTTACCAATCAACCACTGCGCTGAGATGTTGACACCTGCTCTTAGAAATGGTGATATACTTTAAGGCTATCCCTTGCACTAGCAGTAAGGTTTATCTAATATCAAGCTAAACCTTACTGCGTCGGTCAGAGCAAGTCGGATGATATGCTAAAGCATTTGTCATCCTACGCAAAGTCCTATGGGACCTTTGCTAACTCTGACACTAGTTTGTACAGTCAATTATTTTCGAATTAACCGTACAAACGTCGGACTATTATTTAATTCTATCCGGAGAGATAGAAAATAGAAAGGAGAAGATACAGGTTCGAGTAAGATTTGATTTTTATATTCGAACACGCCCTAAGGACTGTGTGAAAAAGATAAATATCGTCTTGACGCTTGTAGCGTCGGCGTCGAATTTCCTATTTTCACTTTGTCCTTTTAACGGGCTTTGTATCATAGATTATGTCAAAAAGACGTTTGATTTTAGAAGATGGCACTATTTTTGAAGGGGAGGCCTTCGGTGCTGATATGGATGTGACTGGTGAGTTGGTTTTCTCAACTGGGATGACAGGTTATCAGGAATCCATCACGGACCAGTCTTATAATGGTCAGATTTTAACCTTTACCTATCCCTTGGTAGGAAATTACGGGATTAACCGTGATGATTATGAGTCAATCAAGCCGACTTGTAAGGGTGTTGTGGTTAGCGAGTGGGCTCGTCGAGCAAGCAACTGGCGTAACCAGATGACTTTGGATGAATTCTTAAAGGCTAAGAAAATTCCAGCAATTTCTGGCATTGACACACGCGCCTTAACTAAAATTATTCGTCAGCACGGTACCATGAAGGCAACCTTGGCAAATGTCGGTGATTCTGTGGAGCATTTGACAGACCAGTTGAGAGCGACTGTTTTGCCAACCAACAATATCCAGCAAGTATCGACAAAAACAGCCTATCCTGCACCTGGAGTTGGACGTAGTGTCGTTCTGGTTGATTTTGGATTGAAACATTCTATTCTTAGAGAGTTAGCCAAGCGTGATTGCAATGTGACAGTTGTCCCTTATGATACGACTGCTGAAGAAATTCTTGCCCTCCATCCTGATGGTGTCATGCTATCAAACGGCCCAGGAAATCCAGATGATGTTCCAGAAGCGCTAGAAATGATTCGTGGGATTCTTGGGAAAATTCCAATTTTTGGTATTTGTATGGGCCACCAACTCTTTGCTAAGGCCAATGGGGCCACTACTTACAAGATGAAGTTTGGTCACCGTGGTTTCAACCATGCTGTTCGTGAAATTGCGACAGGTCGAGTGGACTTTACCAGTCAGAACCATGGTTACGCTGTGGCTCGTGAGGATTTGCCAGAATGTTTGATGATTACCCATGAGGAAATCAATGATAAATCTGTAGAAGGGGTGCGCCACAAGTATCATCCAGGTTTCTCTGTTCAATTCCACCCGGATGCAGCACCTGGTCCACACGATGCTAGCTATTTGTTTGATGAATTTATGGATTTGATGGATTCGTTTAAAAAAGGGCAGTAAGGTTTAACTGATATCGAGTTAAACCTTACTGCGTCGGACTTATCTTATTTAATGTCGCTCAGAGAGGCGACGAATAGAAAGGAGAAGGGGTGTTCTGTTGCTCGGATTTTGTAATTGAATTCGGGCTACGGACTGTGTCAAAAAGATAGTTTTTCCTCGAACGCAAGCGTTCTTGGTCAAACTCCTATTTTGACTGTGTCCGCTTAACGCCCTTAATATCTTAAAATTATGCCAAAACGTACGGATATTAAGAAAATTATGGTGATTGGGTCTGGTCCGATTATTATCGGTCAGGCTGCGGAGTTTGATTATGCTGGAACTCAGGCTTGTTTGGCTTTGAAGGAAGAAGGCTATAGTGTTGTCTTGGTTAATTCAAACCCTGCAACCATCATGACAGACAAGGAAATTGCGGACAAGGTTTATATTGAGCCGATTACGCTTGAATTTGTCACACGGATTTTACGGAAGGAGCGTCCGGATGCTCTCTTGCCGACCCTTGGTGGTCAGACTGGTCTTAACATGGCTATGGAATTGTCTAAGGCTGGTATTTTAGATGAGCTTGGAGTTGAGCTGTTGGGAACCAAACTGTCTGCAATTGATCAGGCAGAGGACCGCGACCTCTTCAAACAACTCATGGAAGACCTCAATCAGCCTATTCCTGAGTCAACGATTGTGACAACAGTTGATGAGGCTTTGGGATTTGCTGCTGAAATTGGCTATCCAGTCATTGTTCGACCAGCCTTCACGCTAGGTGGTACTGGCGGTGGTATGTGTGCCAATGAAGAAGAATTGCGTGAGATTGCGGAAAATGGTCTGAAATTGTCACCGGTGACCCAGTGTTTGATTGAGCGTTCCATTGCCGGTTTCAAGGAAATTGAATACGAAGTGATGCGGGATGCGGCTGACAATGCCTTGGTCGTATGTAACATGGAAAACTTTGACCCTGTGGGAATTCATACAGGAGATTCTATCGTATTTGCCCCAACGCAGACGCTTTCGGATATTGAAAACCAGATGTTGCGTGATGCCAGTCTCAGCATCATCCGTGCCCTCAAAATCGAAGGCGGTTGTAATGTGCAGTTGGCACTGGATCCCCATAGTTTCAAATACTATGTCATTGAAGTAAACCCACGTGTGTCCCGTTCCTCTGCCTTGGCATCGAAAGCGACAGGCTATCCTATTGCCAAATTGGCAGCAAAAATTGCGGTTGGCTTGACCTTGGATGAAATGGTGAACCCTGTTACAGGAACAACCTATGCTATGTTTGAGCCTGCTCTTGACTACGTTGTGGCAAAAATTCCACGTTTCCCATTTGATAAGTTTGAAAAAGGAGAGCGTCGTCTTGGAACGCAGATGAAGGCAACGGGTGAGGTCATGGCTATTGGTCGTAATATCGAAGAAAGTTTGCTCAAGGCCTGCCGGTCTTTGGAAATCGGTGTCTATCACAATGAAATGCCTGAACTCAGCCAAGTAACAGATGACCAATTGGTTGAAAAGATTGTCAAGGCACAGGATGATCGTCTTTTCTATCTTTCTGAGGCTCTTCGACGTGGCTATACAGTAGAAGAACTGGCTCAGTTGACTAAGATTGATCTTTTCTTCCTTGATAAGCTGCTTCATATCTTAGAAATCGAGCAGGAATTGGCAATCAATCACGATAATATCGACTTATTGAAAAAAGCCAAGAAATACGGTTTTGCAGACCGCAAGATTGCGGAACTCTGGGGACGGACAGAATCCTACATTCGTCAACTTCGGACTGAACACAAAATCGTCCCTGTTTATAAGATGGTGGACACTTGTGCAGCCGAGTTTGAAAGTGCTACACCTTATTTCTATTCAGCTTATGAGTGGGAAAATGAGTCCATCCGTTCGGAAAAAGAATCTGTTTTGGTGCTAGGTTCTGGTCCAATTCGTATCGGACAGGGTGTGGAGTTTGACTATGCAACGGTGCATTCGGTCAAGGCCATTCAAGCGGCTGGCTACGAAGCCATCATTATGAACTCAAACCCTGAAACAGTGTCAACTGACTTTTCAGTTTCGGACAAGCTTTACTTTGAGCCGTTGACCTTGGAAGATGTCTTGAATGTGATTGACCTTGAGAAACCAAAAGGGGTTATCGTTCAGTTCGGTGGCCAGACGGCCATCAATTTGGCAGAGCCATTGGCCAAAGCAGGTATTCCAATCTTGGGTACGCAAGTAGCGGATTTGGATAGAGCTGAAGACAGGGATTTATTTGAAAAAGCCCTGAAAGACCTTGGAATTCCACAGCCACCAGGTCAAACCGCAACCAATGAAGAGGAAGCACTAGAAGCGGCCCGCAAAATTGGTTTCCCGGTACTTGTTCGTCCCTCTTATGTCTTGGGCGGTCGTGCTATGGAGATTGTCGAAAATGAAGCGGACCTACGTTCTTATATGAGAACGGCGGTCAAGGCTTCGCCAGAGCACCCAGTTTTGGTGGATTCTTACATCGTCGGTCGTGAGTGTGAAGTGGATGCTATTTCAGATGGTAAGGATGTCTTGATTCCGGGTATTATGGAGCATATCGAGCGAGCTGGGGTTCACTCAGGTGACTCGATGGCAGTTTATCCGCCACAAACCCTGTCTAAAGAAGTGCAGGCGACCATTGCAGACTACACCAAACGCTTGGCAATCGGCCTCAACTGTATCGGTATGATGAATATCCAGTTTGTTATCAAGGATGAGACGGTTTATGTGATTGAGGTCAATCCTCGTGCTAGTCGTACGGTACCATTCTTATCCAAAGTCACAGACATTCCAATGGCTCAGGTTGCAACCAAATTGATTTTGGGACAAAGCCTTGCGGAACTGGGCTACCAAGACGGTCTTTATCCTGAGAGCAAGCAAGTGCACGTTAAAGCACCAGTATTCTCATTCACAAAATTGGCTAAAGTTGACAGTTTATTAGGCCCAGAGATGAAGTCTACTGGTGAGATTATGGGTTCAGATTTGACACTAGAAAAAGCACTTTATAAGGCTTTCGAGGCAAGTTATCAGCACCTAGCTGAGTTTGGTAATGTTGTCTTTACCATTGCGGATGAAGACAAGGAAGAAGCACTTGGTCTTGCCCAACGCTTCCATGAACTTGGTTATGGTCTACTGGCTACAGCTGGAACAGCTGCCTTTCTAACAGAAAATGGTCTTTCCGTAACAACTGTTGGAAAATTAGGCGATGAGTCCTGTCAAGATATTCCTAGTCTAGTTCGAGCTGGAAAGGTTCAGGCTATTATCAATACGGTTGGTAAAAAACGTGTGGCCGACGGTGACGGGCAAGTGATTCGAAGCTCTGCTATTGAAGGAGGAATTCCACTCTTTACAGCCCTTGATACAGCAGAAGCCATGGTCAAGGTACTGGAAAGCCGAAGCTTCATGACACAGGCGATATAGAAGTTACTATCAGGATGAGCTTTGAGTTCGTCCTGATTTTTTGATATACTGAAGAGTATGAAAATGATTGTAACAACTAGTCTTGGGATGGATGAGGGACTGGTCTATAGGGCTAGACGGATTGCCAGTGAACTGGGAATTGAATACAAGGAAAGAAAGAAGCAGTCGGTTGGAAAAATGTTGGGTACCTACGAGGCTGTCTTGGTTCTTTATAAGGATAAATTGATACTAGAGCAGAGGGTCGGGCAGGTTTTATTTTTCCATCCAGATACTGCCATGTTGCGGATTAAGTCTGGAAGAGATCCGCTTTTAGAATTGCTTGGAAAAGAAAAGCAATCAATAATAGACTGTACTATGGGCTTGGGATCTGATAGCATAGTGTTAGCGAGTGCTGGTCATCGGGTGACAGCCTTGGAAAGTTCTAAGCTAGTGCACTTTATTGTGAGTCGGGGTTTACAGGATTTTGATAGTGGGCTGCAAGAGGTCAATCGAGCCATGAAATCTATCCAGACAATTTGGACAGATAGTTTGACTTATTTGAAAGAGCAAATAGATAAGTCTGTTGATGTCATTTACTTTGATCCCATGTTTTCAGAAGAAATCAAGGAATCACAAAATCTTTCTGGTTTGTCTGGTTTGGCTGATAGAAGCCGTTTAACGGAGGAAATTGTATCTGAGGCTAAACGAGTAGCTAGGAAGAAATTGATTATAAAGGCTCATTTTCGAGATCAGGTCTTTGAAGAATTTGGCTTTAAACGTCATGTCAGACCTAATCAAAAATTTCACTACGGAGAAATTATTTTGAAGGAGGAAGTATGAAAATCATCGTAACAGGTTTTGACCCATTTGGTGGCGAGGCTATCAATCCAGCCTTGGAAACAATTAAATCATTACCCAAGACCATTGCTGGTGCAGAGATTATTCTTGTAGAGATTCCGACTGTTTTTGACAAGGCTGCGGATGTTTTAGAGGAGAAAATGGCAGAGCATTTACCTGATGCGGTACTGTGTATTGGTCAGGCTGGTGGGCGAGTTGATTTAACTCCTGAGCGTATAGCCATTAACCAAGACGATGCGCGCATTCCAGACAATGAAGGGCAACAGCCGATTGATAGAACGATTCGAGAAGATGGTCAGCCTGCTTATTTCTCCACCTTACCCATCAAAGCAATGGTTGAAGCTATTCATAGGATTGGGCTTCCAGCTTCTGTTTCTAATACTGCTGGGACCTTTGTCTGCAACCATCTCATGTATCAAGCTCTTTACTTGGCGGAGAAACAATTTCCAAAGACTAAGGCCGGTTTTCTCCATATTCCCTTCTTGCCAGAGCAGGTTGTAGACAAGCCAGGACTGGCTTCCATGTCTTTGAACGATATTGTAAGAGGAGTTGAAGTAGCCATAGGAGCAATCGTTGAATATAGAGATAAAGAGGATATAAAAAAGGGTGGTGGTAGTACACACTAATGAAAAATACTATGGAAGCAAGAAAACGTGTAGAGGAAATGGAAAAAATATTTAATAGGCATCTAGAGCTGAACAAGTCCCTTTCCGATAGTGTGACCCAACTCAATCAGGAACAATCGACTTATTTACAGTTATTAGATTATTACCAGAGCCAGATCTATATGGAAGATCTTGATTTATCTAATAAGGGGGATTTCAATGGTATTCCTTGCGGAGTATTGAGTGAAGATGGAGTCTATAATTTACTGTTTGACCGTACAAATCTAGCAAGTCAACTGAGAGAACTAGCAGATATGCTCGAGCAATAAAATTTTTTAAAACCTGTCAAGTTTTTTTCTTGACAGTTGGTCAAAGTGTGTTATAATCCCGACTTTATCACATAAAAAAATGCAAAGGATAGCTAACCCCTTGTGGGACAAGGAGTTTGG
>NZ_ALMY01000026.1 GCF_000440115.1 Streptococcus suis YS56 | reverse complement strand
TTAGTGTACCCTGTTTTCTAAAAAAACAACTAGAATTTTCTCAACTTTCTATTGACTTTTTACCACTAGACTTAAAACTCATTATAGATAAACCCTCCCTGTCCAATGTCTAAATAACTATACAGATACAAAAGTAGTAACAATATAAAAAAATAGAACAGGGTTCTACAGATAAATCGTACAACTGGATGTTGCATGTTCTATCTCCTTCCATCTCTTATTCTTGTGAATTGCTTTAAATACAATGTCTAGTCAATCTTGACTTACTTCGAACTCATTCCATTCATTAAATGATTAATTTTAAATCAACCCATATTTTACCATAATTTTGTCAATTTATTTCTTTTTTCACTAAAAAATACAAGAATATACCTGTTATACAAAGACTGTATTTTTTATCAATGCAATGTAAAAAGTTTAGAACAATTACAATATCCTAAACTTTTCACTCTTTAATTTATCTAAGAAAAATTACAACCGAGACCCAAGAAATATGGAATTCGTGTCAACATCTCATCCGCAAAAAATGTGAGGTCTATTACATAATTTCTTGC
The DNA here is from genome assembly GCF_000440115.1 of Streptococcus suis YS56. Lineage (GTDB taxonomy): Bacteria > Bacillota > Bacilli > Lactobacillales > Streptococcaceae > Streptococcus > Streptococcus suis_L. Next base: position 20,819 of record NZ_ALMY01000026.1, on the reverse strand, counting down.
ACAATCTCTAATTTAGATGCCTAAATCTCTCCAATATTTCATACGCTTTTCATTTGAATAAAAGCTCACATGAACCACTGTTCTCTATCCATATGAAGTCAACAAAAAATAGAAATCTTAGCTAAAAATATTTTTGACAAAAGTTGTAAAACGATTCCAAAGATCCCAAAACCATGAAGAGTTTTCAGGAGTCTTTGGCTGTTGTGTTTTAACTGTTCCAATAATACTTATCTCTTGATTTTTGAACTTGGTATTTTCAAATTTTGCTTGTATCTTAATATTATTTGGATTTCTATCTCCAATCGCTTTTTGAAGTTGCTCATCCGTAATCGGTTTGTGTTTTCCTGCTACAGTCTGACCAGCAGTTACTTTCTCCTCAGCATGCACCGTTGTCCCAATAACAGAGGTAACTGCAAGAGTTGTAATGAGTGTTAAAGCTGCTAGTTTTGAATTAGCTCGTTTCATGTAGTGTCTCCTTTTACAAAGTACTAGTTTTTTTAATATGAAGGTTTATAAATTAATTGCGCTAAATATTACAAGATTATGAACATTTGAATAACACTTTAATTATTGACTATTTAAATCCAAATAATCTTTGTATACCAAAACCTTCACGAAATCTTTTGAAAAACAGTTTGACTTTGTCCCAAAATTTCCAATACCAAGGCCCGTTCAAATTTTTTGGATTAGTATTCTGACTACTAATAGATTTCACCATAATTCCTTCATTTTCAATGAAATTAGATGAAGATTCCAATTTCATAAACACTCCTTCGCTCATTGGTTTCAGTTCTCCAGATGAAGTGACATGGTAATCTTTTGCACCAGCAGTTACGCCACCTGCAGTGCTCATCAGAAGAGCAAGAGCCATAGCACACAGACCAACTTTATAACTACGTTTTATTACAATACGTTTCATTTTTGAAACGTCTCCTTTATACAATATTCGCCCTTTTCTAGACAATGTAGTGCCAGTATAGCACAAAAAAATAACTCAAAAACCAACTTTAAAAAAAGATTATATAAAAACCAGAAAACTACCTGAAAAAAATGAAAACGTTATACGAAACGTAGAGAAAATGATACTGTTTCGCTCATTTCACTTGTCCCTATCAATTTTCAACATGATAAAGGATAGCAATACCTCTTGTTGAAATTTTCTCTCACATACAACTTAATGTTATAATCCATTCAATATATAACAACTGATATGGATTATCAGAATAGCAAAAGGCATGCCCTTAAAAATATAAGTTACATGCCTTTTCACAATTTTTGTCAAATTCATAATGGAAAAAGAACCTAGATTCATTCAGAAATTATACTTATTGTACTGTTACAACCAACTTTATGTCTAAGAATAATCGATTACAACATACTACACTAATTTACTCGCTGCGGCTTGGTCGAGGATAAGAACAACATTGTCATGGTTTTGAAGGACACTTGCTGGAACTTCCTCTGTCACTGCCCCTTCCACAGTCGCCTTAATGGCGTCAGCTTTTTCAGGACCATAAGCCATGAGGACAATGGTCTTGGCTGCCATAATGTTGGCGATGCCCATGGAGATCGCCTGCTTTGGCACTTCTTCTGGATTGTCAAAGAAGCGGGCGTTGGCTTCAATGGTTGACGGTGCCAAGTCAACCAAGTGAGTTTGACCATCAAATGGAGCACCTGGTTCGTTGAAACCGATATGGCCGTTGCGACCGATACCCAAAATTTGGAAATCAACTGGATATTCAGCCAGAATTTTATTGTAACGTTCTGTTTCAGCAACTACATCTGTCGCCAAACCATTCGGTAAAAAAGATTGTTTAAACGGTTTGGCACTGAAAAGATTTTCCTTCATAAAATGGATATAGGATTGGTCGCTCTCCTCACCTAAACCAACATACTCATCCAAGTTTATAGATGTCACATCTGAAAAGTCTAAATCCGACTCACGAATCAATCTGTAAAATTCTAACGGACTGGAGCCTGTTGCCAAACCTAATACCTTGGCACCTCCGTTCAATTTTTCTCTCAAAATATCTAATGCTACAGTTGCTCCTTCAACTTGATTGTTTACTACATGAATTTTCATAGCGCACCTCTTTGGTATATACCATTTATTGTTTTTCTTTATTATATGGTATAGACCAATTTTTGTCAAGAATTTATACTTATAGAGTATTACATCAACACGAATAATTTTAATTCTCTTCCCATCCATCAAGACTTAAGTGTCTAACTATGATATAATACATTTATGACAGATGTGCTTTTTTACTTATTTTTTATTGGTATTCTGTTCTGCCTTACTGGCTATTTTATTTCTAAATCAAAGGTCTTAAAGTTTATTTTCTACCTGATTGGTAGTCTATTGGTGGCTTTGCCATTTGCCCTATTGATTTATTTTACCTATATTTTATTTTAGTCTAAGGAGTGAATATGAATACTGCAGATTTTGATTTTGATTTACCTGAAGAGCTTATCGCTCAAGTTCCCCTTGAAAAGCGTGACAGCTCTAAACTATTGATCCTCGACCGCGAAGAACGGAGCATGGTTGACAGTCACTTTGACCATATCATCGATCAGCTGAATCCTGGTGATGCTCTGGTCATGAACAATACACGTGTTCTGCCTGCCCGTCTCTATGGCTACAAACCTGAAACTATGGGACATGTTGAGCTTTTGCTTTTGAAAAATACCCAAGGTGATCAGTGGGAAGTTCTTGCCAAACCAGCAAAACGTCTGAAAGTCGGTACCACAGTCGCTTTTGGTGACGGACGATTAACTGCTACTATCGTAGAAGAATTAGAACACGGTGGAAGAATAGTTGAATTCTCCTATGAAGGTATCTTCCTTGAAGTCTTGGAAAGCCTAGGCGAAATGCCACTTCCACCTTACATTCATGAAAAATTAGAAGACCGTGAACGCTATCAAACAGTTTATGCCAAGGAAAACGGTTCTGCCGCAGCTCCAACTGCTGGACTACATTTCACCCAAGAATTACTCGAAAAAATCGAAGCTAAAGGAGTGAAACTAGTCTATCTGACTCTTCACGTTGGGCTTGGGACCTTCCGACCAGTCTCTGTTGATAACGTTGATGAGCATGAAATGCACTCGGAATTCTATAACCTATCAGCTGAAGCTGCTCAAACTCTCAATCAGGTCAAAGATAGCGGTGGGCGTATCGTCGCAGTCGGCACAACATCCATCCGCACCCTCGAAACCATCGGTAATAAATTTGATGGCCGTTTGGAAGCTGATTCTGGTTGGACAAATATCTTCATCAAACCTGGCTACACCTTCCGAATTGTTGATGCCTTCTCAACCAATTTCCACCTGCCAAAATCTACTTTGGTTATGCTAGTTTCTGCCTTTGCAGGTAGAGAATTTACGTTAGATGCCTATAAACATGCTGTTGAAGAACGCTACCGCTTCTTTAGTTTTGGGGATGCAATGTTCATTCAATAGGCTGTTATCACCAAATTATTCTGAGTTCAGATTTTATTTTCCTTACATCTCAAGGAGGGCCCTATGAATAAGATTGAAAGTCGCCATCAGCTGATCCTGTCTCTAATCATGGAGAAGAAAATACACACCCAGCAGGAATTGCAAGAATTACTAGAGGTCAATGGAGTCTCCGTCACCCAATCTACCCTCTCCCGTGACATCAAGATGCTCAATCTTGTCAAAGTCAACGAAGATGATTCTTCTCACTATGTCATCAACCCCATTGCTCCTACTCGCTGGGAAAAACGACTGCGACTCTATATGGAAGATGCTTTGGTCATGCTAAAACCTATCCAACATCAAGTGGTTCTCAAGACCCTACCTGGATTGGCTAACTCATTCGGTTCTATTTTGGATGCCATGGAGATTCCTCAAATTGTAGCAACCGTCTGCGGTGACGATGTCTGTCTCATCATTTGTGAAGATGTCGAGGGGGCACAAGCTTGCTTCGAGCACTTGAAACAGTTTACTCCACCATTTTTCTTTAGTAAATTATAAAAATTTGTGTTCACAAACAACATATTTAATTTTAAAGATAATTTTTCAAACAAATATCAATAACTTCCCTTTATACTCATAAACGAAAATCTCCCGTAATAAGATTTATTACGGGAGATTTTTAGTAGTTGCTAAAAAATTATCCTGTTATTCATAGCCTTCTAGCTTATACTCATTTAAAATCAAAAATAGCCACCTACCACTCAAAGTGGATATGGAGCGTTTCGATTTTGTTATTTTTTTAGAAGAAAACAGCTACTTGAAATCCACAATCCTCAACTCAAACTTATAAATTAAGGTTTCACATGTTATAAGTAGCTTAGACTTGCTATTTTTGATTTTTATTGAGTATTACTTTTTGTACAAGGCAATGAGCTGCAGGCTGTACTGAAGTACGGCAAAGCGAGTGAAAGAAAAACTAAATGACTACATCATTACAATTAGAAAGCCCTGAACATTCACTCAGATGGCTATATTACTCCTCTTTCCTCCGACGACTAGCAGTTGCTAGGCCGATAAGTCCAAGAAGAGTGAATCCAAGACCATCTACTGCGCCTGTATTTGGCAATTCTTTCTTCTGAGATGCTGCTTGCTTGGAATTTGACTGCTCACTGCTTGGTTTTGATACAAGGGATAAAGGCGTGACAGAGGGACCATAGTTTGGTGTCAGGTATCCCTTAAAGGCGGCACGTGGTTCTGCTTGGACACTTTTTCCCTTAGCGGTAATCAAAGGTAGCTGCCCTACTGGTAAGGGCTCCGCTTTGACGCTATCTCCTTTTGCTGTCACTAGTGGTGGCAGAGGAACTAACGCTTCACGCGCAGCTTTTACCTCTGCTAAATAACCATCTACAAATGCCTGGTTATTTTTACTGAGTTTCCAGTCAATCTTGTCTAAAACCTCTTTTAAGTTTGCTACGCTATCTGGACTATAATCACTCAAATCAGCAGGAAGCTTACCAATTTCTTCGTGCAAATCAACATAATCAGCTAAAAAGTAAGTTGGATTCGCCATTACAAACTCGTACATGAGGCGATGAACAGAATCGTAACTGTATTCTTTGCTTGGATCATCTGCCCAGACAGCAACCATACTACCAATTACCGGTATCTCTGAGTTTTCATTTTTGTGAACAACTTCCAGTGGTGTTGATTCAATTCCACGCAGACCCTGATCAAGATTATACCATCCCCAACCTTCTGCTTCACGTCCAATAACATAGTACCAAGCATCATTGGTATTTAAAATCTTATGGCCTTTGTCAGCAAGAAACTTAGATGAGGCAACGTCATATCCTCTCCAGCCACCAGTCCTGAAAGAAGCAATAATGTCTTTATCAAAAGTACCTGAACTAGTATCGTGGTTATAATAGATACCGTCATTGAAAGCCATTGGCTCTAAACCATGCTTCTTGACGATAGCTGCTAAATCATTGGCATATTGAATAAATTTGCCATAGTCTCCCTGAGATTGAAGGATACGCCAGCCCGACGCATTTGTAGCATCATTTGCATATTCGTCCAGACCGATATTGAAAATTTTGGCCTTATCTGAAAAATATCCAGCATATTTATCAATTAGTGCTTTGGTAAAAGCAATCGCTTCTTTGTTATTTAAGCCAACTGTTCGCGCAGAAGTTTTACCGTTGTAAGTAAATTTAGGAGATGGGATACCAAGCTCTTCCATGGCTTCTAACATAGCATCCATATGTCCCGGGCTATTTACAGCTGGAATCAAACGAACATTACTTGCCTTAGCATAAGCAATCAGTTCATCCATCTCTGCCTGGGTAAGATGATTTCCATTTGGATCATTGTAATAATGATTATTTCCATTGATAAGAGTCTGCTTCACCGCATCGCTGGTATAGGTCTTATCACCAACCATCAATTCCATATCATCCAATAGGAATCGCATGACATCATTACCCACCAATAGGTGCAAATCTGTATAACCATAATAAGAGGCCAAATCAACAATCTCTTTTAATTGGTCAACTGAGAAATATTTACGGCCAGCATCTAGAGAGAAAACTTTGGATAAACTTAATTTACGTTCCTCAACAATCGTTTTTTCTGGCTCTGCACTTGGGTCTGCAGCTACAAAGGTAACTTTTGCCAGTTGAACATCACTAGCAACCACTGCTTTTTCAGCTCCGCTTTCCAATTTATAGGATATACCTGATAATTCTGGAAAGACAATCTTGATATACTTGGTTTCTCTTCGGATGTCTCTAATATCAAATGTCGTACGTGCATAGGCTGGTGTCGCCTCTACAAAATTATCAACTACGCTTGTTGTTTCCTTATTCCAAGTTTTCCCATCAACAGATGAATAGACGGTAAAATCAATTGCCCCTTCAGCTGCTCCAACCAAGTGTTTACGAATAGATTTTCCTTCCTTGGCCCATGCCTTATCATTGTATACTGCATAATCTTCCAAGGTTTTATAATAGGTTGTAAGATGGAGTGCTTTTGGATCATTCACCTTATAAATGAGTGCATTCTCATCTTGACCATCTGCATATAGACGACTTGTTTCGTAACGTGGTTGCCCTCCATAATAAAAGTTATTTTCATGCGCAGCCTGACCGTGTGAAACTGATACTAATTGACCACGTTTCTCACTTGGTTTAATTGTATAGTCACTAGCAGTTGCATCGTCTAGATTATCAAAGTAAACCTTGTCTTGTCCTGCTTTTTGGTAAACACGTACCCAGTCAATCAGGTATTCACTATCTTGCTTAGTCATATTTTTGCTATAGTCAACGTCACCAGCCCAGTCATCACCAACTTGGGTTTCCAGTATTGGGAACATAGGGCGGGTATGCATACCATCCCTAGCCTTACCACGCATGGTTTGGAAAACAAATTTTCCATCAATATACCATTTGATAACATCTGGAGTCCATTCGACTTCGTAGACATGGAATTCCTGACTCCAAGCTTCGTAATTCTTATAAGCTGAGCCATCAGATTTTTTATTTTTTGCCAAAATACCAAAATGGTTAGTTGTCCATGCATCCCATGGATTTTGACCAAGGTATTCCAAAACGTCAATTTCGTCATGCCCGGTCTCATCCTGTGCCAACATCCAAATAGCAGGCCAGATTCCCTTAGAGTCATTTACCTTAGCTCGAACAGCCATTCGACCAAATTGGAAAGAATACTTATCTTTAGATTCTAGGCGACCAGAAGACCATGTTACTTTATCTGGTAATTCTTTATCATCATACCGATCGTGCCCAACTGCTTCAACCAAAGCTTTTTTATCCTTATGGTTCGTGCTACGGATAGACAAATAGCTCTTGTCACCATCTTTTTTGATAGAAACTGCTTTACGATTGTATATAGCCGCATGATTCCACATGCCATCAATAATTTGCCATTTACTTTCATCAATCTTGTCGCCATTAAATTCATCAGACCAGACTAATGTATCGTATTCAGATTTTGGTGGAACGTATTCTGGAGCAGATTCGTCATAAGATTTTCCTCGTCCCATAATTTGGATTTCTGAATAACGGAGTGCTTCTCCGTCAGCAGATTCCCCTGTAAATCGAACGTATCTTGCTTTAGAGCCTTTCGGAACCGCGAGCGTCAAAATCTCCCCTTCATTCACAGAAAGATTGCTTGCTTGATAAACTGTTTTATAGGTGTTCCCTGCATTGTAATCATCATCTAAATCTACACGAAAATGAGAATAGGTCCCTGGAGCTAATTGAACCTTGATTTCCTCGATAGTGTAGACATTTTTAAATTCATACTGGAGATAGGCTCCCATGCCTTTTGATTCCTGAGTAGTATAATTCTCATCAAATTTGCCATCATTAATGGCTTCTGGATTGGTGGGAGCTTTTCCATAAAAATATGGCTTCTTCAATTCGGCAAGATTGACCAGCTCGGTCTGTGGATTTTCGTTTACACTTCCGTCTGCTTCAACCTGCGCCAAGACTTCTATCTCGTTGAAGAGAACGCCATTACTATATCCCTTCCAGGAACTGTTTGTATTTTGGATATAATGCCCCCGTCCCCAAATACGCATATATAGTCGTTTAGTTTGCTTTTAGTACAAGGCAACGAGCTGCAGGCTGTACTGGAGTACGGCAAAGCGAGTTAACGAAGTAATCAAAGATAAACTAAATGACTATAACGTGCATCAAACGGTGACAGGAGTTGAATAACTTGTGGTTTCCCCTTGTTTGTTACTGTCTCTTCTACATCTGCCTGTTCGAAGATGACCCTCGTAGTTTCAGGAGAAAAGTCTGCGCTAGTAGACAACTCGACCTTAACATCTTTAAATGTAGAGATTGCATTTTCATAGGTATTACGGTAAATAGTTACAGTATGGACAGGAACTTCCTTTTCAAAGTCATACTGAACATAGACATGATCCCACTGAGAATAACCATTATCAGCACCTCCCGTTTCTTCACCTGCAATAATTTTTGTATTGTTGCTGGCATCATCTGAACTACCGTAAGCCACACCATCCGTTGCTTTCTCTGGATTTTTTATGGCAACCGAAGGAATGGTCGTCAATTCTGAAGCCATCAAGTGCTGACTGTTGGTAGTCGGCTCTTTTCCTTCTATCACATTTTTCTCAACTACCTTTGGTTCCTCCTGTTTTTCTTCTGGAGTTGAATGTTCTATTTCAGTTGATGAAGTAGCTTCCACAAGTGGTTTTGCTTCAATAGTAGGGGGAACATCATTGTTGATTGCTACTGATTCTCCCGAAGACACTTCCTCTGCTGCAACGGTCTGTCCTGCCCATACCAAAAAACTGGTACAGATAAGAAGCTGACCAAGGATGACTTTTTTCGTAAACTTACTTGTTTCTTTTTTCATTATTTCCTCCTATAAAATCTGCAAGTTTATCCTACCTATAGCCAAAATAAAGCAGTTTGTAAACCTATTTGGTCTCGTATAAGACTCAAAATTCAGTTTACTGGTTGATGTGCGATCGCATTTCTGTCACAAATATAACATGTAAGCGTTTTATTGTAGAATAGTCTAACTTGACTTATTCTATATGCAGATGGGGTCTATTTCTAAAACAGCATATAATAAGTCACACTTTCATATATTTTTGTATACTTCTTGTAAACAGTGACACATTTCTATCTCATCTTTTTAATGTTATTCTTCATAAGAAAAGCCCTTAGATATTTCACTAAGAGCTTTTAAACTGTATTTTAATATTCAATGCTGATAACGGCTATTCCGCAGCTAGGCGATAGACTGCCTCAGCATAAATATCCATTGTTTTATATAAGTCTTCTAATGGCATGCGTTCATTTTCCTGATGCTCTGTTTGTTCTGTATCTGGAAAACATGCACCAAAGGCCACACAGTTTGGCATAGTACGAGCAAAGGTAGCCCCACCTGACGAGATTGGCACGCTTGTTAAATCTCCTGTCTTATCTTGATAAACAGACATGAGCGTAGATACCAGCTGGCTGTCTAATGGCACATACAAGGAAGCAAGGTAGTCGTACTCTTCATAGGTCAAGCCACATGATTGCGCTTTGGCTTGTAAAGTAGAAACTAGGGCTTCTTTATCCGCAGTGACAGGAATACGAATGTCCAAGCGAATTTCTGATTTTTTTGCGCTAATGGTTAGACCTGCAATATTGAAACTGAGTGTCCCTGATGGTTCATCAGTCACATCACCAAAAAGCTTAAATCCTGTGGCATCTTCACCAACTGCATTGACGATAAAGTCCAAGGCTGGATGACTTTCGAAATGTTCCAAGGCCTTTGCCAAACGAACGATGGCATTGACCCCCTCGGCAGCATCCTTGGCGTGCCGAGAAATACCAAGAACCGTTACTTGATCATCTTTGGTTTCATAATCAAAGCCTAATTGATCTAATTCCGCAATAACCCCTGCTAATAAATGACCAGAATAGCTTGCCTTGGCAGGTACTACGTTATAGGCAGTTCCCGCTTCGATACTCAGACAAGGGTGCCCTGGACCATGCAATTTGGCCTGTAGCAATCCTTTTTCAGCATAAGTCAAAGGGAAGGAAGAATCTGGTGCAAAGCCCATAGTTGCCACTTCTTCCAACTGATTGTAGCGGTTCATACACCGCCATAAAGTCTCTTCATCTGTTCCAAAAATGAAACGAATCCGTTTGTTAAATTGGACTCCCGCATCAAGAAGTGCTTTTACTGCAAATAAAGCCGCCATCGAAGGACCTTTATCATCCTGAACCCCGCGTCCAATAATATAGTCTCCCTCTACCACAGCCTCAAAAGGTAGCGTCTGCCATTGACTAAGATCACCAGCAGGTACCACATCTAAGTGGCAAAGTATTGCTAATAATTCTTCGCCTTGTCCAATTTCAGCATAGCCATAATAGCCAGCAGGGTCTAAATAAGTTTTAAAACCCATTTTTTCTGTCAATGCCAACGTGTGCTCCAGAACATCCTGAATCGCTTGACCAAATGGCGTATCTGCCTGATGTTCTTGCAAAACAGAAGGAAAAGCAACCAGTTCTTGGATGGCTTGAATACATGCCTCCTGATGCGATGACTGAATAAAACTTGTTCTCATTGTGTCCCCTTTCAACATAATAAGATATGATATATTTTATAGCACTATTCTATCATAAAAGGAAAAACTGAGCCAAATTTTATCTGTATTCGTGATAAAATCTGACCCAGAATTTCGATTAGAAGAATGTCGCAATGACCAAAATAGCTATGGAGGCAATCATGATGCCTACGATTAACTTACCTACAAATTTATACCAAGTACCAATTTCAACACGACCAAGTGCCAAGGCTCCCATTACAATACCTGATGTTGGAGCTACCAAGTTCAAGAGACCTGATGCAGCTTGGAAAGCTGTGATAACCAAGCTCGCTGGTACATTTACAAACTCACCAAGAGGTGCCATGATACCCATAGAAGCCCCTGCAAGACCTGATGAAGATGGAATCAAGAAGGACATTGGTAGGTAGAAGAGATAGGTCAAAATGATGAATACTTGTGAAGACAAACCTTGCAATCCTTCTTCGCCCATGTGGAGAATAGTGGCAGTAATCATACCATCGTTCATGATGACTTGAATACCACGCGCGATAGCACAAATCAAAGCTACGCTGAAAATATCAGCCGCACCGAACATGAAGGATTTTACCAAACGTTCTTCACTCATACCATAAACTAAACCAACTACAATCCCTGCGATACCAAAGAGCATTGCTCCTTCTGGGAAGTACCAAGTACCAAGAGCAGCTGTTGAAGAACCAATCACTTGACCGATGAATGGAAGACCAATCAACCAATCATTAAATTGTGTAAAGATAGTCACACCCAAATCTTCCCATGGAATAAAGCTACAAATCATGAGAACAAATGTTAGTACAAATACCCAGAGAACACGTTTTTGAGCTGGTGATAATTCTGCATTCACTTCTTGAGTTGCTGCGACATTAAAGTGTTGCATATCTGCTTCACGCTGTTTGTAAACCAAGGACTTAGTCGGATCGTTTTTCACTTTCTCAGCATAGTTGGCTACAAAGGCAATTCCCATCGCAAGAATGACAACGAAGAAGACCAAGCGCCAGATCATACCATCCGCAACACTTACACCTGCTGCATCAGAGGCTACAACCGTTGCAAATGGGTTTACAGTAGAAGCCAAACAGCCGATTTGAGAACCCAGCAAGATGATGGCTACACCAGTAATACTGTCAAAACCAACCGCCATCATAACAGGAACAAGGAGCGGGAAGAAAGCCATTGTTTCTTCACCCATACCATAGGTTGAGCCTCCCAAGGCAAACAAAGGCATGAGAATGTAAATTAACATTTTTTCACGACCTTTGAAGCGTTTTACAATAGAAGCAATCCCTACATCAAGTGCACCTGTTTCGTTAACTACACCAAGAAAGGCACCAACCATGATGATGAAGAATGCTACGCTAATCGCTGCATCCGTGGCACCATGACCAAGCATGGCACGAACTGGAGCCATAAAAACATCGTAAATCCCTTGTGGATTTTGAGCAACCTTCTCATAGGTACCAGCCACCAAATTTCCAGCTTCATCCACCTGATATTGACCTGCTGGAATAACCCATGTCATCACTGCCATAAAGGCAATAATGAGCATCAATATTGTATAAGACGAAGGCAATTTAAAGCCTTTTTTCACTTTTTCGCTCATCGCAAAAACCTCCTATAATATTTTAAAAGTTTATCCCCTATTTAAGGGAAATTGTATCCGTAATAACCGTATCAAATATCCACCTATCTTCAAGAGATGTCTATCTCCTTCAGTCTATTATCTGAAATCATTGCTTATAGATAGATACTTGATAGGAAATGGATAAGGGGGGAGGAAGCTTAGAAGCCCAGACCTTCATGTTTCGATTAAAGGGAACCCTTGTAGGACTATCAACACTTCCACTCCCCTAACTCCATCAATAAATAACCCGTCTAGTTTAAAAACTATATTTTCATGCAGAGTACATCAACAAATAGAAGCCTCAACGATACATACAGCTGCTTAGCCCTTGACAATGATAGTACCGCTATCGGATTCAATCAAAGCGCCTAAGTTTTCTAATGAGGTAATGACTGCTTTTGATTGCGGCTTATTGTTTACAAAAGCAATAGCTGCTTCAACTTTCGGTAGCATGGAACCTGGTGCGAATTGATTTTGTTTGATGTATTCTTCCAATTCAGCCACAGTAACAGTTTCTAATTTTTCTTGGTCTGGTTTGTTGTAGTTAACAAAGACATAGTCTACACCGGTCAAGACGATAAACAAGTCTGCGTCAACCAATTCTGCCAAACATTGGGAAGCAAAGTCCTTATCGATAACTGCTTCCACACCGGTCAGGGTGCCATCTACTTCTTGGACAACTGGAATACCTCCACCACCAGCAGCTACGACAACTTCACCTGCATTGAGAAGGGTACGAATAGTACCAATTTCTTTGATTCCTACAGGTTTTGGGGAAGCAACGACTTTGCGCCAGCCACGACCGGCATCTTCTTTGAAGGTTGCTCCAGTCTTTTCTGCTTCTGCTTTCGCTTCTTCTTCTGTATAGAATGGTCCAATCGGCTTGGTCAAATTTTCAAAGGCTGGATCATTCTTATCCACGATAACCTGGGTAACGACGGAAGCTACATCCTTTTCAATGCCTTCCTTGATCAATTCATTTTCCAAGGCATTTTGCAACCAGAAGCCAATAGATCCTTCTGTCATGGCTACCAAACTGTCTAGTGGAAAAGCTGGGTTCTTTTCCGAATCAGCAGCAAGGTTTTGAAGAAGTAAATTTCCAACTTGAGGACCATTACCATGCGTGATAATAAGGTCATCCCCATTTTTTATCAATTTTACAAGGTGCTTGGCAGTTTGTACCAAGGCCTCTTTTTGTGCTTTAGCCGATGGGTCAGACGATAAAATGGCATTGCCACCCAAGGCTACTACAATTTTACGATTTGCCATATCTTATGTTTTCGCCTCTCTTTCACATTTTAGAAATCGCTTTCATTTTCATATCTAAGAAAAGGGGCTGGGTTACAGCCCCAGGAGGTGCGATGACTAGATTTTACACACGTGGAACAAATGGATCCCCTAAAGTAGCCGCCATCACCGCTTTAATTGTGTGCATACGGTTTTCAGCTTGGTCGAAGTGACGAGCATATTTGCTACGGAATACTTCGTCTGTTACTTCCATTTCTTCTACGCCGAATTTTTCAGCGACATCTTTACCATAAACAGTATTTGTATCATGGAAGGCAGGTAAGCAGTGCAAGAAGATGAGATTTTCATTTTCTGCTTTTTTCACCAATTCCATATTCACTTGGTATGGTTTCAAGAGGGCAACGCGTTCAGCGAATTTATCTTCCTCACCCATTGATACCCAAACGTCTGTATAGAGAACATCTGCGCCTTTGACTGCTTCGTCAGCATTGTCAGTAATGAGAACACGTGCTCCACTTTCTTTCGCAAAACCTTCAGCCAAGGCAACTACTTCTTCTTCTGGGAAGAGTTCTTTTGGAGAGAAGATATGGACATTGACACCAAGAATGGCACCTGTTACCAACAGTGAGTTGGCAACGTTGTTACGACCATCACCGCAGTATACCAAGGTCAATCCTTCCAATTTGCCAAAGTTTTCTTTGACAGTCAAGTAGTCAGCTAACATTTGAGTTGGGTGCCATGCGTCTGTCAAACCATTCCATACTGGCACACCAGAGAATTCTGCTAATTCTTCCACCATCTTTTGACTGAAACCACGGAATTCAATACCGTCGAACATGCGTCCCAAAACTTTAGCAGTATCTTCTGTAGATTCTTTCTTACCAAGTTGGATGTCATTTGCACCAAGATATTCTGGATGGGCACCAAGGTCAATGGATGCTACTGTGAAGGCAGCACGAGTACGTGTTGATGTTTTTTCAAACAAGAGAGCAATATTTTTACCTTCCAAATAACGGTGTGGAATATTGCGTTTTTTCAAATCTTTCAAATGAGCTGAAAAATCAATCAACCATTCCAACTCTGCACGAGTAAAATCTTTTTCTGCAAGGAAATGTCTGCCTTTAAATACGTTTGTCATTGTCTCTTCTCCTAATGTTTAAATAAATTTTGTCAATGTCTGGCACCATTCTCCATCTTCTTGATAAACTTCAGAAGTTACTTGGTAGCCGACTGACTCATAAAAAGTCTTTGCAGTTAACTCCGAATGTATATCCAACTGACGAAAGCCTGTTTCACGTGCATAAGCTTCCAAAGAGCTGATAATCATTTTTCCATAGCCTTTTCCACGAAAATTCGGTAGAGTGGCTATTCGGGTTAGACGAGCTTGACCAGGACTGACAGAAAGAAAACGTCCCGTTGAAACAGGCTCCTCACCAATAAATAGATTGGCGTAAACTCTTCCTTCCGTATCATTCTGGTCAAATTCATCTTCCTTTGCAATGCCACGCTCAAGAACAAATACCTTATAGCGGACATAGATAGAGGCTGCGCGTTGCCATTCTTCCGAACCGATTGTTGTTCGTTCTATACTTGGCATTAGATGTCTTCCCGTTCAAACGGCATTGACATACAACGAGGTCCACCACGACCGCGAACCAATTCGCTTCCGCCAATCTTAATCAAACGAAGCCCTTTGGACTCGAGGATTGCATTGGTAATCGTATTGCGTTTGTAAACAACTACCACACCTGGTGCAATGGTCAATGTATTTGAACCATCATTCCATTGCTCACGACCAGCAGCAACCATATCACCGCCACCACAACGGATCAATTCTACTTTTTCAAGACCAAGGTTCGCAGCCAAAAGTTCTGCCAAGTCACCATGTTCTTCTTCAATATGAAGCGTATCATTTTCATAGGTTACAGAGAAGACACGAAGGTCACCTTCAATTTCTGGGTGGATCGTAAACTTATCATAGTCAACCATGGTAAAGACAGTATCCAAATGCATGAATTTACGGTTGTTAGCAAATTCGAATGCCAATACTTTCTTGAAGCCAACATGCTGTTCAAAGATATTTACCAATAGTTTTTCAATAGAAGCAGCATCGGTACGTTGTGAAATACCTACTGCCAAAACATCTTTTGAAAGAACCAATTCGTCCCCACCCTCGATACGAGTAGTTTCTTCACGATTGTAAACCAATGGAACTTTTCCACCATATTCTGGGTGATGAGTGAAGATATATTTACCATACAAGGTTTCACGGTTCCGTGTTTCTGAATACATGTGGTTAAGAGAAACAGCATTACCAATCGTAGCAAATGGATCCCGTGTGAAGTAAAGGTTTGGCATTGGGTCAATTGCAAATGGGTAGGATGATTCGACCAGATCTGTCAAACCTTTTTCTTCAGCAGGGACTTCCGGTAACTCAGCTTTCTGAACACCCGCCATCGTTTTCTCTACCAACTCTTTGTTGTCTTCAATAGCTAGCAACAGTTTGCGGATGGCTTTCTTAGTAGCACGACCACGAATATTTGCTTCTTCTAGGTATTCATCAATAAATTGCTCACGAATTTCAGGTGTTACTAAGGATTCAGCAGCCAATTGTTCAAGGTAGAGAACTTCGACTCCTTCATCTCGTAATGCTTGTGCGAATGCATCGTGTTCTTTTTGAGCATCTTCCAAGAATGGAATATCATCGAAGAGTAGGCGTTCTAGGTAGTCAGGCATGAGGTTTTCAATTTCCTTACCTGGTCTGTGTAACATAACTTTTTTCAGCTTACCAATTTCTGAAAAAACATGAATTGGATGGTTTGACATGATCTGTCCTCCTAATATTTTTTTATACTCTTCGAAAATCAAACTCATACGTTGTTGCCTCGATTTGATGAACTTCAGTTCTATCTTCATCTTCGTCGCCTAGTCTGATTTTGATTTTCATTGAGTATTACTTGATTGGAAATGATAGTGGACCGTACGCTTCCCCCGCTCTCATTTCCTTTACAACCATAGTGTAACAGAGAACAAAATCAAAAACTTGAAAACGCTCACATTTATTTTGAGAAATTCTTCACATTATTGACTTTGTTTATAAATAATTATCGATTGTGTCACCTATATTCTGCATAATTCTTTCTATTATATCATTATGTGAATTTTTATTTTTTTATAAAAAAACAGAAACTTCAGTGAGTTTCTGACAAATTTTCTAAGAAATAATCAATATCTAAATAAGTTAACTGTTTATGGCTATAAGCAATTTTACCATCCTGTTTCAGTTGCTTCAAAACATGGCTGACCGTTTCCCTAGTCGTTGCAGCAAGGCGAGAAATTTCCTGAATATGAATATCAAATGGAAGTGTGTCATAGCCATCCCGCTGACACATATCCCAGTACAAAAGTGCTAAAGCCTGTATAACTCGTTCTGAAGCTTTGGATCTCATCGCATTTCGCAAGCGCAACTCTTGAAAACGAAGCACTTTGGATAATTTTTGACAGATATAGACCATTTGACTAGGATTTATCTTCGACAAGGTTTCAAACAAGACCATCGGCACAATAAAATACTCTAGGTCCGTTATGGCAATGGCAGTATAATGATAAGGTTTGTCCTGAAACATATCTCCAAATGGAAAGGCACCACCCTGCCGAATATAGTCTAAATACGTAAAACTATCCGTCTCATCATATTGTTCAATCCGAGCATAGCCCTTATACAATACAAATAGATAATCTCTAGGATCCTCTGCGTAAAAAAAGATTTGTCCCTTAGGAATCTTTCGAAAACGAATATGCTTAGCTAATTGATCGAAACTTTCCCTTGAGAAGTTTTCAAACGCAGGATGGTTTCGAAGAAAGTTGTATTGTTCGTTCGTAATCATCACTCTCTCCATTCTAATCAAAGTATTTCTCTACACATTCTAACATATATTAAGATATAATTCTAATAATATTCCGTAATTTCATATAATAATCTAAAAAACCAGCCCACATGGAACTGGTTCTAAGTATTATAATTCATCCGCAATCTTATTGATTTTCCGCAAACGATGGTTGACACCACTTTTAGTGATCGGTACCGTTAGACTATCCGCCAATTGCTGAATGGAATAGTCTGGATGCTGAATTCGCAACTGGGCAATCTCCTGCAAGTCACCTGACAACTGATCTAGACCGATAGTATCCATAATTTTGATAATATTATTAATTGTTTTCATACTAGCATTGACCGTCTTTGCAATATTAGCAGCTTCCGCATTGGTAGCTCGATTTAGATCATTGCGAGCCTCACGAAGCAATTTAACATTCTCAAATTCTGTCTTTGCCTCTTCTGCTCCAATCACCAAAAGAAAATCCATAATGTCCTCTGCACGTTGCAGATAGGTAATGGTTCCCTTACTTCGCTCAATGACTTTGGCATCCAAAAGAAATTTCTGCATCAGATTGGCCAGGTCATTGGCATGGTCACTATAGACAGAAGCTATTTCAAGCTGGTATTTTCCTTTTTCAGGATTTTTAACAGAGCCTGCCGCTAAAAATGCTCCACGAAGATAGGCTTGACTCCATGAATCATTTTCCAAAACCAAGGGAGAAATCCCCGTCTCTAATCCAAAGAAACTATCAGCCAAATGCAAATCGTTCAATATCTCATTCACACCGTCTTCTATCAAAACTGCATACACACGATTCTTTTTGAGATTAGTTTTTTGATGATGGCGAATCTCAGCCTTAATCTGATAGAAACGAAGTAACAGTTCATAAATGTGACGGGCAATCTTTGCATTTTCCGTGCTGATAGAAAGAGTCAAGCCTGATGAAGCTAAGCCCAAACTCCCTGATAATTTGATAATAGCAGATAGCTCGCTCTTATTTTGGCTAGACTGAAGCAGCAATTCTTCCTTTACTTGTACTGTAAAACTCATGACCGCACCTGCAAAATCTTTAGCAACTCTTCTACCACCAAGTCACCATCATGGAAAGCCCCGCCATTTTCCAAACGAAGAAAATTCGAAGAAATCACACGATTAGCCTGTTTTTGCAAACCTGCAAAATCGTGTTTTACCTGTACCAAGTATTCATCAAACTTGTGGGTATTCATGTAATCCTGTGGAACAGGTTCACTATTAACCAAAACCGTATCGATAAACTTTTCGCCCAAATGACCATTCAATACGGTCACGTGGTCAGCATCCGTGAAGAACTCCGTCTCACCACGCTGGGTCATGATATTGCAGACATAGGTCACTTCTGCCTTGGTTTCTTTCAATGCCTTGCCGATGTCTGAAATCATGAGATTAGGAAGGATGGAAGTAAAGAGCGATCCCGGTCCCAAGACCACCATATCACTCTCCATGATAGCTTCTACCACCTGACGACTAGCCTTAGGCTCATCGTCATTGTAGGAATTGGTCACATAAACATGGCCAATCATGCCCTCGTGTTTGGCAATCTTACTCTCACCAGAAACCTTGGTCCCATCTGTAAAGACCGCATGAAGGGTCAGGGCCTGTTCACTAGAAGGATAAATCCGCCCTGTCGTATGGAAAAAGCGGGTCAAGAGTCGCATAGCATTATAGGTTGAACCCTGCATCTCGGAAATCCCAGCGATGATGAGATTGCCCAGAGGATGCCCAGCCAGCGGTCCATCCGAATCTGCGAAGCGGTACTGGAAAATCTGTTCATACAACTTGGGCATATCGGACATAGCCAAGAGGACATTCCGCAAATCACCCGGAGGTGTGACCTGCAAGGCTTGACGGATCTCACCAGAGGATCCACCATCATCTGCCACCGTCACGATGGCTGTAATATCGACATCCTTGTCCCGCAAACTTTTTAGAATCACCGGAATCCCTGTTCCGCCACCAATCACAGTAATTTTAGGTTTTCTCATGAGCGGTTGACCGTCTCCTTCCGTCTGTCCTTATCACGATGACTACGATTGACATTCCAATTTTTCTCTAAATCGTCTGCCAAACGTTTAGCAAAGGCTACGCTTCTATGCTGACCACCCGTACAACCAACAGCTATAGTCAGGACAGATTTTCCTTCCTTCTGGTAACCAGGCAGAATTGGCTCAATCAAGCCGAGAAGATGACTGTAAAATTCTTCTGATTCCTGATGGTCCATGACATAGTCAAAGACAGGCTGATCTAGTCCTGTAAGATTCCGCAACTCTAACTTGTAGTAGGGATTTGGTAGGAACCGAACGTCAAAAACCAAGTCTGCATCCAGAGGTAGCCCATATTTGAAACCAAAGGACATCACTTCTATGCGAAACGACGGTTGATTATCTTGACTAGCAAACTGCTCCGAGATTTCCTTACGCAGATTGCGAGGAGTCAGCTCTGTCGTATCAATAACATTTTGACTCATATTTTTCAAGGGAGCCAAAAGTTCACGCTCTAGCTGAATCCCGTCCAAAACACGACCATCAGCCGCCAAAGGATGGGAACGACGAGTTTCTTTATAGCGAGCAACCAATTCACTATCCGTCGCATCCAAGAATAGGACTTTAAAATCTAAATCCTCTGCCCCCTCAATCTCATCCAACACCTCTCGAATCTCCGAGAAGAAGGAGCGACTCCGCATATCTACAACAAGAGCAATCTTATTGTTATCCTGGCTATGGCGAATCAATTCTAAAAATTTTGGCAAGAGAGTCGGTGGCATATTATCAATGGTAAAATAACCCAAGTCTTCAAAAGACTGAATGGCTACCGTCTTACCAGCTCCAGACATCCCTGTCACAATCACTAAATGGAGTTTGTCCGACATGACATTCCCTCCTTTTCTCTTCTAATCAATAACTGCAATAACTTCAATCTCAACCTTAACATCACGTGGCAAGCGAGCAACTTCCACCGCTGAACGAGCTGGAAAATCTACTGAGAAAGCTGTTTTATAAACTTCATTAAAGGCTACAAAATCATTCATATCTTTTAGGAAACAAGTCGTCTTCACCACATGGTCAAAGTCTGTTCCTGCTTCTGTTAAAATTGCTGCGATATTTTTCAAGACTTGCTCAGTCTGCTCCTGAATGGTTTCACCAACCACTTCACCAGTTTCAGGTGACAAAGGAACTTGACCAGAGGCAAAGAGGAAATTTCCAACAACCTTCCCTTGAACGTATGGGCCAATTGCTGCAGGTGCCTTATCTGTGTGAATGGTTTTCATATCTCTATCTCCTTTTAATTTTTTATATCTATTATAGCACAAGTTCTGTATAAAACAGCTCACCTACTACTATCCTACACCTATTTTCTTTTATAAAAAAGGAATTGAGATAGTATCACCACCCGACTTTATCACTTTATTTTTCCACGATCCGCTTCAATCGCTTGATAGAATTGGATTTTTTAAGTATTTTTC
>NZ_ALMY01000025.1 GCF_000440115.1 Streptococcus suis YS56 | reverse complement strand
CAAGCAGAAGCAGAAAAAGCTATCGATGCGTCAACTATGACACCAGAAGAGAAAGACGCAGCTAAGAAAGCTCTTCAAGATGTTGTGAATGCTGAAAAAGATAAGCTTGAAGACGCAGCTAAGAAAGCGACAGACGCAATTGATGCAGCAACAACTCCAGCCGATGTAGCAGGAGCAACCAAAGCAGGTCAAGATGACTTGACAGAAAAAGGTTCAGAAGCTGAAAAAGCTGTTGAATTGGCTAAGGACAAAGAGTTAGCTAAAGAAGCTATCCGCACAGAAGCAGAAGAAGCTACTAAAGCAGCAGAGAAGCTTGCTGATGATGCGATTAAAGCTATCAATGACAATCCAAACTTGTCAGACGCTGAGAAAAAAGCAGCAATTGACAAGGTAAATGATGCCGCTAAGGTTGCTTTGGATGCTATTGCTGATAATGCCAAGACAGCTACGGATGCTGCAGAAAATGCACAAGCACTTGCAGACCTTGAAGCAGCTAAGAAAGCTCAAAAAGATGCTGATAAAGGAGCAATTGATACAGCTACTCCACTTGTTGATGCGGCAGTTCTTGAGGCAGCGAAACAAGATGCATTGAACAAGCTTGAAGATGATGCTGCCAAAGCTAAGGAAACTATTGCTGCAAATCCAAACTTGTCTGATAAGGAAGTAGACAAAGCCCTCGCAGACCTTGAAAAAGATCTTGCTAAAGCTAAGGATGCTGTTAATGCAGCAACAACACCGGAAAAAGTTCAAACAGCTGAAGACAAGGGTGTAGATGTTATCGCAGGCGATGTTCTTGCTGCAGCTCAATTGGATGCTCTTAACAAGCTTGAAGATGATACAAAAGAAACGATTGCAGCTATCGAAGCAAATCCAAACTTGACAGAGGACGAGAAAAAAGCAGCAATCGCTAAGGCAGAAGACCTTGCTGACGACGCTAAATCTGACATTATGACTGCTGAGACACCAGAAGCAGTTCAAGCAGTGGAAGAGAAAGCTGATAAGGATCTTGCTAAAGAAGAGCTTAAAGCAGCCGCAGATGATGCTAAGAAAGCTATCGATGCCAACCCTAACTTGACACCAGCCGAGAAAAAAGTTGCTAAAGATGCATTAGATGCAGAAGTGGCAAAGGCTACAGAAGCAATCGATAAAGCAGCAACACCAGCTGATGTCAACACAGCAACTCTTGCAGGTGAAAAAGCCGCAGCAAAAGCAGAAGTTGAAGCCGCAGCCGACGATGCTAAGAAAGCAATCGATGCCAACCCTAACTTGACACCAGAAGA
>NZ_ALMY01000024.1 GCF_000440115.1 Streptococcus suis YS56 | reverse complement strand
CCCGACTTTATCACATAAAAAAATGCAAAGGATAGCTAACCCCTTGTGGGACAAGGAGTTTGGCTATCCTTTTTCATTATTTTTCTGTAGTGTATGAATCCTTTGCGTATCTCTTTAGTTCTTCATACTTTACGAGACCACGGTTCCATTCAATCCCTAGGAGTTTATTTAACTCCTGCATATCTGGACTCTCTTGTAATCTGTAGTAATCATCCTGTAACCGTGTTGCCTTCGCACTGTTTAAGGCTCTTATCATCCTCTCCGGACTCATCGCCCAGTTCGTCCTGTATTGAAGCAGTCGAATGAGGATGAGAGCTATAAAACAAGTTAGGAAATGTGCTTGAATGTGTTCCTCTGTCCAAACATAAACTGGACGGCTCTCCAATTCTGTCTTGGTAACCCTAAAGCAATCTTCTATTTTACTGAGTTGTCTATAGGAATCAAGGATTGCTTCATCTGACAGTTCAATCTCACTGGTAACAAGGACATTGATTCCGTCAAACTGAGCATCGAATTCCACCTGCTCAAGGTCAAGCTGAATGAGAGGGGAGAAGGGCTTGATTTCACCTGTCTCTTTGTCTAGATAAGACAAATCAAGGTATTTCTTTCCACCCTTCTTACTAGTCTGACGAAAGAGTTCCGCATTGGTTAAGTGACTGGCATATTCAAGAGCACCGTCTCTGCGAATCCGTTCACGATCCGCATATTTCTTACTCCAGGTAATCACGACTTTCTCCTTTATCATTTTGGAGCCTTTTCCTGTACCTAGTTTGCGGCTACGAATATAGGATTTCTTAGCGAAGGTTCCTTCCGCATTAAAATGCCACCCTTCTGGATCTAGGATCTCTTCTTGAATATCTTTGGGAGCCCCTCTCTTGCCACGATGCTTTTGGGAAAAGAGCCAGCCATCCCCTTGTTCCAACATAGCTGAAACATTGGTTGTACTATTCATTGCCTTATCCGCCACAACCACAATTCGTTCGATGCCAAATTGCTTCTTAACCTCTTCAACTGCGGGAAGATAGGTCACGGGGTCGGTTTGATTCCCTCGAAAGAGCTTGTAGCTAATGGGAATTCCGTTTGTATCCATGAATAGTCCTAACTGAACAATAGGCTTCGGTTGGTGTTCCTTGCTTGGTCCTCGTCTGCGAAGACCAACTTTGATGATTTTTCCATCATCAGATTGTTCTTCTATGTCTGGGATATCTGTCTCAAAGTAATAGTTGGTGACATCGTAGAAAACCAGACGTCCTTCCCGCTTGGTTAATCGGCTAATCTCTTGATGGAGATGAAGTTGAATCTGATTTTTTACCTCATTCAACGTGTCAAGGTGACGATAGATGGCATTTAAGTTAAGATCCCAGTCTCCGAATAGATCTGCTTGTGCTTCAACAGTGGCTAATTTACTAGTGGGGTTTAAGATTCGTTGAAATACTAGTAATTTCAAAGCCTTTGTCAAATTGTAATTGGCCTTGGTTTTTACCTGCTTCATAACATGAGAGAGTCTTAATTCTTCAAAGAGATTGTCAAATACCATCCACCCGTAGGATTTGTCTGGTTCATTCATAGGAGCCAGGAGGTCTAAGCTTAGGTGAACCGTTGTATTTTCTGTTAAAGAGCCAGCTTTTGCCTCACGCTTCAATCGTTCAAGGATGCCAGGTTCTTCAGCTTCCAAATCATCAAGAAGTCCATATTTTTTAATAATTCTCTGCTTGGTTTTCCCGTCTATGCGGTAACTTTCTGCAAGATAGACATGAGTTCTACCTTCTTTGTTAGTAGTAGTTCGAATAAAAGCCATACCTATATTATAACATACAACAACATACAACACAATAAAAAGAACGAAAAATACTTAAAAAATCCAATTCTATCAAGCGATTGAAGCGGATCGTGGAAAAATAAAGTGATAAAGTCGGG
>NZ_ALMY01000023.1 GCF_000440115.1 Streptococcus suis YS56 | reverse complement strand
GGCTTATTTACCATGGAAGGAAAAAATTAAGAGAGCGTGTAAATAGAAAAAGGTTCCAGAGTCGACAGGACTTTAGAGCCTTTTCAATATACTTTGTTATTGGGCGATTACTAGAAATCACGACTTTTTGAAATATTTATTTTTGGACTGATCGAAAATCCTTTCATGAGCCAGTCCACCTGCTCGGAAGTTAGAGCCTTGACCTCCTCTTCATTGTTTGGCCAGGTCAATTTCCCATTTTCAAAACGTTTGTAAAGCAACCAAAATCCTTGTCCGTCCCAGTAAAGAGCTTTGAATCGGTCTTTTCGACCTCCGCAGAAGAGATAGACCTGACCTGAAAAGGGATCCAGATTGAATTGACTTTTGACAAGGTAGGCGAGAGAATCAATCCCTTGACGCATGTCCGTTTTACCGCAAACCAAGTAGACTTGACCTAAATCACTGAGTCGGATGGTCATAGTGCAGTACCTTATCCAAGATTGTTTCTAATATTTTTTGGTTGATAGAGTGAAAGAATGTGACTTCCACTTTTCCGAGATGAATTTTCATCAGAATATCATTTCTGCCTTTCTTCTCAAAGCGGCGAGATAGGGGAATAGTCAATGGGACGATGGGGTGTGACATAATAAATCCTCCAGTTTTGTTTTTTATAACAGTATACAGGAGGAGGGAGTGATTAGATAGATACTTTGTTATTGGGCGGTTACGTTAGAGTCCCCATTTTTTTACCAAGTAAAACGATAGGTCGTTTTAGACAAAAATTCTTCTCCTTGTTCTAACAAAATCGAACCAAATCCATCGACATTGCACGCATTTGGCAAGGCCTGACACTCTAAACTAAAGACACCATGGTAACAGGCCAAAGCTTCAACAGGAAAATTATATGTATATATAACGACCGCAGGCTGGTTGGTTTTGACACTGAGTCCAATTTTCCCATCTGGACTCAAAACTTCTACCGGAATATCCACCTCTTCCAATAACCATGGGTGGTCATAGCCTTTTACCAACACATTTTGAGGATATTGGCTATCAAATCCCTGAGCAAAAGGCGCAAAATCTCTAAAATCAAACGGCGTCCCTGTCACATCTTCTAAGACGCCCGTTGGCAGGTTATCCTCCCCAAGCGGAGCATAGTGATTCGCAGCAATTTTAATACGGTGCTCGGCAACTGACCGTTGAAAATCACCAGTCAAGTTGAAATAGATATGGTTGGTCGGATTAAAAATCGTATCCTTATCCGATACAGCCTGGTAGTCAACTGTCAATTCATTTTTATCCGTCAAACAATAAATAGCCTTGACCCTCACATCACCAGGAAAGCCATTAAAACCATCTTTTAGGACCATAGCAAAGGTCACTTGATTTCTCTCATGGTCTAGCTCAACGTCCCAGTACTGCTCATTTGCCGTGTCAACCCCACCATGCAAGGTCCGACCTGGTTCATTTTCTGTAAAATGGTAGCGTTTTCCCTTTATCTCAGCCTGGGCACCCGAAATACGACCTGCAACTGGAACAATAGTAGAACCAGGGTACAAATCTGTCTTGCGGTAATCAACATCTGACCCCGCCGCCAAACTAACATTTCGTAAACCGCCATTTTCTTCTACTGGCAGAAGCACTTCTACCACTCTGGCACCAAAATCCGTCAGACTGACCTGCATACCGTTTTTATTTTTCAAGCAATAGAGCTTCGCTTTTTCACCAAATTCTTTTACTTCAATCATTTCTTTTCCTCATAAGCCAAATGAGGGAGTTACTATTGCAACTCCCTCAGGATACTTAAAGCCTATCTAAATAGATGACTAACTTGTATATCTTATTTTAAGGTGACCAGTTGAAACAGTTCCCTTGAACTTCCCTCGCTCTCTAGTTTTCAGGCTCGGGCTGCCTTTGGTCACTCTTTCATTTCAAGGCGACCAGTTGAAACAGTTTCCCAAACTGTTTCAACTTCCCTGACTGTTTCACTCCTCATCATCGCTATCACTTGTTAATAGGCTATTGACATGAACTAGGTTGCTTGTCCCAAATTCGACATAATCCACAGCCTCTCCCAGCAGGACGCCGTTCAAGAAACCAATGACCATAGGCATGTTCATCCCTGCATAGAGGTCAAACTGCCCACCTTCAATCAATTTTCGTGATACGACGTTGGCTGGTGTACCGCCTAACAAGTCTGCGAAGACAACAAAGTCATCTAGATTAGCAATTGTTTCTTCAAATTTTTTCTGGAAGTCTTCTGGACCTTCTTCTGGTAATAAAGCTACTGTATAGATGTCCTCTTGAGGACCCATAATCATTTCAGTAGATTTTTTCAACTCCTCGCAGAAGATACCATGACTTACTAATACTAAACTTCTAGCCATTATGCCATACCAAATGCGAAGTGACCGATTGCTGACAAGCAAAGAGCAAGCGCAATGATGATCAAGATAGCCTTGGTAGAGGTCATACCTTTACGACCGAGCAACCAGAATACAAAACCTGTAAAGACAGCTGGAACAAGGCGAGGGAAGATTGTGTTGAGCAAGTCTTGTACATCAATAACTTTCTCACCAATCTGAGGAGCCCAAGTCACTTCAAAATTGATCATAGTCGCAATCAAGGCCCCCATCATGAAGACACCCATTACAGAGGCTGCATCCACAAGAGCAGTCAACTTATCACGCATGGTAGTAATCAACTTAGTACCTTCCTTGTAAGCAACTTCCAACTGTTTCCAACGGAAAATATCATAAGCAACTGCTACAGCAACCCAAAGGAAAATACCAACCGGAGAACCTTCTTTCCCCATAGTCGCTGCTACAGTACCCATGATTGCTGGAACTAAGGATCCAAAGATGGAGTCACCAATTGGGGCAAATGGTCCCATCAAACCAGTTTTAATACCGTTAACCGCATCTTTAGAAGCCACACCGTCACTTTCTTCAAGTGCCAAGTCAATACCTGTGATGATGGTATGGAAAAATGGTGAAGTATTGAAGAACTGAGTATGCAATTTCATCATTTCCTTCAACTCAGGAGTACCATCTCCATACATTTTACGCAATTGTGGCAAAATCATGTAGAGGTAGCCAGATGCCTGCATCCGCTCATAGTTCCAACCAAGTTGGAAAGTGAACAAGCTACGTTTGTTGATTTGATTAAAATCTTCTTTTGTTAATTTGTAATTAGATTTCGTCATCTTCAATTTCCCCACTTTCTGAATGTGATGGAGCAACCACAGTTACTTTTTGGCTATTTTTGAAGTGAAGCACTGAAAGGAATGCACCCACAATAGCGATACCAATCATTGACAAACCTTTGAAGTTATTGACAAAGCTTACGCCTGCATCTTCAGGAAGAGTGCCAACGATACCAGCAACTGCACCACCCAAAGCTGATACGTTACCGTAAAGAACAGTCAACATAGCTGTAAGAGCGAAACCTACCGCCAAGTAGTGAAGGTTACGTTTAAGTGGAAGATAGTGAAGTAAGATTGCAAAACCAAGACCTGGAAGCATACGAGCTGCAAGAGTCAAGCCATCTGCAACCCATTTATAGTTTTCAATGGTATCAACCATTGATTTAACGAACTCACCACCGAAAGCAAGGGCAAGGAAAACTGGAAGTGCACGAGAAAGTGCCCAAGGAATTGCACCAAGCAGGTAGTTGCGTTCGATACCAGCGTAGTCAAAGCGTTCAATCGCAGCATCTACACGGTGTGCAAAGAAAGTAGTTGAGAAACGACCAGCAATATCTGTATAAACAAGAAGCGCTGCTACTGGAACTGCGATAGTAGATACAGCAAGCTCTGGATCAATACCTTGTGATACTGAGAAAGCTGTTGCAAGAACCGCACCAGAAGTTGCGTCGATACGAGATGCACCACCGAAGGTACCCACACCGAGTACCATCAATTGAAGAGACGCTCCGATTGTCAAACCAGTTGCCATGTCCCCCATGATCAAACCAGAGATGAACCCTGCAAAGATTGGTGAGCCTGCTGACGAAACAATTGTCAACTCATCACAAATCTGGTAAGCAGAGTAGAGCGTTAGAAGTAATATTTGCCACCATTGCATAATAGTGATCCTCCTTTAAATTTTTCAAAAATATCCGAATGTTATCTAACCTTATCCAATAATGGCATAAAGTCTTTTGGTGAATCGCCAGGTACCATTTGTGCAAATAATTTCACTCCCTTGGCTGCCAAGGCATCGAAATCAGCGATGTCTTTATCAACAACGTTGATAGAACGAGTAACAGAGCGAGTTTCTGGTGATTGTGACATATTGCCGACATTCAATTCAGCGAGTTCTACACCATATTCAACTAAGCGCAGGAAGTTTTCAGGACGACGTGCAACAATCAAGAGACGTTGACTGTCATACTTACCTTCCTTAATATTATTAGCAGCCTTTTCAATCGGTAAAATAGATAATTTTACCCCTGGAGGACAGGCTAATTTTAGACCTTGTTTTTCAATATCGTTTTGAGCCACAGCATCATCGATAACCATGATACGACTAATATTTAATTTGGTAGTCCACAGGTTAGCAACTTGACCATGAATCAAACGACCATCAATACGTGTAGCAATAATTGCCATATTTTCTTCTCCTTTTCTCCATAAATCTTTTGAGTAGAAGTCTACTTTAAGACTCTACAATTCTTTTATTACGGGGTTTTGTGAAAAGCTAATCTTTTCTCTATATCTTCCTTCCGTCTCAAAGACGATAATTTCATTCTCTCCTTTCTTTAAGTATCCTTTTGGAATATAGAGATAGAGGATTGGTCCCTTTTCCCAAAAACGTCCAATATTTACATTGTTAACAAAAACAACTCCCTTACCAAAACCAGTCATGTCTAAGTAAGTATCTGCCAGTTCTTCCACTTCAAACTGATAGCGATAGAAGGCTGGTTGCCCCTCCTGCCACTCTTTCGTGAAATCCAGACCAGAAATATCATCCAGTGGCAATGGATACATATCCCAATTGCCAATATAGTGCAGGTCTGCTATGGCACCACGACCCAACCCTTTAGACTGTGTCGGTGCTGTCAACTTATGACCATAATTGACCCGTCCCATGTTTTCAACCAAGACAGCCAGTTCAACATGGTTGGATGCAAACTCTAGTGCAATGTCTTCACCAATTTCTGTCTGGTATTGTGTGGTAACCAAACAACCATCCGCATAGACTTGAATACGGTCACGCGCATCGATGACACGAATCCGTTCTGCCTCCTCCTTATCCCGCTCTAACTGCGTTCTATAGAGGATATAGCCCGTCGATTGCCCCAGTTCTTCCATATTTTTTGGATAGAAGCTAGAGGAGTAATCGCTTACATTTTCTGCTACAGCAAAGAGGCTTACCTTATCCTTCAAGTTCACACTTGGAAAGGCCTTGGCTTCTTTTACCAGTGGCTCAGCATAGTCCAAATCTGGATAGGTTTCCTTCATACGTTTTTGCAAGGCATAGAATTTCTTGGTTGGATTGCCAGCCTCATCTAAAATCGCATCGTAATCGTAAGAAGTCACCTGTGGCAAATCAATCTGACCGCGGGCTGAACACCCATTCATGAAACCGAAATTAGTTCCACCATGGAACATGTAGAGATTGATAGAACCCAACTCAATACATTCCATAACAGCATCGACCATCTCATCTGGATCACGGCGAATGACCTCATCGCCCCAGCGATTGAACCAGCCATCCCAGAATTCCATACACATGAAGGGCCACTTCTTACCATGTTCCTCAAAGAAAGCCTTCATGTTGGCAAAGTTTTCTCTGGCTCTCGAACCAAAGTTACCCGTCACAAAGATGTCATCTTCAATTAGCGTTCCTGCTCGAAGCGTCGCCCGCCAAGCACCGTCTGAGGTGAAGAGGGGAGCTGTCAACCCATATTTCCTCATTAGACTTGCTACTGCTCTCAGGTATTCCTTATCCTCACCATAGGAACCATATTCATTCTCTACCTGGAACATAAGGATATTACCACCTTGTGCGAGTTGGAACTTGGCCAATTTAGGAAGAAGAGAAGCGTAATATTCATCTAAGTGCTTTAGGTAGCGCTCTTCATGTGAACGAACCCTCAGCTCTTCCTGCATCAACCAAGCGGGGAGACCTCCCCACTCCCACTCTGCACAAATATAGGGGGAAGGACGAACAATTGCATAAAGCCCTAATTCTTGAGCAAGTTTTAAAAAACGCTCAACATTTAAAATCCCTTCATAGCAAAAATCACCTTTTTGAGATTCATGCATATTCCAAGGAACATAGGTCTCAACCGTATTAAAACCTAGAGCTTTTAAATTATACAAGGAATGGTACCAGTCATCCGGATGAACCCTAAAATAATGGATAGCACCAGATAAAATTTTAAACGGTTTTCCATTTATGTAGAATTGATCTTTAATTTTAAATTCTTTCATAGGTCTCCTCCGCTGTTACCGCTTACCTTTCTGTTAATATAATAACATTTCTTTGTGGTTATGTCCAGTACTTTTTTTAATTTTTTTAAACTTCTTTGAATTTCATTACAAACTCATTTAAACAATTGAATTGTATAGGTTTTCTCTTCAATTTTTTATAGAAAATAGCTATATTTTTTGATTTTTTCTCAACCATTTAGTATAATAAATCATAGAAAGGAAAGAATATGTAATGAAAGTACCTAAGTACCAACTTATACAAAACGACTTACGCCAGCAAATTATCTCTGGCAAATTTGAAAATGGCGACAAATTTTACACAGAATCTGAATTAACAAAACTATTTAACGTTAGCTCTATCACCGTTATTCGTGCAGTAAACGAACTAGTTAAAGACGGCTACCTAGTTCGTCAACAAGGTAAAGGAACCTTTGTATCCCGTTCACGCAAAGGACGTCTTGTAGAATTTTCTGATATTGAGATTTTTCCTATGGATAAGGATAAGGTTACTGTTCTCTCGTGCGAAAAAGGCAATAAACCCGATATCCTTGAAAAACTAAATCTTGACAAGAATGAGTTTTATTATAAAATTGTACGCGTCCGCGCAGCAGAAGACACTCCATACATCTTCCACAATTCATACATCCCTCAACGATATATCCAGAATCCAGATGCTCCACTCGAGCACTATCAATCAATCTATCAACGCTTCAAACTAGACTACAATATCCACATGTCCGAGGAACCATTTGTAGAAACGAATGAAATTGTCAGCCCATGTCCAAAAGAGGTTGCCACTCATTTGAAATTAAAAGCGACTGAACCAGCTGTACTACAAAACAAAACAACTACTAACAGTACTAGCGGTGAAGTGATGGAATATACTGAAACTTACAAACACTGGAAGTATTACAAATTTGAAATTACAGCCAATCATCGCTAAAAAAACGCAGACTAACGTCCGCGTTTTTTCATATCCAATAACAATCAAAAGTAGTCTAGGAAATAAAGCCGAAAATAGAACTGGATTTCATCAAGGCTCTTGACAACGAATAATTTTGATTTTCGAAGAGTATTAATTCTAATATCCCCGTTGATGGGTAATCTTGTAACGAAACTGGTCCGCTCTAGCAATACTAAACGTAAACTCGATAATTCTATTCTTATCATTATAGGTTTTTCTTACCAAATGAAGTACTGGACTATTGCTTGGAATTCCGAGTATCTTAGCTTCATTATCCAAAGCAATACTTGCATAGAACTCTTCTTCTGCCAAACGAATCACCTGATGATAATCCTCTGAGAAAATTTCATACAAGGGAGTTGACTTCATTCGCTGAGCAGCTAATCCAGGAAATAGCGAGGCAGGAACATATGTCCTTTCCAACATCATCGGAACCTCATCTGCAAGTCTCAAACGTTCAACTTCAAACACTTCCTCACCCTGACTAAGTTGTAGATGCTGCGCAATATAGTCCGACGCCTTAACCAATTCAAAGGATAAAATCGATGTCCTCGGTACTTTCCCAATTTTTTTCATTTGCTCAGTAAAACTATAGGCCTGAGACAAATCAACTGCAGTATCTGAAATCTCAGATACATAGGTTCCCTTACCATGCTTCTTATAGACTAAGCCACGTTTTTCCAATTCTTGCAAAGCCAAACGAACTGTAATACGACTAACACCATAAACCTGTGTCAACTCACGCTCTGAAAATAACTTGTCATTCGGAGCCATCCTCTCACGAATTGCAACTTCCAATTCATCAACCAACTGCAAATAGAGAGGTTTCTCAACAGTTTGACTAACCATAGACTCCTCCTTTCTAACCCACATAAGCTTACAAATCTATTTTACACCAAATTTCATATATTAACAATATCTTAGGTGATAAAATACCAGCTCTTCAAGCTAAAGCAAGGTCACCTCATCTGGCAAAGTAATGGTCTCTTTTCCCTGCTTGTCCATTACCAAGATTGTTGAGGGATAAAAAGGATCAAAACGACTACCTAAATCTACAGCCAGTACATTTTTATAACCTTCCTGCGAAAAGACCAACGTAATCTTACCACGACGATTTTTGATAGAAAAACGGATTACATTTTTCAAAGGAATAACTCCTTTTAAGTAGTGATCAATAACATACCAGAAACTATCAATCACTTCCCCGGGAAGCGAGGTCACAACTCCAAAACTTGCATAGCGCCCATTTGTTTGTTCAAAGGCCATAAGCCCCTCCTTTACAATAAGAAAAAAGCCTGTAAAACAGGATTTTCTTTTCTAACTTTATCTACTTCTCAGTTCTAAATAGCGTTTGTACCAGATATTAACGTAGGCTGGAGAGAATGGTCCGCGCTGGTTATTAATCCAATCAACCAGTATCTTGACATTTTCCTTCAAAATAAAATCAATATCATCCGAATACTTCATCGCCTTACGATGACGCTTATATTCATCCACATCCAGCAGTCTCTTTTCACCATCAGCAAAGACCTTAACATCTAGGTCATAATCAATGTATTTGAGTGCCTCATTGTCGAGAACATATGGACTAGCAAGGTTACAATAATAGGAAACTCCGTTTTCACGAATCATTGCAATGATATTGAACCAGTATTTTTTATGAAAATAAACGATTGCTGGTTCTCTTGTTACCCAACGCCTACCATCATTTTCAGTCACTAAGGTATGATTATTGACTCCAATAATAGCATTTTCCGTTGTTTTTAATACCATGGTGTCACGCCAAGTGCGATGAATTTCACCGTCATGCTTATAACTTTGAATTGTAATAAAGTCGCCTTCCTTTGGTAATTTCACTTTGTTACCAACTTTCTACAATTACAATTTATCTTGACTATTATATCATATTTTTCTAACCTAGGCTAAATTTTTTCACAGATAATCACGAAGGACAGTCTGAATCCGATCAAAGTCATAACCCTTTCGAGCTAAAGCCTGTATCAACCTTTGCTTCAATTCATAGCCTTCATATTTACGACTATATTTTCTATACTGCTTATCCAATTCCTTGGCGATTAAATCATCTTCATTTTCCTCATCAGCCACAAGTTCCAACTGACCCAGGCTTTGTTTGGCCGTCTCATAAGAAAACCCCTTACCCATCAATCCCTGTACAACTTTATCTTGCAAAGCTCGAAGAGGCAACTTTCTTTGGTATCTACCCACCAATTTCTCCCCAATCTTCCCAGCAAGCTCTGAAAAATTTTCCTCAGCCAGCCTTTTATCAATCAGCGGTTTAGGAATTCCTTTCTGCATCAACTTCTGACGAATCATAGCTGGTCCCTTATCTCCATTTAGAGCATTCTGACGAACATAGCTATCAACATAATTCCCATCGTCCAGCCATTTTTCCTCTTCTAATACCGTCACAATCTTGACAATATTGTTTTCTTCAATTTCATATTTTTTTAGATAATCACTAACTTCTTTTTGGGTACGTTGCTTGAAGGAAAGGTAATAAAGTGCTAGATTTTTCCCATAAGAAAACTGAGCAAAATCGCGAAGCTCACAAAACTCCTGCTCCGTGATTTCCTTGCCCTTACTAAGCATGAAGCGAACAATTGTGTCTTCCGTAATATACAAACTATCCTGACCATCCACTTCAAGTAAATAAAGACGTTTCTTCTTTTCAATTTTTGTAATTCTCATTCTTTCATTATACAGGATTTTTCGGTAAAATAATAATATGAATCTACAAGTAAACCAACGAATCCCCTTAAAAATCAAACGAATGGGCATCAACGGAGAAGGAATCGGATTTTATCAAAAAACGCTAGTCTTTGTCCCTGGTGCCCTTAAGGGGGAAGAAATTTTTTGTCAAATTACCTCAGTCAAACGAAATTTCGTTGAAGCAAAATTGTTAAAAATCAACAAGGAATCAAAATTCCGAGTCAAGCCTGCCTGTGACATCTATCAAGCCTGTGGTGGTTGTCAAATCATGCACCTCCGCTATGATAAACAATTAGACTTCAAACAAGATCTCTTGCAGCAGGCCCTAAAAAAGTTCAAACCAGCTGGCTACGAAAACTACACTATTTATCCAACAATCGGTATGGATAAGCCTAGCCACTATCGTGCCAAATTACAGTTCCAGACTCGATCTTTCAAAGATCAAGTCAAGGCCGGTCTCTATGCAGAAAATTCCCATCGCTTGATTGGAATTACGAATTGTTACGTCCAAGATGCCGAAACACAAGAGATTATCAACGGAATCGCAAAGCTACTCACCAAGCACCGTATCCCTATTTACAATGAGCGCAAGCAACATGGAATCCGCACGGTTATGGTCCGCAAGGCTCGAAAAACAGGTCAAGTTCAAGTGATTTTTATCACCTCTTGTCAGGTTAATCTTACTAAATTAATTGAGGAACTCACCAGTCAATTTCCAAGTATAATCACTATTGCTCTAAACTGGAATAGACAAAAAACGAGTGATATTTATGGTGAAAAAACAGAAATTTTATGGGGAGAACAAGCTATCGATGAGGCTGTTTTAGATTACGAATTCTCACTATCTCCACGGGCATTTTACCAACTAAATCCCCAACAAACAGAAATTCTCTACGGCGAGGCCATCAAGGCTTTGGACATTTCAGGAGATGAAAACTTGATTGATGCCTACTGTGGCGTGGGCACAATCGGCTTCGCCTTTGCTAAAAAGGTCAAATCTGTTCGAGGTATGGACATTATTCCAGAAGCCATCGAGGATGCCAAAGCAAACGCTAAGCGAATGGGACTATCCAATACCCACTATGAGGCAGGTAAAGCAGAAGAAATCATTCCAAAGTGGTACCAAGAAGGCTACAGGGCTGATGCCTTGGTAGTTGATCCTCCACGAACTGGACTCGATGAAAAGCTCCTCAAAACCATTTTGGATTACAAACCAGCTAAAATGGTTTATGTATCCTGCAACGTATCCACTCTTGCAAGGGACCTTGTTGAGCTAAGCAAAGCCTACAAGGTAGAATACATTCAATCTGTCGACATGTTTCCCCACACAGCACGGACCGAGGCGGTTGTTAAACTAAGCAAAAAATAAAAGGCACTATATGACTATGACGGGTAAACCCACTATGGTCATATAGTGCCTTTTTGAGTGTAGAAAAAAGTCCCATATGATCTACACTGAAAAACAACAAAACTCACATTTTCCAACGCCAAACTGGAAGCTACCAATAATCTCATCAAAGTCATTAAGAGAAATGCCTTTGGTTTCAGGAAGATGAAAAGGCTCTATAATTTCTGTAGTGGGTAAATCCACTGTGGAGATTATGGAGCCTTTTTGAGTATAGAAAACATACTAAGATTAGTAGTGAGGAAATCTCCGACGGGAGAGAGTACTCATTACTTTTTCTTTATGTTAAAG
>NZ_ALMY01000022.1 GCF_000440115.1 Streptococcus suis YS56 | reverse complement strand
AGACGAGACAGAATGGTATCTAAGTGAAAACTAAAGTGATACCTTTTCTGAATATCGCGACAGATTTTATCCAAGCCCAACTGATAATAGATATTCTGTAGAAACAAATATCCCCCATGATACTCATTTCGTTGGTCCTGTTTCAACTGCCTATTCTCATGAAGTTTGATTAAGATTTCTTGTTTATCTTCTTTATCGAGTTCGGTTAACTCTTTAGCCCGCAATTTTGCCCATTCCATTGGTTCCATTTCGGGATGTAGCTGTTGAAGAGTTTCATGATTGCCGAGATTTTCGACAATGGTAGAAGTTCTTTTATTTCCAACTTTAATATCTTTGATAATGGCATAATTGATTGTATTTTTAGATACTGATTTTTTAACTCTCATAGATTCGCACCTCACTCTATTATACCACAGTACGAAAAAAGTACGCAATTAATATATACGAAAATTTGACAAAAAAAATAGCATCACATCAACGTTTGTGGCACTTTTGTGTCATTCAAACTGTCAAACTCCCGTTCTTGCAATTTTTCCTTCTTTTATTTATAATAATTATAAATAAAAGAAAGGATGATATATGATGAAACAAAAATATTATCAATCTCCAGCAGAAATTGCTTCCTTCAGCCCGCGTCCATCACTGGCTGATTCTAAGGCTGTTTTGAATCAAGCGGTGGCCGATTTATCAGTAGCCCATTCTATCCTCCATCAAGTTCATTGGTATATGCGTGGTCGTGGCTTTATGATTTGGCATCCAAAGATGGATGAATATATGGAAGAAATTGATGGCTATTTGGATGAGATGAGTGAGCGTTTAATCACCTTAGGTGGTGCGCCGTTCTCAACACTGAAAGAATTTTCTGAATATAGTCAGCTGAAAGAGGTTCCTGGGGATTATAGCTTGACGATGGAAGAGCAACTGGCGCGTGTGGTGGATGTTTTCCGTTATTTAGCTGATTTGTTCCAAAAAGGTTTTGATGTCAGTGATGAAGAAGGTGACAGCGTAACCAACGACATTTTCAATGTGGCTAAGGCTAGTATTGAAAAACATATTTGGATGTTGCAAGCAGAACTTGGTCAAGCACCTAAGTTGTAAATAGATGAAGGGTCCAGTAGGACTCTTTTTTGCTGCAATCTTTAATATGACATTTGTCACATGAGTCCATGACAAAGGCTTCTAGCGGGGCTTCCTTTTTCGAGATATACTATCTATGTAAGATGTTTAGGAAATAGGAGGTAGAAAGATGATAGAAGTACGAGCACTAGAAAAAGTCATCAAAGGACGGACCATTTTGTCTGATATTTCTTTTGAGATACAGTCAGGGGAATGTGTGGCCTTGATTGGTCCCAACGGGGCTGGGAAAACAACGCTTATGTCTTGTTTGCTGGGTGATAGAAAGGCGACGAAAGGGCAAGTTTTATTGGACGGTCTAGCTCCACAGGCACGGTCCAATAAAGAAAGGGTGGCAGTCTTGCCACAAGAAAATGCCATTCCAACGGACTTGAAGGTCAGGGAATTGCTCCGCTTTTTCCAAGCTATCTACAAGGACAGTCTGACAGATGTGGAAATCAACAGCCTGCTCCGCTTTTCCCCAGAGCAAAAAAATCAGCTGGCAGGCAAGCTATCGGGTGGTCAGAAGCGACTCTTGGCCTTTGTCATCTGTCTGATTGGCAAGCCAAAGTTGCTCTTTTTGGACGAACCGACGGCGGGCATGGATACGTCGACCCGTCAGCGTTTCTGGGAGATTGTCCATGACTTGAAGGAAAAGGGCGTGACCATTTTTTATACCAGCCACTACATCGAGGAAGTGGAGCATACGGCAGAGCGGATTTTGGTCTTGCACCAGGGTAGGCTCTTGCGGGATACGACGCCATTTGCCATGCGAAGTGAGGAGCAGGAAAAAGAAGTAGCACTGCCAATCCGTTTTGCGACGGTAGTAGAGGGCTTAGATGCAATTGATAACATCAGCTATAAGCAGGACACGGTCAGCTTCAAGACCCGAGCTATTGAGCAGGTTTGGGCGAATTTGCAGGAAGCAGGTTGTCGGATTTCAGACTTAGAGGTGCAGAACAAAACCCTGCTCAACAGCCTATTTGACAAGACAAGGGAGGAAGAAGCATGAAAGCATTGGTTCAAGTAGAGGCTTTAAAATTATCTAGGAGTTTGGGAGTTTTTCTCCTATCTATCGGCATGCCTGTCATCTTTTTCCTGATTTTTTCTTCGACGGTTGACTTAGGTTATGAGAACTTGCAAAAGGCCTTTATTCAGTCTTATATGTTAACCATGACAGGATTTTCCATGTCAGGCTTTGCTCTCTTTACTTTTCCCATGATGCTGGCAGAGGATAGAAATAATAGCTGGTTGACCTTCCTACAACATTCTCCACTTCCAATCTGGAAATATTATCTATCCAAAATTGTACGGGTCTTTCTCTGCTTTGTATCTTCCATCGCCATTGTCTTTGCGGTCGGAGGCTTGGTCAAGGGAGTAGAGATGACAGCTCAAGAATGGGTAATTTCGGCCCTCTTGCTTTTAGTAACCTCTATCGTATTTCTAGCCATTGGCTTGCTTTTGGTACAAATCCAGTCGGAACAAACCATGTCGGTGGTGGCCAACTTGCTCTACTTTGTTCTGGCTATCATGGGTGGCTCTTGGATGCCTGTTTCCCTCTTTCCTGACTGGGTGCAGCGAATCTGCAAACTCATGCCCAGCTACCATGTCAATCAGTTGGTGACCACCTATGCTCAAGAGGGAGATTTTCTCTGGAAATCCTTGCTAATTGTCCTAGGATATGCCATAATTTTCTTAGGAATTGCTCTGGCTATTCATAGAAAATCTGAACAGCAGTGAGGTGACCCATGATTTTTGAAAAAAGAAAGATACCACTCATGTTCTTCGTGGGCATGGTCTTTCTCTATTTTCCGCTTTATTACGCCCAGTATAGTCCAAATCCAACGGCTGTGGTTCTAGCAACCATTCTCTTTGCCTTGGTCTATTGTTCTCTCTTTTACACGGACCACAAGCTCTACTCCATGCTGGGCTGGTTTTACCTGATTGCCTATATAGCCGTTATGAGCTTTTGGGGCAATCTGCAGTTTTCCCTCTTTATTTTCAACCTGTCCAATATGATAGGCTGGTATTATAAGGAAACTCGGCCGACCTATCGGACGGTGTCCTATGGGATCTTGTTGCTGGCCATTGTCCTCTGGGCTCTCTTTGGTCCTGTCCCCTTTGAGATGCGGGCCTTTACACTCATCATTCACTTTTTCGGCCTGGCCTTGCTGATTTTCAGCTGGATTGAAACCAAGCGGGAAGCTCTCCAGCAACGGATCCAGGAGCAAAATGCTTCCATTAACCTCCTGCTTGCTGAGAACGAACGCAACCGCATCGGTCAGGACTTGCACGACACTCTGGGCCATGTCTTTGCCATGCTGTCCGTCAAGGCGGAGCTGGTCAAAACCCTTTTGGACCACGACCAGATTGACCAGGCTAAGAAGGAAGTGCAGGAGCTCCAGACCTTAGCCAAGGACTCCATGCAGGACGTCCGCCAGATTGTCCAGTCCCTCAAGCAGCACACCGTGGCAGAGGAACTCCAGATTTTGCAACAGATGTTGGACTTGGCAGGTGTGGACTTGGTCGTTTTGGGTGGGGAAATAGCAGAGCAGCTCAGCTTGCCTGTCCAGAACAAACTGGCTATGGTGCTGAGAGAGTTGGCTAATAACCTGCTCAAACATAGCCAGGCTAGCAAGTGTCGTTTGATATTTGAAGAAGACCAGCAAGAATTAGTCTTGCACTACGAAGACAATGGTGTGGGCTTTGCCCAGTTAACCGGTCAAGAATTGCATACCATAAAGGATAGGCTGGTGACGGTGCAGGGGAGCTTGGAATTTCTTTCTCTGGCTCACCCAACCCGCCTGTCCATACGAATTCCGCTTAAGGAGGTGGTAGAATGAGAATCTTAGTCGCAGAAGATCAAGCGATGCTGCGGGATGCCCTCTGTCAGCTCTTGGGCTTTCAAGATGTGGTTGAGGCTGTTTTACAGGCAGAAAACGGCAGTCAGGCCCTTGCTCTTTTGGAAAAAGAGCCAGTAGATGTGCTACTCTTAGACATTGAAATGCCTGAGAAGACGGGGCTGGATGTCTTGGAATGGGTGCGAACGAAATCCTTGCCCGTCAAGGTTGTCATCATGACCACCTTCAAGCGACCAGGCTATTTTGAGCGGGCGGTCAAGGTTGATGTAGATGCCTATGTGCTTAAGGAACGCTCCATTTCGGACCTTATGCGGACCATTGAAACAGTCTTGGCGGGGCGGAAGGAATATTCGCCGGAGTTAATGGATATACTCCTGACCCAACGTAGTCCCTTGACGGACCAAGAAAGTCAACTGCTCAAGCTGGTGGCAGAGGGTCTGTCCAATAAGGAAATCGCCAGCCAGCTCTACCTGTCTGATGGGACAGTCCGCAACTATATGACTTCAATCCTGTCCAAGCTAGGTGCAGAAAACCGCACGGCTGCTGTTAAGGTGGCACAGGAAAAGGGTTGGTTATGATATAGGCACTCAGTTTATCTTTTATTACTTCGTTAACTCGCTTTGCCTAACTCCAGTTATGCCTGCAGCTTTTGACGTGAACATCGTTCACTTTATCCCCAGTCTCCAACTATCTCCCAGATAGTTGGAGCGAGTACTAAAAGCAAACTGAATGCCTATATTAGACTTGGATAATATTGGTGATTTATCCACTCCTTTTTAAGCGTTTCATAAATTCCAACTGAGTTTTTATATTGAAAATCTTATAAAATTCTGCTACAATTTTTTTATGAAAAGACTTTACGATGTGCAACAATTACTAAAAGGTTTCGGTATTATTGTTTACATGGGCAATCGTCTCTATGACATCGAGATGATGCAGATAGAGCTCAATCGCGTTTATCAGGCTGGTCTTCTGGATAGGATGGACTACATGGAGGCCGAATTGGTTTTGCGACGTGAACATCGTTTGGAATTAGAGTATCAGAAATCAAGGGAGAATGAGTGATGGAAACATTTTGGGTATTTTTAGTATTTTTGGCAGTATTGGGAGCCTGGATGGGTTTTAATTACTGGAGATTGCGTCGTGCAGCGACTGTGATTGATAATGCAGAATTTGCAGAAAAGATACACGGAGGTCAGTTGATTGACCTGCGAGACCCGAGTGAGTTTAATCGTAAGCATATCTTAGGTGCGAGAAATATTCCTTACCAGCAATTGCGCCAGTCTACAGCTGCTTTGCGTAAGGACAGACCTGTCTTAATCTATGAGAATGATCGTGGTCAGTTGGTAACGCCTGCAGCCCTTCATCTGAAGAAACAGGGCTTTAACGAAATCTATATTTTAAGCTATGGTCTAAATGGATGGAATGGTAAGGTAAAAACGACTAAGTAGCGTTGTCAGTAGGCTAGAGTGTTTTCTTATGCAATAAGACGGATAAGGGCAAAAATATGGAAAAGAAATTTGAAAAGTTGTCATTGGCAGAAATTGGCATTATTTCTTTTATGGGACTTATTTTATTGATTAGCTTAGGCGCTAGTTGGTATAAAAATGCTCAAAGCGAAACAAGTGATACAAAGACAGTACAGCAAGTGCCCAATCAGAAAAAAACGGTTGATACAGTATTTCAGGATGCTGAGAATGCTGTCATTGTATTAGAAGGAACACATACTGAAGAGAAACTTGCAGAGGCACAATCTGCAGTAAACAAGGTTACGGATGCGACTAAAAAAGCAGCATTACAGAAACGGATTGACCAAGTAAAAGAGCTAGTGGGACAGCAGACAGATGCTCAAACACAGGCTAAGCTAAAAGCGGAGTTGGTCAGGGCGGAAGCAGTCCAAAAAGTAGCTGATGAGAAAAAAAAATCTGAAACAGGGACCAGTCAGTCAACGGACCTTGCTGAAGCTAGTGAGACCTCACAAGAATCTTATGTAGTACCTAATCAAAATATATATGGAAACCAAAGTGTGACTTCAACAAGCCAGTATACAAGCAGCGTGGCGTCAACTAGTACAAGCACTTCGGTCCCTCCGACCAGTGAAGGAGCACCTGTGGTAGAAACTCCAACAGTTTCTGAAACACCGGAGGAAATGACAGATTCAACAACTAGCCTGGTTGAGTCAGTGGAAACAGTTCCAACAGCTGACGAGAGTTCACCAGATAATCCGTAGGCTTTTTAGCTACTGGTTCTTTATGGCGTATTAGCATACTGGAAAAAATAGCTATTTGTATTTTAACACTAATTTTTTCTTGTAACGATCTAGTTTAAATACGTACGATAAGAGTGAGGAATTTCGCGTAAAACAGAATTTCCTTGCTTTTTATTTTTATCATTTTGTTGAATAGCGCGAGAATGATTTCCTGCTATAGCGGTTGAGAGCATATTTGGTAGAAGGTTGAAAAAGTTGGTGCAAAAAGGAAAGCAGGAAGTGCACTTGGTTTCAGCAACGAGCTTCATTTTTTGCTATAATATACCTTATGAGAATTGTATCGGGAAGCTATGGTGGAAGACCACTGAAAACGTTAGATGGAAAAACAACCAGACCGACATCGGATAAGGTCCGTGGAGCCATGTTCAATATGATTGGTCCCTATTTTGAGGGTGGTAGAGTTCTTGACTTGTACGCCGGCAGTGGTGGTTTATCTATCGAGGCTATATCTCGTGGCATGGAGTCAGCAGTTCTGGTTGAGCGAGATCGACGAGCACAAGCCATTATCCGTGAAAATATTGCAATGACTAAGGAAGCAGATAAATTTCAGCTTCTAGCAATGGAAGCTAGACAGGCTTTGAACAGTGTGGAAGGTCCTTTCGACCTGGTATTCTTGGACCCTCCTTATGCAGAGCAGGAAATTGAAGAAGTGATAACAGAACTTTGTCGCCGTGACTTACTAGCAGATGATGTTATGGTAGTCTGCGAAACGGATAAGGCGGTCTCTCTTCCTGAGGAAATAGCAGAGCTGGGGATATGGAAAGAGAAACTCTACGGAATTAGTAAGGTAACAGTATATGTCAGATAAGATTGGATTATTTACGGGCTCATTTGACCCCATTACCAATGGACACTTGGACTTAATTGAACGAGCGAGTGGACTATTTGATAAATTATATGTGGGAGTTTTTACCAATCCTAAAAAGGCAGGACTCTTGACAGGCTTGGAGAGAAAAGCCATTTTGGAGAAGCTTTTTGTAGGAATGGTGAATATCGAGGTCGTTCTGTCTGAAAATGAATTGGTAGTCGATGTAGCTAAGCGCTATGGAGTAACACATTTGGTCCGAGGATTGCGTAATGCGACCGATTTGGAATACGAGTCAAGTTTTGATTTTTACAATCGTCAGTTGGCGCCAGATTTGGAAACTATTTATTTAATCGCCAAGCCAGAGCTTAAGTTCGTATCATCCAGCCAGGTTCGAGAATTGCTGTATTTCAAACAGGACATAGGCCCTTATGTTCCAGAAATTGTTAGTGAGGAGATTAGAAAGAATGAAGAAAAATAGGAAGTTAACCTTAATTGCATCTATTGTTTTAGGAACTCTTTTGATTTGGTTTGCCGTTTTTGTTCGTCTGCCTTATTATCTGGAAAGTCCAGGTGGAGCTGCTGATATTCGTCAGGTACTAACGGTGAACAATCAAATAGACCAAGAGGATGGCTCTTACAACTTTACCTATGTGTCAGTCCAACAGGCAACAGCCCTGCAACTATTTGCTGCTCAGTTTGATCCCTATACGACAGTTCGTTCCTCTGAAGAGATGACAGGAGGGGCCGACAATGAAGAATATTTCCGTATAGCACAGTTTTACATGGAGACATCGCAAAATATGGCCAAGTACCAAGGTTTGACCTTGGCAGGAAAAGAAGTCAATCTTGATTTCTTTGGTGTCTATGTACTTGCCTTGGCGGATGATTCGACCTTTAAAAAAGTTCTTAATATTGCTGACACTGTTGTGAGTATCAATGGAAAAACATTTGAGTCTTCTCCTGATTTGATAAAATATGTGAGTGGCTTGGAACTTGGAAGTGATGTAACAGTTGGTTATATTAGCGCTGGTCAGGAAAAATCTGCGGACGGTAAGATTATCAAATTGTCTAATGGAAAAAACGGAATAGGCATCACTCTCGTAGATCATACAGAGGTTCAAAGTTCGATTCCGATTGATTTTCAAACGGGAGATATTGGTGGTCCAAGTGCTGGTCTGATGTTTACACTTGCCATCTATACTCAACTCGCAGAGCCTGATTTACGTGATGGTCGAATTATTGCTGGTACGGGGACTATCGAGCAGGATGGAAAAGTAGGTGACATTGGTGGGGCTGATAAGAAGGTTATTTCAGCAGCTAAGTCAGGTGCAAGTATCTTTTTCGTACCAAATAATCCAGTTGATGTGGAAGTTTTGAAGGAAGATCCAAAGGCTAAAAACAACTATGAGGAAGCTAAAGAAGCTGCGGAGAAAGCAGGGTTGGATATTGAGGTAGTTCCTGTGAAAACTGTTCAAGAGGCTATTGATTATTTGAAGAAAACGAAGGGCGAGTAAATCGTCCTTTTTTGCTAGAGAATAATATTATAATTGTCAGAAATTTCTCCTAAATGGTAAAGTAGAAGAATTTCCAGATAAATCGTGTTATAATGATAAGGTTAAGTGTGAGAATTTAGATTCTGACCAGATAGATTATTAATCAAATGATTTTTACGTATGAAGATTTTATAAGATAGGAGGACAAATGAAAAAAGAAATTTCACCTGAGATGTATAACTATAATAAATACCCTGGTCCGAGTTTTGCTCGTGTCGGAGATAAGGTTGTATCTGAAAATATTGAATTGGACCTTTTGGAAGATTACAAGAATGCTTTTGACCAGACGATTTTTGGTCAACGTTT
The DNA here is from genome assembly GCF_000440115.1 of Streptococcus suis YS56. Lineage (GTDB taxonomy): Bacteria > Bacillota > Bacilli > Lactobacillales > Streptococcaceae > Streptococcus > Streptococcus suis_L. The sequence continues at coordinate 114,456 of NZ_ALMY01000022.1, read as the reverse complement.
TTCACAACTCATGCTCAAGTTTGATTATATCGTGGGAGATTGGGGCAATGAGCAGCTGAGATTAAGGGGATTCTATACAGACGATAAAAATGTTAAATCAGACTTAAAAATCAGTCGCTTGGATGACTATTTGACGGAGTATTGTAATTTTGGTTGTGCTTATTTCGTCTTAGCCAATCCAAATCCACAAGACTTGCCTGCTGAGGAGGAGGATAGACCGCGTCGCAAGCGGAGTCGTTCTCGCAATCGGAACAGAAATCAGCAGCGGACGGAGCCTATTGCGCCAAAAGAAAACAAAAGTAATCGCAATGACCGTCAGAAAAAAGGGAAGCAGCAGAACAAACAGTCGGAACAGCGTCATTTTACTATGAAGAATGCTGGTGTTAAGGCGAGTCAAACGGAGCGTTCTCAAAAACGTGAGCGTAAGCAGAGCAAGCGTGAGATGAATGAAGTGAAGCGTAACTTTGTTATCCGCCAGAAATAGGGAGAAATATGAAACCATCAATTTATGCATTTAGTCAAGCCAATCTGGTTGATTGGATTTTAGAAAACGGAGAGAAGAAGTTCCGTGCCACTCAAATTTGGGAATGGCTTTACCGTTCTCGTGTCCAATCCTTTGCGGAAATGACCAACTTGCCAAAATCTTTGATTGAAAAGTTGGAAGAACATTTTGTAGTTAACCCGCTCAAACAACGGATTGTACAGGAGTCTAAGGACGGTACTATCAAATACCTCTTTGAACTGCCAGATGGCATGTTGATTGAGACAGTTCTCATGCACCAGCACTATGGCCTTTCTGTCTGTGTAACGACACAAGTTGGCTGTAATATCGGCTGTACATTCTGTGCCTCTGGTTTGATTCCGAAACAACGGGACTTGACCAGCGGTGAAATCGTGGCTCAGATTATGTTGGTACAGAAATACCTAGATGAGCGCAATCAGAATGAGCGTGTCAGCCATATCGTTGTGATGGGGATTGGTGAACCATTGGATAACTATGACAATGTTATGACCTTCCTACGTGTGGTCAATGATGATAAGGGCTTGGCAATCGGAGCTCGTCATATCACAGTGTCAACATCAGGTTTGGCACCGAAAATCCGTGATTTTGCTCGTGAGGGTGTTCAAGTTAACTTGGCAGTATCCCTTCACGCACCAAATAACGACCTTCGTTCCAGCATCATGCGGATCAACCGTCGCTATCCAATTGAAGTCTTGTTTGAAGCGATTGAAGACTATATCAAGGTGACCAACCGTCGTGTGACTTTTGAATACATCATGCTCAATGAGGTCAATGATGGAGTGGAACAAGCTCAGGAATTGGCTGACTTAACCAAGAACATCCGTAAATTGTCTTATATCAACTTGATTCCATACAATCCTGTAAGTGAGCATGACCAGTACAGCCGTTCAACTAGAGAACGGACCTTGGCTTTCTTTGATGTCTTGAAGAAAAACGGGGTCAACTGTGTCGTTCGTCAGGAACATGGTACAGATATCGATGCAGCTTGTGGTCAATTGCGTTCCAATACCCTCAAAAAGGACCGTGAAAAAGCGCGTGCTCGTATTGCAGCAGCCAAAGCCAAGGCAGGTATTGGAGCATGAGAACATTCTTCCAAGCAGATGGAAACTTGACCAAGCTAGGAAGACAGATTTGTAAGACCTTAGCTGGAGCCTATGCTCTGGCTATTGTTTTACTCTGTTTCCTACCTCAGTCTTGGTATCCTCAATACAAGGATTTCTCCACACCAGGAATTATTCAGATTGGACGGCTCTATCTTCTGCCTACCCCTTTCAACAGCATTGTCAATGGGGATAAGGTGGATAGTCTGGCGGACCTTGGCTGGATTTTCCTGCAGAACATCACCAATATTTTTCTGCTCTTTCCTCTTATTTTTCTTCTCTTATTCCTTCGGGAAGAATGGCGGAGCCTTCGAGCAGTTATTCGCTATAGTTTTTGTATGAGCTTGTTTATCGAGTCTACTCAGCTCTTGCTAGACCTGCTCATCGATGCGGGGCGAGTGTTTGAAGTGGATGACCTCTGGACCAATACTCTAGGCGGTGTCTTGGCTTATCTATTATTTACCTATCTTCAAAAAGGAATTGGCATCCTATTATCTAGAACAAGAGACGACAGATAGAAAGATAGGTGTAATTGAATGAATTTTCAAATTTTTTAGAAAATTTCAAAAAATCTATTGACAATCTTGAGTAGATACCGTATAATCTCTTTAAATCAGAAGAAGTAGTAAAGCAGAAGTCTTCAGGGAGCCTGTGGTGCTGAGAACAGGTGGCGGAGTTTTATGAAATGGGCTGATACCAAATGTAGGAAATACTTTCAAAATCGTTTTCTGGTTTACGTTTGGGTAAGTGAATTCGAAACAATGAGAATTCGGTCCGCACCCCTTATCGTGCATCTCCTTGTCAGAGGAGAAAGAGTTATGGATTTTCTAGTCGAATCCATAAGTGAGGTGGCACCGTGTCATTGACGCCCTCGCAGGTTGTTTTTTCCTGCGGGGGCTTTTTCATTGTCTTTGTAGATTGCTTTTATATTTTGTCACGATCAGCTTGTCTAACTTGATTTATGTCTGGCCTTGGTCTCTTATCAAAAAAGTAATCTATTTCGATGATGATAGATATTACGAGGTAAGCAATATGAAACGATGGCGTAGCAATTTTTAATAAATGATGGATGTTGTTAGTAGAAAAATCTCAGAATAAAGGAAATAGAAAGAGGGAATTATATGACAGAAAAAGGTTATTTTGGACAATTTGGTGGAAGTTTTGTACCAGAGCAAATTCAGGTTTTGTTGGATCAGTTGGAGGAAACGTTTGAACAGTACCGCAATGATCCAGAATTTTTGGCGGAATACCAAGCTTATCTGAAAGATTATGCTGGTCGTGAAACGCCATTGTATTTTGCGGAATCATTGACCAAGGAGCTTGGTGGAGCGAAAATTTATCTCAAACGGGAAGATTTGAATCACTTAGGTTCTCATAAGTTAAACAATGTGCTGGGGCAAATTTTGTTGGCAAAAAGAATGGGGAAAACTCGAGTGATTGCAGAAACTGGTGCTGGTCAACATGGGGTTGCGACTGCTGCTGTTGCGGCACGATTTGGTTTGGGCTGTGATATTTATATGGGGGCAGAAGATGTCAAACGCCAACGCCTTAATGTTTTCCGAATGGAGATGATGGGGGCGCGTGTTCATGCTGTAACGGATGGAACTCAAACCTTGAAAGAGGCCGTTGATGCGGCATTCGGTGCTTGGATGGCAGATTTAGATGCCTTCTATGTTTTGGGATCAGCAGTCGGTCCTCATCCCTATCCGACGATTGTCCATGAGTTTCAAAAGATTATTAGTCTAGAATCTCGCCGTCAGATTTTAGAAAAAGAAGGTCGTTTGCCAGACTACGTTATTGCCTGTGTGGGTGGCGGTTCCAATGCCATCGGTGCATTTTCTCAATATTTACCAGATGAGTCAGTCAAGCTTATCGGTGTAGAAGCTGCTGGTAAAGGTGTTGATACAGAGCTACATGCAGCGACTATGACTAAGGGAACAGTTGGTGTTGTTGACGGGATGAAGACAATCTCCCTCTTTGATGAAAATGGTGGAGTAGCACCTGTTTATTCCATTTCAGCAGGCTTGGACTATCCAGGTGTTGGCCCAGAACATGCCCACTATAAGGAAACTGGGCGTGTTAATTATGTCGCAGCAACAGATGATGAAGCTGTCAATGCTCTTTTAACACTTAGCCGTACAGAAGGAATTCTTCCAGCCATTGAATCTTCTCATGCGATTGCAGAAGCTATTCGATTAGCACCACAACTAGATAAAGATAAAATCATTATTATCAATGTATCCGGTCGAGGAGACAAGGATGTCGCAGCGATTGCGGATTATTTGGAGAGTAGATAAAAGAAATCCCCTGACGGTTGCATATCGTCAGGGGATGTTTGTTATTTCCAAAAATCATCAAAAATAGTAATTGGCAGGTGGCGTTTATGGGCTGTTTTGTTCCACCATCCTTCGATAATGGTTTGGGCTTGAGGGTCGATGGTTTTGCCTTCAAGATAGTCGTCGATTTGGTTATAGGTAACACCGAGAGCGACTTCGTCAGCAAGGCCAGGTTTGTCTTCTTCCAAGTCCGCAGTAGGAACTTTGAGGTAGAGTTTTTCATTTGCCCCCAGTTCAGCTAGAAGCTGTTTTCCTTGGCGTTTATTGAGGCGGAAGAGGGGGAGAATGTCTGCACCGCCGTCTCCGTGCTTGGTAAAGAAGCCAGTGATATTTTCAGCTGCATGGTCAGTTCCAATAACAGCCCCCTTGCGTTCACCAGCAACAGCATATTGGGCAATCATACGCATGCGGGCTTTAGCATTTCCCTTATTAAAATCAGACATAGTAAGCCCATTTGCATTGACTGCAGCCACCATTGCATCTGTTGATTCCTTGATGTTGATGGTTAAGCTGACATCTGGTTGAATAAAGGCTAGGGCTGCTTGGGCGTCAGACTCGTCAGCTTGCACACCGTAAGGGAGGCGGATAGCGATAAATTGATAAGAATCGTCACCTGTTTCCGCCCGCATTTCTTCCATAGTCAGCTGAGCCAAACGACCAGCCAAGGTCGAATCTTGTCCACCAGAAATCCCCAAGACATAGGTTTTCAAAAATGGGTGTTTTTTCAGGTAGTCTTTGAGAAAGTCGATGGAGCGACGGATTTCTTCTTTGGGGTCAATATGTGACTTGACACCTAATTCTTTGATGATTGTTTCCTGTAGGGTCATAACATACCTTTCTTAGATGGATTTGGTCTGAGTTTGTTTGCGAATACGATTGATGAGGTTCATCTTATTATCCCAAACATCTTGTGCCAAGTCGACTGGATAGAGCTGTGGGTTGAGCACACGTTTGTATTCATCCCAGAGCTTATCAAATTCTTGATTGGCATAGGTTTGAATTTCCGCTAGGCTTGGAAGTTTATAGACCTGTTTTCCTTTTTCGAAAATAGGAACTAGGAGAGGACGTGCATCAAAGTTCTCGATGGTTTTATTGATGTAGGTGTAAGTTGGATGGAACATATAGATATTATCCATCTGTGTGACGTCAGTGTCCGCAAAGGTGATGTAGTCCCCTTCTGATTTCCCTTTTTCTTTGGAGGTGATGCGCCAAACCTGTTTCTTACCAGGAGTGGAGACTTTTTCCGCATTAGAAGACAGCTTGATGGTGTCACGCATATTTCCATCTTCATCTTCGATGGATACAATCTTGTAGACAGCGCCCAAGGCAGGTTGGTCGTAGGCGGTGATGAGTTTGGTACCAACTCCCCAGACATCAATTTTTGCCTTTTGCATTTTGAGGTTGAGGATGGTATTTTCATCCAGGTCATTAGATGCGTAAATCTTCGCATCTGTAAAACCTGCATCATCTAATTGCTGACGAACTTTCTTGGAAATATAGGCCATATCGCCTGAATCAATCCGAACCCCTTTGAAGTTAATCTTATCTCCCATTTCTTTGGCAACCTTGATGGCTGCTGGAACACCAATACGAAGCGTATCATAGGTATCAACGAGGAAGACACAGTCATGATGGGTTTCAGCGTAGGCTTTGAAAGCCTTGTAATCATCTCCGTATGTTTGAACCAAGGCGTGGGCATGGGTACCAGCGACAGGGATGCCGAAGATTTTGCCAGCTCGAACATTGGAAGTCGCAGATGCTCCACCAATAAAGGCTGCTCGAGTCCCCCAGATAGCAGCATCCATTTCTTGGGCACGGCGAGTGCCAAATTCCATCAAAGGCTCATCTTCAATGACAGCCTTGATACGGCGAGCTTTTGTAGCAATCAGGGTTTGGTAGTTGACGATGTTTAAGAGGGCAGTTTCGATTAGTTGGCATTGTGCCAATGGTCCTTCGATTTGAAGAATGGGTTCGTTAGCGTAGACCAGGTCGCCCTCCTTAGCCGAACGGACAGTGAGAGTCATTTCCAATTGGGACAAGTAATCAAGGAAATCCTTAGGATAGCCTAATTCAGTCAAATAGTCAATATCTGTCTGGCTAAAGCTGAGATTGTTGAGGTAGTTTACAACGCGTTCCAAACCGGCAAATACAGCGTAGCCATTTTTAAAAGGTTGTGAACGGAAATAGACTTCGAATACAGCGTGTTTATTGTGGATGTTTTGGTCAAAATAGACCTGCATCATATTGATTTGATAAAGGTCGGTATGCAGGGTTAAACTGTCATCCTTAAATAGTGTCATAACGTTTCTCCTTTTGCCTTCCGATCAAGGAGGCACTCCAATTATTTTGATGGAGTTGAACTCTAATATGCCTTCTATTATAACAAAAAAATCGAGAAAAACTCGATTTAGATGCACAGAATGATAGGAATACTTGAAAGAAAAAGGAGTGGTACGTAGGGAATAGACTTGGGTTTGAAAATGGCGAAGACAAGAAGCCCTAGGAGGGAACTAATCTGGATAATCCAGAGGAGTTCTGTAAATCCACATATTAAGGCCAAACTTGCCAGATAGAGAAAGTCACCAGAACCAATACTGATTTGCCATTTTTCAGTCAGATAGGCCAAGAGTAAAAAGCCACAGAAGAGCCAGTTGAGCTGGGAGAGTACCAGAGCTATAAAAGTAAAAACAAGCCAAACAGCAAAAGGATATTCCTGATGTTTGATGTCGTAAATGGTCAAAACTAGTCCTGCCAAGATGAGAATGGTTTCGGTCAGGTTTAGGATTTGAAAATGGCAGAGCAGGACAACTAGACCAGCTAAGAATTCTAGTCCCAGATACCAATAAGGTATCTTCGCCTTGCAGTAACGGCATTTGGATTTTGTCGAAAGCTGGGATAGGACTGGAATTAAGTCCCAGGCCTTGAGCCGTCGCTTGCAGGCATTGCAGTGACTAGAGGGGGCGATAATGGACTGTTCAGGGAAACGGTCGATGACTAATCCCAAGAAGGAGCCGATAGAAGCTCCAAGGAAAAATAGAATAATTGTCTTCATACCTATTTATTCGTAAATGGAAGAAGAAAATGAGTAGATTTTAAAAAATTTTTTGAAGATGGAAAGTATGCTATACTAGATGTGATAGATTTTATGTATTGATGATAATTAGGAGAAAGTATGCTTAGACCTTTACACATGGCCCATGCCTTTTTAGATGAGATTTTAACTGACCAGGACCTAGCGGTCGATGCGACTATGGGAAATGGCCATGACACGCTATTTTTAGCCCAGAGAGCAGGAAAAGTTGTGGCCTTTGATATTCAGGAACAAGCCCTGACCACAACGGCTGAAAAACTAGAAAAAGCTGGCTTGACCAATGCCCAATTGGTTTTGACAGGACACGAAAACCTAGACCAGTATGTAGAGGAATGCAAGGCAGCGATTTTCAATCTGGGTTATCTACCTTCGGCGGATAAGTCAGTCATTACCCTGCCTGCAACCACCCTTCAGGCCATTGAGAAAGTCCTGGATAGATTGGTGGTTGGAGGTCGCTTGGCTATCATGATTTACTATGGTCACGAGGGTGGAGCTCTTGAGAAGGATGCAGTTTTAGACTTTATCAGCCAGTTAGACCAAACCGTCTTTACAGCCATGCTCTACAAACCGCTCAACCAAGTTAATACCCCACCATTTTTGGTCATGGTGGAACGATTAAAATCCAGCTCAAACTAGGGCTGGATTTGTTTTTTATAATACAGGCTTAATGAACAATCTTCCCTCACCCAAGTCAATCAATTCCACCTGATTGCCATAAAAATCGCTGAGGAGTTCAGGTGTCAGGATATCTTGTTTTGCTCCCTGTGCCAAGACTTTCCCATCTTTGAGCAGGAGGACATGGGTGAAATTGTCAGTGATTTCTTCAGCGTGATGGGTGACGTAGATAATGGCAGGAGCTGTTGGGAGCTGGCAGATGTGGTCGATGTGGTGGAGTAAGCGTTCGCGTGCCAAAAGGTCCAAGCCTACAGTAGCTTCGTCTAAAATCAAAATAGCCGGCTCTTCCATCAAACTTCGGGCGATCAGCAGGAGTTGGCGTTCTCCTTGTGACAAACTAGCATAGGTACGACCAATCAAGTGCTCGGCCTTAATGGTTTTGAGCATGTCTATGGCTTCATCCAAATCAGCTCGACCGTATTCACGGTAGAGGATGGAGGATTTGTACTTTCCAGTCAGGACAATCTGCTCAGCTGTCAAATCAATGGGAAATCGCTCTGCCAAAAAGGATCCGACCACACCAATCTTAGTGCGTAGGCTAGGAATATCTCCCTTACCAAATTCCACCCCCAGAACAGTCAGGTCACCAGATGTCTTCCAAAATTCAGCCATTAAAATACGAAGGAGGGTTGACTTTCCAGCTCCATTTAGCCCTAAAATAGCCCAACGCTCGCCTTTTCTAAATTCCCAGTTGATGTCTTCTAAAATAGTTTTACCTTGTCGTTTATAGTGGACATTCTTCATCGAAATAATCATAGTTGCTCTCCTATTCCTTTTGATTATTGTAACATAAACAGACATGAGGGACTAATTATAACAAGAAATATGTTAAATTTTAGAATTTGTGGTATAATGGAAATGTTATTAATTTTATTATAGGAGAACATCATGGAAGACCCTGGTAGTCAGACCATCTATTTACAATTGTTAATTTTATTCTTATTGACCCTGTTCAATGCCTTCTTTTCAGCCTCAGAAATGGCCCTTGTATCCCTCAATCGTTCTCGAGTGGAACAAAAGGCCGCAGACGGTGAGAAGAAATACATTCGCTTGCTTCAAGTTTTAGAGAATCCTAACAATTTTCTATCAACCATTCAGGTCGGTATTACCTTCATCTCCATCCTTTCAGGTGCCAGCTTGGCTAATGATTTGGGAGCTGTATTTGCCAAATGGATGGGGAATTCAACAACAGCGCAAACCGCAGGATACTGGCTTGCACTGGCTATGTTGACCTTCGTTTCAATCGTTCTTGGCGAATTGTACCCTAAGCGGATTGCCATGAATATGAAGGAAAATCTGGCAGTAGTCACTGCACCAGTGATTATTTTCCTTGGAAAAATTGTTAGTCCGTTCGTGTGGTTATTATCAGCTGCAACGAATCTTATCAGCCGTATTACTCCTATGAATTTTGATGATGCGGATGAGCAAATGACACGGGATGAAATTGAATATATTTTGACAAAGAGTGAGAAAACCTTAGATGCCGAAGAAATCGAAATGCTTCAAGGTGTGTTCTCTTTAGATGAGCTGATGGCACGTGAAGTAATGGTTCCCCGTACGGATGCTTTCATGGTGGATATTGAGGATGATACAGCAACCATCATGGCAGCTATCCTCAAGCAGAATTTTTCACGTATCCCTGTTTATGATGGCGATAAGGACAATATCATTGGTCTGATTCATACCAAGAAAATTTTGTCAGAAGCTTTCAGTAATGGCTTTGACAATCTCAACATCCGCCGAATTATGCAGGAGCCTCTCTTCGTTCCTGAAACGATTTTCGTGGATGATTTGTTGACATCGTTGAGAAATACCCAAAATCAAATGGCCATCTTGTTAGATGAGTATGGTGGAGTTGCAGGTCTCGTTACCTTGGAAGATTTGCTGGAAGAAATTGTCGGTGAAATTGATGACGAAACGGACAAGACAGAAATTTTTGTCCGAGAAATTGCTGACAACACCTATATCGTCCAAGGAAATATGACCTTAAATGACTTCAATGAGCATTTTGAGATGGAGTTGGAAAGTGATAACGTTGATACGATTGCTGGTTATTATCTAACAGGAGTCGGTACCATTCCGAGCCAAGACGAGAAAGTTTCCTTTGAAGTGGATAGTAAAGATCACCACCTGGTTCTTATTAACGATAAGGTAAAAAATGGTCGCGTAACAAAATTAAAACTCTTGATTACACCACTGGAGAAAGAAGAAACCGATAAGGACTAGGGCAACCTAGTCTTTTAGCTTTTTTCTTAAGGAAGGTGATAGTTATGAAAGAAAGTAAATGATAGAAGCGTTTTCATTTTTGTGGTATACTATTCATATTAAGTGATGAGGTTGAGATGATGACAGAAATTGATTATCGTAAGGTTACTGGATTGGTTCATTCCACAGAGAGTTTTGGTTCTGTTGATGGACCTGGTGTGCGTTTTGTGGTTTTTATGCAAGGCTGCCACATGCGGTGTCAGTATTGCCATAACCCAGATACTTGGGATTTGGTCAATCCTGTTGCAACAGAGAGGACTGCAGAAGATGTGCTCAATGAAGCCCTGCGTTTTCGTATGTTTTGGGGAAAAGAAGGTGGTATCACCGTTTCTGGTGGCGAGGCGACCATTCAGATAGATTTTTTGATTGCTCTCTTTACCTTGGCCAAAGAAAAAGGTATCCATACAACCTTGGATACCTGTGCTTTAACTTTCCGCTCGACTGAGCGTTATTTGGAAAAATACAATCGCTTGATGGAAGTAACAGACTTGGTGCTTTTGGATATTAAGGAGATTAATTCTGATCAGCATCGAATTGTTACTGGTCATAGTAATAAGACCATCTTAGAGTGCGCCCGTTACCTATCAGATATCGGCAAACCTGTATGGATTCGCCATGTCTTGGTGCCTGGCTTGACGGACAGAGATGAAGACTTGATTGAACTTGGTAAGTTTGTTAAAACATTAAAAAATGTCGAACGTTTTGAGGTACTACCTTATCACAATCTTGGTGAATTTAAGTGGCGTGAGCTTGGCAGACCCTATCCGCTAGAGGGGACTAAGCCCCCAACGAAGGCTCGAGTGGAAAATGCAAAGGCCTTGATGGAGACAGAGACCTATCAGGAGTACTTGAATAGAATTAAGGGATAATAGTGAGAGGTCGGAGATTGCTGCGAAAAAGATTTAATGTGTTAGGGACAAGTATCATATAGTCAAAAAATCTGAATGAGTTCATATCTCATTCAGATTTTTGTCTTTTATAGTTCGTCATCCTTAACTGCATTTAACCAATCGGCAGCAGCCTTGGCTGTGCTTTCGAGGGCCCCTTCTTTGAACGGTGATTGGAGGTTTGCAGCTTCAACCACTTGCAAGAAGGACTTGGTGCCACCCAAATCACAGATACGGATGTAGTCTTCCCAAGCATTTTCATCGTGATCTACCTGCGTGCGTTTCCAGAATTGGAGGGCACAAACTTGGGCCAAGGTATAGTCGATGTAGTAGAATGGACTAGCAAAGATATGACCTTGACGATACCAGAAGATACCGCGGTTGAGGGCTTCTGACTCGGAATAGTCACGGTCTGGCAAGTAGAGATCTTGGAGTTTTTTCCAAGTCGCCTTGCGTTCAGCTGGTGTCATCTCTGGATGTTCATAGACTTCGTGCTGGAAGTGATCCACCAAGACACCGTAAGGCAAGAAGAGAAGGGCACTTGCCAAGTGGGTGAATTTATATTTATCAACTTGTTCCTTGAAGAAACGGTCCATCCAAGGCCAGGTCATAAATTCCATAGACATGGAGTGGATTTCACAGGTTTCGTAGGTTGGCCAAACAACTTCTGGACTTTGAATCCAACGCGAACGATATACTTGGAAGGCGTGACCTGCTTCGTGGGTCAAGACATCAATATCACCGCTGGTTCCGTTGAAGTTGGAGAAGATGAATGGGCTCTTGAAGTCAGGGATATAGGTACAGTAGCCACCGCTGTTTTTACCTGGTTTTGCAACCAAGTCCAAGAGTTCATGCTCAATCATGAAATCGAAGAACTCGCCTGTTTCTGCGGACAATTCGCGGTACATGTCTTGGGCTTGGCTGACGATAAAGTCAGGGTCACCTTGTGGCACCGCATTGCCGTCTAGGAACTCAAGATTGAGGTCGTAATGTTTGAGGCTTGGTACCTGCAAGCGTTTGGCTTGGCGTTGACGCAGATTTTGTACAATTGGTACGATGTGTTTGAGGATTTCTTCACGGTACACCTTGACCATGTCACGATTGTAGTCGAAACGGTTCATCTTGAGGTAGCCGTATTCTACATAGTCCTTGAAGCCAAGTTTGTGGGCGATTTCCGTGCGGACCTTGACTAATTCATCGTAAACACGGTCAAAATCAGCTTCCTTGCTTTCAAAGAATGCAGTTGTGGCAGCAGAAGCAGCCTTGCGGACTTCACGGTCGGTTGATTGACCAAATGGTCCCATTTGTGCCAAATTGTAGGTCTGACCTTGGAAATCAATCTCTGCACCCGCAATCAGTTTGCTGTATTCATCAGATAATTCATTTTCTTTTTGCAGTAATGGAATGACGTCTGATGAGAAGGTTTTGAGCTTGTTCTCAGCCTGCATGAAGAAGGTTTGAGGCAAGATGTCAGACAACTCTTCCTTGTAAGGCGTCTGGACGATGACACGGTAGTAGTTGGTGGTCAATTCTTCAAAAAGTGGCGAATATTCATTCCAAAACTTGGTTTCTTCATTGTAGAACTCATCGTTCATATCGATGGTGTGGCGGATCATCCAGAGATTGTACTGGGTATCGACCAAGCTGAGCAATTTGGTAATATCTGCAACAAGTGTGCGAGTTGTTTCCAAGTCACTTGCTTGAGCTAACTGGTCGGTTAGGTCAGTAAATTGAGCCTTGATGGCTTCATAATCGGGACGGACATAGGTATAGTCTGAAAATTTCATAACTTTCTCCTTTTGCATTGTTACCTACTATCTTACTCTTTTTGAAAACGTTTGGCAAATCCTGACCCGTCCATGTTCACATTGGGCTTTGTTTATGGTAAAATATAGGAGATTATTAGAAAAAATGAGGTTGTAGACATGTCTAAATTTTTAGTTTTTGGTCACCAAAATCCTGATACAGATGCCATTGCATCATCATACGGCTGGGCTCACTTGGAGCGTGAAGTGTTTGGTCGTGATGCGGAAGCAGTTGCACTTGGAACACCAAATGAAGAAACAGCGTTTGCGCTAGACTATTTTGGTGTTACTGCACCGCGCGTGGTTGAGTCTGCTAAGGCAGAAGGCGTTAGCCAAGTCATCTTGACTGACCACAATGAATTCCAACAATCAATCGCAGACATCAAGGATGTGGAAGTAGCAGCTGTTATTGACCACCACCGTGTTGCAAACTTTGAAACGGCAAATCCATTGTACATGCGTTTGGAGCCAGTAGGTTCAGCATCTTCAATCGTTTATCGTGCCTTCAAAGAAAATGGTGTGACGCCTCCAAAAGAAGTAGCTGGACTTCTCCTATCAGGTTTGATTTCAGATACCCTCTTGCTTAAATCGCCAACCACTCATACAACAGATCCACAAGTAGCAGCTGAATTGGCTGAAATTGCTGGTGTGAACTTGGAAGAATACGGCTTGGCACTCTTGAAAGCAGGAACTAACCTTGCCAGCAAGTCGGCAGAAGAATTGATTGACATCGATGCCAAAACCTTTGGTTTGAACGGAAATGACGTGCGTGTAGCCCAAGTCAACACAGTGGACATTGCAGAAGTCTTGGAACGTCAAGCAGAAATCGAAGCAGCTATGACAGCAGCATCAGTAGCAAATGGCTACTCTGACTTTGTTTTGATGATTACAGACATCGTTAACTCAAACTCTGAAATCCTTGCCCTTGGAAGCAACATGGACAAGGTGGAAGCAGCCTTCAACTTTAAGTTGGAAAACAACCATGCCTTCCTTGCTGGTGCCGTTTCTCGTAAGAAGCAAGTGGTACCACAATTAACAGAAGCATTCAACGCATAAATACCTAGCACCTTCGGGTGCTTTTTTACTAAAGGAGAAACAATGTCCTATACAGTTAATTTCAAAGAAGTCGAAACGACAGGCTTAGAAACTAGTCCAGTCGCAGAAGTTTTGGCAGGTCTGCGTGCCAACGAAGCCCGCTATTTCTGGAACAAATACAAGCAGGAGTTCGTGGTCTATACACCAGAAGAGAAGCCTGAAATCCTGCCCTTCATCGAGAAGGTCCTGGCAGAGCGGGACATGGCTTTTTCCTACACTCCACTCAATGTAGCTCAGCTTGAGGTAGATGGCATTCTCTGGTCTTTTGTCTTTTATGACAATGGCCTGGCTGTCAATGTCCTTTATACGCTAGAAGAAGGAGGCAAACGAGCGGTCGGTTTCAAATTGTCAGACGGCATTGACATTCCCAAGGAATTTGAAGGCAAATTCAAGTTTGCCCGCCAACGCTCTAAACTAGCAGGCGAGATTCGTGGCACTTTTTTTGTTGTCAAGGGCGAGTATTTATAGGATGGCAAATCTGGGGAAACCCAGATTTTTTATATAATGACTTGACCTGGAGTGGACTTCAAAGTGTATAATAAGCGAAAACAAAGAAAGGAGCCTGGAATGAATATCAAAGAAGTTAGTGATGTAACAGGTCTATCAGCAGATACCATTCGCTACTATGAGCGGATAGGACTTATTCCCAAAATTGCAAGAAAATCTTCTGGAGTAAGGAACTTTTCGGAAAGTGATGTAGCCATTTTGGAATTTATCCGCTGTTTTAGGAGTGCTGGTATGTCTATTGAGCGCTTGATTGAGTATATGGGCTTGGTGCAGGCAGGAGATAGTACAGTGGAAGCTCGGATTGATTTACTAAAAGAAGAGCAGGAAGAACTGCGGTCACGCTTGTCGGAAATTCAGCAAGCTCTAGATCGTTTAGATTATAAAATAGAAAATTACCAGACTATATTAAGAGGCGCAGAGAATCAATTGTTCACAGACGGCGGTAGTTCATTCAAAAAAGGCAGAGGATAACTTCTCTGCCTTTATACTTCATTATTCATTTTTTCTTATAACTTGTTTGGGTTTAAATTTCTTCTTTAGCCCAATTTGAACCAAACGTAGTCCAAGAAAACCCGTCGCACTTGCCAATATGATGGCAACAAAAACAGGAATGCCTACGGATAGATAGACATAACTAGCGATGACTGTTATCAAACTAAAAAATGCGATATTAACAAAAAACAACAATTCCTTTAGACGTTCTTTATTGGTATTTTTTGCCTGATAGGTTTGAAAATTAGCCTTTTTCTCTTTCGGGATATACTCTTCGTACTGGTACTCATGGGACTGATAGTGTCTTAATGCCATATCGTCTCCTTTTCTGCTCCTTAAAGAGTACCATAACATTGCTGAATTTTTATGTCATTTATATTACAATAATGTTACAAGAGAAAAATTAGAAAAGTCTGAACATTAAAATACGGGTGGTCACTTATCAGATATTTCTCTTTTTGATATAATTATCTTTATGGAAAAAATTATCATTACAGCAACAGCTGAAAGTATTGAGCAGGTCAAAGAACTGCTTGCAGCAGGAGTTGACCGTATTTATGTTGGGGAAGAGGATCATGCCCTTCGCATCCCAACAAATTTTACCTATGATGAACTCAGGGAAATAGCAGAGCTAGTTCATAGCGCTGGGAAGGAATTGACGGTCGCTGCCAATGCCCTCATGCACCAAGATATGATGGACAATATCAAACCGTTTATGGAGCTAATGAGGGAAATCAAGGTTGATTATCTGGTTGTCGGAGATACTGGAATTTTCTATATCAATAAACGTGATGGCTACAATTTCAAGCTAATCTATGATACATCTGTCTTTGTGACTTCCAGCCGTCAGATTAACTTTTGGAAAGATCATGGAGCAGTAGAGGCTGTTTTGGCAAGAGAGATTCCATCAGAAGAACTCTTTGATATTGCTAAGAACTTGGAAATGCCAGCGGAAATCTTGGTCTACGGTGCCTCTGTTATTCATCATTCCAAGCGGACCTTGTTACAGAATTACTACAATTTTACAAAGGCTGATGAGACAGATTTGTCACGTGGACGCGGACTTTTCTTAGCTGAGCCGAGCGACCCAGATAGCCACTATTCTATCTTTGAGGACAAACATGGTACCCACATCTTTATTAACAATGACATTGATATGATGACCAAGCTGTCAGAATTAGATGAACATGGTTATCATAATTGGAAACTTGATGGTATCTATTGCCCTGGTCAGAACTTTGTTGAAATTGTTAAGCTTTTTGTTCAAGCAAGAGATTTGATTGAAAAAGGCGACTTCACTTATGATCAGGCCTTCCTTTTGGATGAACAGGTTCGCAAGCTCCATCCAGCTGAACGTGGTTTGGATACAGGCTTCTACGAATTTGACCGCAATAAGGTTAAATAACAATATTTATAGTAGAATTTATTTACTTTAACCTGGCAGAGTTAGCTCTGTCACTTACTATGTAAGGTCAGAGCACGAAAATGCCTTTGGGCGATATTCTAAACTCTGCACTAGGTCTCCACATGAAAAAATATCGTTTCATGTGGAAACCGTCGCAAATAGAGGAGATTTTACATGATGTCAAAAACATTAAAGCGTCCCGAGGTCTTGTCACCTGCTGGAACTTTGGAAAAATTAAAGGTTGCTATTGATTATGGTGCCGATGCTGTCTTTGTCGGCGGTCAGGCCTACGGTCTGCGTAGCCGAGCTGGTAACTTTACCATGGACGAGATGCGGGAAGGGATTGAATATGCCCACGCCCGTGGCGCCAAGGTCTATGTTGCTGCCAACATGGTGACCCACGAAGGCAATGAAGAAGGAGCAGGAGCCTGGTTCCGTGAATTGCGTGACATGGGCTTGGATGCCGTTATCGTATCTGACCCAGCCCTCATCGTTATCTGTGCTACTGAAGCGCCAGGCCTTGAAATCCACCTGTCTACCCAGGCTTCATCAACCAACTATGAGACCTTCGAGTTCTGGAAGGAATTGGGCTTGACTCGTGTCGTCCTGGCCCGCGAAGTGACCATGGAAGAGGTGGCTGAAATCCGTAAACGGACAGATGTTGAGATTGAGGCCTTTGTTCACGGAGCCATGTGTATTTCCTACTCAGGTCGCTGCGTTCTCTCCAACCACATGAGCAAACGCGATGCCAACCGTGGCGGATGTTCCCAGTCTTGCCGCTGGAAGTACAACCTCTACGACCTCCCATTTGGCGAAGAACGCCGTTCGATTAAGGGGGAAATACCAGAGGAGTTCTCTATGTCTGCGGTGGATATGTGTATGATCGACCATATCCCAGACATGATTGAAAATGGGGTTGATAGTCTGAAAATCGAAGGTCGAATGAAATCTGTCCATTACGTATCAACAGTGACCAACTGCTACAAGGCTGCGGTAGATGCTTATCTTGAAAGCCCAGAAAAGTTTGAAGCGATCAAGCAAGACCTGATTGATGAAATGTGGAAGGTTGCCCAACGGGAATTGGCGACAGGTTTCTACTATAGCCCACCGAGTGAAAATGAGCAACTCTTTGGAGCTCGCCGTAAGATTCCAGAATACAAATTCATCGCCGAAGTAGTGGCCTTTGATAAGGAAACCATGACAGCCACTATCCGCCAACGCAATGTCATCAACGAAGGTGACCAAGTGGAGTTCTACGGACCAGGTTTCCGTCATTTTGAAACCACTATTAAAGAGCTTCGTGATTCGACAGGTGAGAGGATTGACCGAGCCAATAAGCCAATGGAACTCTTGACGATCAAACTAGACCGCGAAATCTATCCTGGCGATATGATTCGTGCCTGTAAATCTGGCCTCATCAACCTCTACCAAGAGGACGGGCAATCCCTAACTATTCGTGCATAAACATAAAAAGGCTGAAATTTCAGCTTCAGAACGTAGATAAACTCTTAAAAATATAAAAATTGAAGAAGTTTGCGAAAGATAGCAAGTCATTAAACTCTTAGAAACATTGATATTTCGGTGTTTCTGAGAGTTTTTAATTTTCAATATAAAGAAAAAAGATTGAAGAAAATTGTCCAAAATGGACTTTTTCTTCAATCTGCAAGGCTGAAATTTCAGCCTTTTGTTTGTTGTTGAGAAGTCTTGATGCTATCTGGAACCAAGGTGACTTTATTGATGTCCTCGATTTTTATAATGCTGGTAACCTGACGTTTGAAATTTTTCATGATGATTCGTTGACGTTCCTTATCGTATTTGACAATATCGCCTGTAAAACTGCGGTCGTTGTAGATAACATGAATGGCGGCTTTCTTATAAAGGGCTAGTTCCAAATTATTTTTAATCTCTTCCTTGCTGTCAGGCTCAATGGTCTTAGGAGCTTTGCTATTGCCCAAAAAGATATTGACTTGCTCTAAAATGACTTCCAAAAATCTCTTCATGGCATTATCCTTTCAAACTTGGTATAATTATAGTAACGAATTTTCGCAAAAATGACAAGTTTTTTCGAATAAATAAGTGAAGGAGGTAACAAATGGCAGAATTTACATTTGAAATTGAAGAAAAACTCTTGGTGCTATCTGAAAATGAAAAGGGATGGACCAAGGAACTCAATCGTGTATCCTTTAATGGTGCACCGGCCAAGTATGACATCCGAACTTGGAGTCCCGACCATACCAAGATGGGTAAAGGAATCACGCTCAGCAATGAAGAATTCCAAGTTCTCTTGGATGCGTTTGCTAATAAATAAATGAAGGAAGCCTAAGAAAAATAGGCTTCTTTTTTGATAACAGGTTGCAATAAACGATGACATATCATGACTAGTGTAATTTTAGCTAAATCAGGAAGAATGAAAGGCAGAACAGTCCATCCGATAGTGTCAGTCCAACTGGCACCTGAAACTAGCTTAAATACAAAACAGCCTATAAGGAAGCAACTTGCAGTTCCTAGTAGGCAGGCTAGAAAAATTGTGACTGGTGAGGAGTCTGATTTAGTGAGGGCAGAAGTGATGATAGTGTAGAGTAGAAACCCCCATAGAAAGCCAGATGTCGGTCCTGTGAGTGCAGCAAAGCCACCAGAAAAACCAGCAAAAACAGGTAAACCGATAGCGCCAAGAACTAGATATAAGCTGACACTTGTAATTGCCTCCTTGGGTTTGTATAGACAAGCTACTAAGCCGATAGCTAGGGTTTGTAATGTAAATGGTACAGGCCCGATAGACAGACTGATTTGTGAAAGGGTGGAAATTAAGGCTGTTCCAATAGCGATATAAACAAGTGATTTGATAGAAGTTGTTTTCATCTGTTATCCTCTTAAAATTTTATGGTTAACAAAAATTATAGTGAGATTGGATAAGAAAGTCAATGCTCTTTCATCGGATGTAACAACTCTATAGGTGATTTTTATAACAGCTAATAAGAAACTTATATAGTAAAAAACAACAAATTATATGTAAAACAACCTATACTTATGCTAGAATAATAAAAAAAGAAAGTGAGAATTTCTATGACAGAATTACTTGATATTTACCGTACTCTTAAATCTAAAACTTGGGTAGACTTGACTCACCAAATCAATGAAAAGAGCCCGCATTTCCCTGCGCTACCAGCTCTCGAAAAGAAAGCCCTATTTACTCATAAGGATGGTTTCTTTGTCGAACAATTTACGGTTGTGGGGCAGTATGGAACCCATATTGATCCTCCGATTCATTTTGTAGAAGGAGGTCGTTATCTTGATGAGATTGATTTGAAAGATTTACTCCTGCCACTCTACGTTATTGATAAATCATCTGCTGTTATAGAAAATAATGACTATGAGATAACTAAGCAGGATATTTTAGACTTTGAGGCTGAATATGGTCCGATAGCGCCAGAATCTTTTGTTGCCTTTCGTTCGGATTGGTCAAAGCGCTGGCCTAGTCAAGATGCCATTCGTAATCTAGACGAAGATGGAGTTCAACGTACACCAGGATGGAGTCATGAAGCTCTAGAATATTTGATTGAAGAACGTCAGGTGAAAGCAGTTGGCCATGAAACATTGGATACCGATTCAGGAGTATCTGCAGCTAAACACGGAGGAAGTTTACCAGAAGAATACTATCTCCTATCAAAAGATATTTATCAGTTGGAAGTATTGGCAAACTTGGATCAGGTACCACCTACAGGCGCATTGATTTCAATCGCTTTTCCCCATTGGAAGAAGGCTTCGGGTTCACCAGTGCGAGCAATTGCTATATTACCATAAGAAAAAGTCCAGACAGTGCTGACCTTCATGTCTGGACTTTTTCAATTGAGTTAACGCATAGTAACAAATTCTTCAGAACCTGTCGGATGGATGGCGACAACGGCATCAAATTCTTCTTTTGTAGCTCCCATTTTGATAGCAACTGAGAATCCTTGAATCATTTCATCGACACCATAGCCAATGCCGTGCAGTCCAACGACTTTTTCATTTTCTCCCACAGTTACTAATTTAAACTTAGCCATTTGGCGATTATTTTCTAGGGCAGTGTACATAGAAGTAAAGGCTGAAGTATAGACTTTTACATTGTCCTGACCGTATTGGGCAATCGCTTCGTCCTCAGTTAGACCAACGGTTCCGATAGCGGGGTGAGAAAAGACGACAGTTGGGATGGTTGTGTAATCCATTTTTGCGGTTGGTTTATTGTTAAATAAACGTTCTGCCAAAAGGCGACCTGCCTTGATTGCAACGGGTGTTAATTCTTTTTCACCAGTCACATCACCGAGGGCATAGATGCCTGGTACAGCTGTTTCTTGGTATTCATTGACAGAAATATGTCCTGAAGAAGTAAGTTGAACACTAGTTGCTTCTAGGTTGAGTTTGTCAATATTTGGTTTACGTCCAATTGCCCAAAGGACCTTCTGAGCAATATGGTTACTACCGTCAGCAAAGTTAATCTGGATTTGTCCATCATCAGTTTTTTCAAGACTGACAGGAGTTTTCCCAGTATGGAGTGGAAGGTTGGTACGTTGCATTTCTTCCATCAAGGCATCAATAATGTAGGTATCAAAGCTACGAAGAGGGCGATTTCCACGAACAAAGAGGTCTGTTTGGACACCGAGTCCATGTAGGAGACCAGCCATTTCTACAGCGATATAACCAGCACCAATCACAGCCACAGAAGAAGGTAATTCTTCCCATGCAAAGACATCGTCAGATACAATCCCTAGCTCACTACCAGGAATAGCAGGGACTACCGGTTTGGCGCCAGTTGCGATAACAATGTGTTTTGCACGAATCAGCTCACCATTGACTTCAACTGTTTGATTATCCACAAAACGTGCGAAACCCTGGATAACTTCTACTCCGTTATTGTTAAAAGTATTACCGTAGGATGCGCGTGAACGCTCAATATAGGCTTCGCGATTTTTACGCAAGGTGGCAAAATCAAAGGTCACTTCTTGGCTAGTAAATCCATATTCAGGGCCATAGTGGTGAATGGCTTCAGCCACTTGAGAACCGTACCACATGATTTTTTTAGGAACACAGCCAAGGTTAACACAGGTTCCGCCAAGGTGGCTTCCTTCGATCACAGCAGCCTTAGCCCCATAGATAGCAGCACGGTTCATAGTAGCAATACCGCCGCTGCCTCCACCAATGGCAATAATATCAAATTCTTTCATGAGTTTTTCTCCTCTAAATGATAATTATCTTCATTCTATCGTTTTTTTACTTATCAATCAAAAATCCGCTACGTTCTCTTACAAAATTGTAAGTAGGAAAAATACCGAACTTTTTGTAAAATAATTAAGAAAACACTTGCAAAAAAACGTGTATTTGTGTATTATAAAGACAATACAAAATAAATATGTTTTGAATTAGAAAAGGAGTATCATATGTTAAAGACAAAGAAGGCTAAAATTGCTTTGTTCAGTGGTCTCAGTGTTGCGGCTGTCGCCTTAATTGGTGGTGCCTTGGTATTTGGAGGTGTATTAGGTGGTTCCTCACCGACTTCTACAGAGCAAGTTGCGACCAGTTTGACCTATACAGTAGCTAAAGAGGGCTCGATTGCTTCATCGACCTTATTGACAGGAACGATTTCTGCAGCAGATGAACAATACGTTTACTATGATCCTTCAAAAGGAGATTTGAGCGAGGTCTTAGTTGAGCCAGGAACTCAGGTTGAAGTAGGAACACCATTGATTCGCTATGATGCAACAGAATTGCAGTCTGCTTTGGATACTGCTGTTCGTGGGCGTGATAAGATTGGACGTCAGATTTATGATTTGAGAAACAATGGTCAGACTGTTCAAACAACGGGTGATGCTGCAACAGATGAAGCGGCAACAGCTGCAGCTCAACGTTCAGTAGATATGCAGTTGGCAGACTTGAATGATTCGTACGCAGATGCACAAGCTGCTGTGGATAAAGCGTATACAGCCTTGCAAGAAGCTACAGTTACAAGTACAGTAGCTGGTACGGTTGTTGAAGTAAATAAATCAGTTTCGAAGAGTTCAACTTCTAGTCAGACCGTTGTTCATATCGTCAACCAAGGTAGCCTACAAGTGACAGGAAATTTGACGGAATATGATTTGGCAAATATTGCAGTTGATCAAGAAGTAAAATTGACCAGCAAGGTATATCCTGATAAGTCTTGGACTGGAAAGATTACCTATATTTCAAATTATCCAGCAACAGATCAAACCGCAAGTGCAGTAGCAGGTGCAGGTGGTGGTTCAGGTGCCAAATATCCTTTCAAGGCTGCCTTGACCAGTGAATTGGGTGAATTGAAGCAAGGTTTTACTGTGAATATTGAAGTGGTCAATACTACCAACCATATTTTAATTCCTGTAACAGCAGTTGTACCAGAAGGCGATAAAAACTTTGTGTGGACCATTGTTGAAGGAAAAGCTAAAAAAGTGGAAGTAACGTTGGGAAATGCTGATGCTCTCAACCAAGAGGTGACAGGAGGTATTGCAGCAGGAGATCAGGTCATCACCATTCCAACTCCAGACCTTGAAGAAGGAAAAGAGGTTGAAGCCTATGAAGAACCAGCTAATTAGATTAACCAATATAAACAAATCCTATAAAAACGGTGACCAAGAACTTCGTGTCCTTAAAGATATAGATCTCGAGGTGGAAGAAGGTGAGTTTCTTGCTATTATGGGACCGTCTGGTTCAGGGAAATCAACCTTGATGAATATTATCGGTCTTTTAGATCGTTCCAGTTCAGGGAACTATTGGTTAGAAGGTGAAGAAGTCAGTCAACTGTCTGAGAAGAAATTAGCCTCCGTTCGTAATGACCAAATTGGTTTCGTCTTCCAACAATTCTTCCTGCTATCAAAACTCAATGCCCTTCAAAATGTTGAATTGCCTTTGATTTATGCAGGAGTTCCAGCCAATCAACGGAAAAAATTAGCTAAACGTTATTTGGAAAAAGTGGAGTTGGCTGAGCGGATGACTCACCTGCCATCTGAGCTATCAGGTGGACAGAAACAAAGGGTGGCTATTGCGCGTGCCTTGGTCAATACACCAGCTATTATCTTGGCGGATGAGCCAACAGGTGCCTTGGATACTAAAACAGGTGAGCAAATCATGGAACTCTTGACAGAGTTGAATAATGAAGGAAAGACCATTATCATGGTTACACACGAACCTGAAATTGCTGCCTATGCCAAACGTAAAATAGTCTTGCGTGACGGTGTCATTACAGAAGATAGTAGAAGGGAGGAGGTATAGATGGAAAACTGGAAATTTGCCCTCAAGTCTATCCTAGCCCATAAGATGCGTTCTCTTTTGACTATGTTAGGTATTATCATCGGTGTGGCCTCTGTTGTGATCATTGTAGCAATGGGAACAGGTATGTCTAAGAGTATTGAAAAGTCTCTGGCTGGTGATCAGAATAATGTTCAGGTCTACTTTACTCCCTTTGTTGGAACTGAAGAACGAACTCAGGGTGCATTTACGTACACAGTTCCTGGCGAGGCTTCTGAAGAACAGGAGCCAGATGTAACGGACACAATGTTAAAGGGGCTTTTGGAAATCGATGGGCTCAGTGGCTACTACATTAGTGCTTCAAGTACCTCTACTGTAGCAGCGGGCAATGCGCAAGCTGATAATGTCTTTATTACTGGTGTTAGTCAATCCTATTTTGACATAAAGGCATTAGAAATCTTGGCTGGCCGTCGTTTCACAGCTAACGATTACAGCCGATTTTCCCGTATTATCATGTTGGATGTTGCCTTGGCTGAGAAGCTTTTTGGTTCAACCGATGCAGCCCTCAACCAAATCGTCAATGTCAATGCCAATTCTTACCTTGTAGTTGGTGTTTACAAAGATCCCAAAGCAGGTACTTCCCTCTATGGTTTCAACTCAGGCGGAAATGCCATTATGACCAATACGCAACTAGCTGCTGAAATGGGTACCAAGGAAAATAGTGGCCTTTATGTCCATGTAGAAGATGTGAGTAGAGCTGCTGAGGTTGGTCAGGCTGCCGCAGCATACTTGACCAACATTACAGGTCTAAAGGAAGCCCGTTATGATATCTATGATATGTCAGCTATGTTAGATGATTTTAAGAACCAAATGTCAGGTGTCACTACGTTTATCGGTGCTGTTGCAGGAATTTCACTTCTTGTAGGTGGTATCGGTGTTATGAACATCATGTTGGTATCTGTGACTGAGCGGACACGTGAAATCGGTCTTCGTAAAGCTCTGGGGGCAACCCGAGGAAATATCTTGATGCAGTTCTTGATTGAAGCTATGGTCTTGACCACTTTAGGTGGAGCAATCGGTTTAGCTATCGCTCAAGCCATTGTGTTTATTCTCAACGCCACAAAGGTTATGGGAGAGATGACAGCTGAAATATCAATACCGGTTGTATTAGGAAGTTTAGCCTTTTCAGCAGCAGTCGGAATTGTCTTCGGCGTTCTTCCTGCTAATAAGGCTTCTAAGCTTGATCCAATTGAGGCATTACGTTACGAATAATATGATGAAACGATTAGGTTTTCCTAGTCGTTTTATTTTTTGAGCAAATCAATTGATTTTATCACTAGTTAGTGATAAAATAATACCATCAAATAAGTAAAATATGTAAAGGAGAACACATCATGGTAGAATTAGGTATTTCAACATTTGGTGAAACAACACCACTAGAAAAAACAGGTGAGACATACAGCCACGACGAGCGGATTCGTCAACTAGTCAAAGAGATCGAGCTAGCAGATGCGGTAGGGCTTGATGTCTATGGGATTGGAGAACATCACCGCGAAGATTTTGCGGTTTCTGCACCTGAGATTGTGCTGGCAGCTGGTGCCGTCAATACCAAGCATATCAAGCTAACATCAGCAGTTTCTATCCTTTCCTCCATGGACCCTGTAAGGCTCTATCAGCAGTATACCACCATTGACGCTTTGTCAAATGGCAGAGCGGAAATCATGGCGGGTCGTGGTTCCTTTACGGAGTCATTCCCCTTGTTTGGTTATGATCTCCATGACTATGAAGAACTCTTCGATGAAAAGTTGGATATGCTTTTGGAAATTGACAAGGAAACCAATCTCCAGTGGGATGGGCATTTTACCCAGTCAGTCGATAATAAGCCAGTCTATCCACGTCCTGTTCAGGAAGATTTTCCCATTTGGGTGGCAACAGGTGGTAATGTAGAATCCACTATCAAGATTGCTAAGAAAGGCTTGCCGATTGTGTATGCAGTCATTGGTGCAGGTGCCCATCGCTTTAAACCTTTAGTCGATGCTTATCGCAAGGTTGCCCGCAATTCAGGTCATGATCCAAAGAAAACGAAAGTTGCAGCCCATTCTTGGGGCTGGATTGCAGACGACCATGACAAGGCTGTGGAAGAATACTATCATCCAACCAAGGTAATTACGGACAATATCGCTAAAGACCGCCCACATTGGAGCGAGATGACCAAGGCGCAATATCTCTACTCTCTGACAGACGAAGGTGCAACCATCGTCGGAGATCCAAAACGAGTCGCTGAAAAAATTATCAAGACTATTGAAACACTTGACTTGGACCGTTTCTTCCTCCATCTCCCAACCGGCTCAATGCCACATGAAGATGTCCTCCGTGCTATCGAACTCTACGGAAAAGAAGTTGCGCCAATTGTCCGAGATTATTTTGCAAAAAAAGAAGAGAATCAGTCCCAAGACTGATGAGATAGTTGATAGGATGAGCTATACTATAGTCAATCCTAAATATTTTTCATAATCTCCTGAAAATCCTGACCATATGGTTGGGATTTTTTGCATGCAAAAACACTCTTGGAATTTCCAAGAGTGTTTTACGTATCGGTGTTAAACAGTTTGTAATTTTTATTTCATCATAGGGAGTGAAAAGGTCTAGTAGACCTTTTCAGCCAATCGCTAAGAAACTGGAGAGCGATTGGTACATTCTAGTGAAAACAATCCTAGCAAGCTACTCTTGCTTATTTCATCGTCGGAAATAGGAGTACGTCCCGAATAGTAGTGGTATCTGTCAGGAGCATGCAGAGGCGGTCGATACCGATTCCAAGTCCACCTGTTGGTGGCATACCGTATTCGAGGGCTTCGATGTAGTCGTAGTCAACGCCTGTCGCTTCGTCGTCACCGAGTTCTTTAGCTTTGGCTTGGGCTTCAAAGCGTTCCAATTGGTCGATTGGGTCGTTGAGCTCTGTAAAGGCGTTTCCGTATTCTTTGGTCATGATGAAGAGCTCGAAGCGGTCTGTGAAACGTGGGTCTTCATCGTTTTTCTTAGCCAGTGGAGATACGGCTACTGGGTGACCATAGACAAAGGTTGGTTGGATAAGAGTTGCTTCAACGTATTCTTCAAAGAAGCTGTTGATGATTTGCCCCACTTCTGTATGGTGTTTTTCCACAGGGACCTTGTGCTCAGCTGCAAGGGCTTTTGCTTCTTCGAAGCTCATCTCTTGCCAGAAGTCCACGCCAGTTTGTTCCTTAATGGCATCAACCATGTGGATACGCTTGAATGGCTCATGGATATTGATGACAGTATCCTGGTAAGTCACAGGGCCGTCGCCGACAACTGCCTTGGCAGTATGCTGGATAATGCCTTCTGTCAAGTCCATGATGTCCAAGTAATCCGCATAAGCTTGGTAGACCTCGATGGAAGTGAACTCAGGGTTGTGGGTCGCATCCATACCTTCGTTACGGAAGATACGGCCGATTTCATAAACGCGTTCCATACCGCCGACAATCAGGCGTTTGAGGTGGAGTTCTGTCGCGATACGAAGGACCATGTCAATGTTTTGGGCATTGTGGTGGGTGATGAATGGACGGGCTGCAGCACCACCAGCTTCGTTGTGAAGGACAGGTGTCTCCACTTCCAAGAAACCAAGTCCGTCAAGGTAACGGCGGATTTCTGAGATGATTTTTGAACGAGTCACAAAGCGATCAAAGCTCTCGCGGTTGGTAATCAAGTCCAAATAACGCTTGCGGTAGCGGGTCTCGATGTCTGTCAAACCGTGGAATTTTTCTGGCAATGGGCGGAGCGCTTTAGAAAGGTGAGTCAACTTGCGAGCATGGATAGACAACTCACCAACGTTTGTCTTGAAGACATCTCCCTCGACACCGATAAAGTCACCAAGGTCTGCTTTTTTGAAGATTTCATAATTTTCTTCGCCAACATCATCCTTACGAACGTAGATTTGAATCTGGCCTTCGCGGTCTTGAATGTGAGCAAAACCTGCCTTACCCTTACCACGCTTGGTCATGATACGACCTGCGATGATGGCTGTTTGCCCTAATTCTTCCAAGTCTTCTTTTGATTTGTCTTCGTACTGGGCCTTCAATTCAGCTGAATTTGCAGAACGCTCAAAACGTTTTCCAAATGGGTCAATGCCCTGTTCAGCAAGAGCCGTCATTTTCTCACGACGGACAATCTGTTGGTCATTTAATTCTTCAAAATGTTCAGTTGACATAAAAATTTTATTCCTCCAAAGTCTGTTCCTTCTATTTTATCATAGAATAGGTAAAAAATCAGCAAAAAAGAAAGCAAGAAACTGCTTTCTTAGTGAGATTTGTAGCGGGTATCATTCCAAGCCAGTTCGGTAAAGTGTTCAAAGTCTCTCGTTTCCAAAATGGAAATGGAAGCAT
The DNA here is from genome assembly GCF_000440115.1 of Streptococcus suis YS56. Lineage (GTDB taxonomy): Bacteria > Bacillota > Bacilli > Lactobacillales > Streptococcaceae > Streptococcus > Streptococcus suis_L. The sequence goes on along the minus strand of NZ_ALMY01000022.1, from coordinate 86,645 downwards.
TATCCAAACCACCTCGGTGACGCAGTTGGGCAGGTGGAAAACCAAGCAGGCGATGAATAGAGGCAGTTAGAAAGGCACCATGACTGACGATGAGGACTGTTTCCAGGTTTTCTTCTTGAAGAGACTGGATAAAATCGACCATTCTCTGTGTGACCTGATGGACAGATTCGGCATCAAAGACATCGTGTTTAAATCGTGCTAGATTATGTTTGAGTGCCCAGGCCTGTTTGGGGTAGATGGCACGAAAAATTGCCATCTTGCTTCCTTCTAGTCTTCCAAAATTCCATTCACGTAGTTGTGGCGTGGTTAGAACGATTTGGCAATGGTGATTGGCTTTGGCAATTTCTACGGCAGTGTTATGTGCGCGCTGCAAATCACTAGAATAAATAGCATCAAAGGGAATTTCAGCAAGGTATTTGCCGAGTTTTTCTAAATCCTGATAAGATTCGGGCAAGAGAGCTGAATCACCAGAATAGCCTTGAAAGCGCCCCTCCAAATTCCACTCGGTCTTTCCATGTCGGACAAAGTAGATTTTCAAGTTTAGTCCCTCCCCTCGATCAAATCAGCAAAGTCAGCTTTTACAAAATCAGCTAAAACCTGGCTATCAATTTTAATCGAGCGACCAATTTCACCAGCAGAGACAATCAAGTGACCGAGTTCAAGGGCAGATTGATCAATGTAAATTGGGAAATTATGCTTCTGACGAATACCCACGGGATTGTTGGCACCGTGAACATAGCCAGTTGTCTTTTCCAAGTCCTTTTGCGGAATCATGCTGACCTTTTTATTGCCAGAGATTTTGGCTAATTTTTTCTCAGACAGGTGCTCATTGATTGGCACGATTCCAATGACAGGTCCAGTTTTATCTCCAGTTAATACCAGTGTTTTGTAAATTTCGTGTTCTTCAATTCCTGGTGGAAGTTGACCTTCGAAAGCATTTAAAACAAGGCTATCATGATCGATCTTAGCCTTGTCTAATATTTGGTCCACCAAGGTTTTCTTTATTTTAACCTTTTTTGCCATTATTTATATTTTTCCTCAAGTTTACTCATCCAAAGGCCTAACCATGCTCCTAGTATAAATAGGACAATAGCAGCAATCCATGTAACAAAATTCGCGCCAGCATATGAAATTGACTCTTTATTACTTGCTTGTGGAATCAGAATCAAAAGAGTGGATGATGAGACGATACCAATAATAAAGTGATAAACACGTGAATGGTATACTTTCAGAGCGTGGTCCATTGCTTTTGAAAAGGCCACCATTGCAAGAACGCCACCGATTGCGATTGGTAGGAAGGTACCGAATAGATCAAGTGATTTGAAACCATTTAGCATTGGCGTGTAGATACCCAAAATCAATAGTAAGTTTGAAGGGCTGAGTCCAGGAACAAGTACCCCTAAAGCAATCAAGGCACCTGCCAAGACAAAACTTGCAAAGTTTGCTGGAAGTGTCCCGACAAGATCACTTAAATTGTAAAGTAGGAGACCAGAAACGACGAATGTCCCAATCAACCAAGCTAAATCAATGCTATCTCGTTTGCTCTTTTGAGTTGATTCTTTAAGCAGGCTAGGAATAGTTCCCACGATTGCTCCCGCAAAGGCCCACAAGACTGGGACTTGGAAATGTTGCAATAAATATTCAACAGGGAAAGAGAAGAGTGCGATTCCCAAAATTCCACCGATTCCTACAGGAACAAAATAAAGAAAGTTTTCTTTGAAATCTTTTCGAATATTTGCTAAAAATCCAATTAGTCGCTCATAAATTCCGAGGATAGCAGCGAGTACTCCCCCAGAGACACCAGGTAAGATAAAGCCGAGTGCGATAATCATACCTTTAATAATTCTTGAAATCCAAGAAGCCATAATTTCCTCCAAAATGTATTATAACGCTCCTATTATAGCATAAAGCAAGTAAAAATAATTAAAAAGACTGCCTGTTAGATAAAATCCAGCAGACAGTTTTGGTTAAAGATTGTAAAAACCTGGTCTTGCTCTATAGAGTAAAATGAGCAGAATAGAGGCAATTGCAGCGGAAGGAAGAATATAGCTGATATTGTAGGTAAAGGAATAGAACCAGACAGGCATACCATCTGGAGCGTAGTCTGCGTAGAAAATAATTCCTGATAAGAAGGTGGCTATCAATCGGATGCTTCCTCCTAGAAAACTAGCCAGAGTAATGATGAGAGTAGCATTTTTTAGATCTTTTTGTTTGGATAGGGTGGGTGCCACTAAACCTGCTAAACCAATTCCGGCGTAAGAAAGCGCGTAGTCAAGAAAAACTTGAAAAACGTTTAGGAAGTAGCCACCGTAGAAAAGTTGAATGGTTCCGACAATACCACCAGTAAGAACCCCCACCCCTAGTCCGTGGCGTAGAGCAAGCAGTAAGATTGGAAGCATGACTAAAGACACGGATCCACCTTGGGGCATTGTAAAGAGCGGGATTTTGTCAAAGACGAGGGCAATTGCAGAAAAGATAGCGACTTCGGCTAGGATGGGTAATTTTGATGTGGACATAAAAAGACTCCTTTGTAGATGGTCAACAAAGGAGTGTTTATAGCAGAGTATAGTATCATTCTATAAAGCACACAATTCCTACGCTAGTTTTAACTAGATCAGGTTCGAGGATTTCGCAGTTGCGATCTCAGCCGAAGCACTCCTTTGTGTATATGTAATTAGTGAAATTGTATCATTTTATTCGGGTGTTGTAAATAGTTTCTGATAAACTTCGTTAGGATCTTTGAGTGTAGTAATGAGGTTTAAATCCAAATGGTGTTCAAATCCGTTGACATACCCACGTGATGTGTACTGGTGGAGATCGTAATCCAAATCAGTATTTGGAGCGGCATTGTAGTAGCCAGAATCATCACCATATGTAGGAATCCAGACTGCATCGAATTTATCCACATTGATGCTATGGTCTTCCATGAAATAGGTTCCGACGTAAATTCCAATGTTTTTAGCACCGAGAGTTTCTAACTCTTTTCGAAAAGCCTCCACTCCAGCATTCATATCATCCATGGTATATTCTTCAACGTCTAACCAATAGAAGGTTGGCTTGTATTTATTTGCGGCCTTATAAAAGCTTCGAGCTTCCTCCTGCATGCTCTCAATACTATTTCCCGTGACATAGGCATAGACAGCAACAGGGATATTTCTTGCTTGGAATTCTTTAATATGGGTATCAAAGGATTTATCTAACCCGTTTTTATCAGTCGCTGTATTTTCGTTTTTAGTGTGTGATCCACTTTGAATACGAACGATTGCGCCAGAAATATTTTTGCTAAGAGTATCGTAGTCAATTTCAGAAGGTCTCTGCCAAGCAGAAACGTCGACGATAGGTTTCATTTCGAGCGCATTTGCAATGTAATAACTTGAGCTAGAATTTGTTGTTTTAGAACTTGTACTGGTGTTTGATTGTGTGACTGCGGGTTCGTTAGCTACCTCCGTCTTATTTACAGTATTTCCAGTCACCCCAGTGATGAAAATAAGAGCAAAGAAGGATAGGAAAAAACCAACAACAATCATCGGATTTAGTTTCTTTCTCATCTCCTCAATTCTACCGTAAAATCATGAAAAAATCAAAAAAATACAATTCAAGAAATAGTAAAAGATTATCTGAACTTGACATAATAAAGGGAATAAGGTAGGCTAAATTGGTATGCATGACAAAAGTGAAAAAGTAAGACGTGTTAGTCAGCTAGTTGTTCTGTCCTCTTTGACGATTGTTTTAAGGGTGGTTTTTGGTCCATTTCCAAATATAAAGCCTCTTACGGCTATTTTCCTCATTGTTCTGTCCTATTTCAGTTTGCTGGAGAGCTGGACATTGATGATACTAGCGATGGTAGGGAGTGGCTTGCTTTTTGGATTTGGAACAGTTGTTTTGTGGCAAGTTCTTAGTTTTGCTTTCATCCAATTTATATGGTGGTTGGCAATTGGTCCCTCTATCAAAAAAGAGAGCATTCCCTTGTGGCTACAGAGTCTTCTGGCGGGGATTCTTGTCTTTTTGTATGGGCTAACGATAAGTTTTTTATCTGCGACACAGTTTGGGATTTCCCCTATCGTCTTCTGGCTTAATGGTCTAGTCTTTGATAGTTTACACGCTGCTTCAACAGTTTTGTTTTATCCAATTATTGATTATATTTTTAGGAGATTTTATAAATGAAAAAAATTAGTCTTATGTTGACGGTTGTCTTCTCGCTCTTCTTGGCTGCTTGTACAAACACTACTGAGAAACAGAGCAACTCGGCTATCGAAGTCACTTTGCAGATTACAACCAAGGACAAAGAGAATCGTCAGGAAGTTACTGCGGAAGAAGGTGATAGTGTCATGGATGTGCTTAAAGAACATCATGACATTGTAGAAGACAATGGTTTGATAACAGAAATTGATGGTGTTAGCCAAGATGCGAGTACCAATACATACTGGATGTATAAAGTTAATGGCCAAATGGCTGATAAAGGGGCTAAAGACCTTATAGTTGCAAATGGGGATGAAATTGAATTTTATCTTGAAACATTTGAATAGATATGAAAGGCTTCGGCCTTTTTCTTGTTGACAAAAGTTAGTTCCGAATGTTTGCAGAGCAACTTAGAAAGTGATAAGTATTTTTATACAAAGTATGCTATAATAAGAGCTATACTCGAAGAAGGTTGGATAAGCAATGAAGATTGACAAACGCCAGTTGTTGAATTACTCCATACTGATTCCCTATCTCATCTTATCGGTGATTGGGTTGGTCATGGTCTATTCGACAACCAGTGCTACGCAAATTATTAATGGTGGAAATCCATTTAGAACAGTGATTAACCAGGCAGGATTCTGGATTGTCAGCTTGGTAGCAATCTATACGATTTATCGTATGAAATTAAGTTTTTTACGCAAGAAAGCCGTTATCTATTCGGTTATTTTGGTAGAAGTATTTCTGTTAGCTATTTCTCGGTTGTTTACTCCGATTAACGGGGCTCATGGCTGGATTCCTCTGCCGATCGCAGGAACCTTGCAGCCGGCCGAATATTTGAAATTAATTATCATTTGGTATCTGGCACATGAGTTTGCAAAACAACAGGCGGATATTCGGACTTATGACTATGTATCGTTGATTAAAGGAAGTTGGATTCCGAAAGAGTTTACAGATTGGCGGGTGGTCAGTCTGCTCCTCCTTGGTCTAGTTGCGACACTGCCAGACTTGGGGAATGCGACGATTATTGTGCTGATTATGGTCGTGATGATCAGTGTGAGTGGGATTGCCTATCGCTGGTTTTCAACAGCGGTTTTGGGAATTGTGGCCGCCTCAACAGTTATTCTAGGGACGATTCGTATTTTGGGTGTAGAAACGGTGGAAAAAATTCCGCTCTTTGGTTATATTGCTCGTCGTTTTGCGGCCTATTTTGATCCATTTGGTAATGCCACCAACTCAGGTCTTCAATTGACTCATTCTTACTATGCGATGAGTAACGGTGGATGGCTTGGACGTGGCTTGGGAAATTCGATTGAGAAAAAGGGGTATCTACCAGAGGCCCACACCGACTTTGCGTTTTCGATTGTCATTGAAGAACTCGGTTTTGTCGGAGCTAGTTTAATTCTAGCCTTATTGTTCTTTTTGATTATTCGAATTATTATTGTAGGCGTCCGTGCTCGTAGTCCATTTAATGCGATGATGGCACTTGGAATGGCAGGTATGCTTCTGATTCAAACATTTGTCAATATCGGAGGAATTTCAGGAATTATTCCTGCAACGGGGGTAACTTTCCCCTTCTTGTCACAGGGGGGATCGAGTCTTTTGATTATTTCCATCGGGATAGGGTTTGTTCTGAATATTGATGCTAGTGAAAAACGTCGATTAATTGAAGAAGAAATAGAGCGTACGCTAATTTAGAGATAGGAAAGAGGTAGGAGATGGCTATTCAAAAATTAGAAAACTATAACAACAAGGAAGCAATCCGTGAAGAAGTAACGATTCTAACATCTATTTTGGAAGAAGTAGCAGCTCAAATGATGCCTGCAGAGACTTTTGCTAAAATTGTAGAATTATCTCAATTGTCTCGTCAGGATGATTATCAGGCATTGATTGCTATTATCAGTCAGTTAAATAATGATGAACTAGCAGTTATTTCTAGATACTTTGCTGTTTTGCCACTTTTGATTAATATATCAGAAGATGTTGACTTGGCCTATGAAATCAATCACCAAAACAATATTGATCAAGATTATCTTGGTAAGATTTCAACAACAATTGATATGGTTTCCAAACAAGAAAATGCAGCTGAAATCCTTGAAAAGTTGAATGTTGTTCCAGTCTTGACAGCCCATCCTACTCAGGTTCAACGTCAGTCTATGCTTGATTTAACCAAGCATATTCATGAGTTGCTTCGTCGTTATCGCGATGTAAAATTGGGCTTGCTCAATAAAAACAAATGGGAAGATGAGCTCCGTTGTTACATTGAAATTATCATGCAGACGGATATGATTCGTGAGAAGAAGTTGAAAGTAACCAACGAAATCACAAACGTTATGGAGTATTACAATTCTTCCTTTATTAAGGCTGTCACTAAGTTGCAGCGGGAATACAAACGTTTGGCTGCTGAGAAAGGAATCGCCTTAAATAACCCTCGTCCAATTACAATGGGTATGTGGATTGGGGGAGACCGTGATGGAAATCCATTTGTTACTGCAGAGACCTTGAAGCTGTCAGCCTTGACTCAGTGTGAAGTCATTATGAATTATTACGATGAGCAACTCTATAAACTCTATCGGAATTTTTCGCTCTCAACTTCCATTGTGAATGTATCTACAGCGGTTAAGATGCTGGCGGATTTATCTGAAGATAGTTCTGTCTATCGTGAAAATGAGCCCTATCGTCGTGCTTTTCACTATATTCAGATGAAACTTGCAAATACAAGAGATTATCTAGTTCACAATAAGCCGTCAGATGTTCGCTATAGTAATGTAGCCGAGTTTAAAGCTGATTTATTAGCCATCAAACAATCTTTGATTGAAAATAAATCTATGGCGCTATTGAAAGGTGATTTTACAGAATTACTTGAAGCGGTTGAAGCGTTTGGTTTCTACCTAGCTAGTATCGATATGCGCCAAGACTCTTCTATTCATGAAGCGAGTGTTGCGGAACTATTGGCTTCTGCCCGTATCGTAGAAGACTACTCCAGTTTATCTGAGGAAGCTAAATGCCATGTTCTTTTGAAACAGTTGGAAACTGATCCACGCATTCTTTCTGCAACGCACATGCCAAAGTCAGAACAATTAGAAAAAGAATTGGCTATCTTTGCTGCTGCGCGTGAATTGAAAGATAAGCTAGGTGAGGAAATCATCAAGCAACATATTATTTCACACTCGGAGAGTGTTTCTGATTTGCTGGAATTAGCTGTCCTATTAAAAGAAGTTGGTCTAGTAGATGTCGATAATGCCCGTGTTCAGATTGTTCCACTTTTTGAGACAATCGAGGACTTAGATAATGCACCTGATACCATGCGACAATATCTGCAATTAGATTTAGCGAAACGTTGGATTGCAGGCAATAAATACTACCAAGAAATCATGCTTGGCTACTCAGATTCCAACAAGGATGGTGGCTACCTATCCTCCGGCTGGACACTCTACAAAGCACAGAATGAATTGACGCAAATTGGTCAAGACTACGGAGTAAACATCACCTTCTTCCATGGTCGTGGTGGTACTGTTGGTCGTGGTGGTGGTCCTTCCTACGATGCGATTACATCTCAGCCATTTGGTTCCATCAAGGACCGACTTCGTTTGACAGAACAAGGCGAAGTGATAGGCAATAAATACGGTAACAAGGACGCAGCCTACTATAATTTAGAAATGCTGGTATCTGCAACGCTTGACCGTATGGTCACACAAATGATTACCGATCCAAATGAAATCGATGGCTATCGCGAAACCATGGATGAAATTGTATCAGATAGCTATCGTATTTATAGAGATCTTGTGTTCAATAATCCACATTTTTATGATTATTTCTTTGCCGCTAGTCCAATTCGTGAAGTATCAAGCTTGAACATTGGCTCACGTCCAGCGGCTCGAAAAACTATCACAGAAATCGGTGGTTTGCGTGCGATTCCATGGGTATTCTCCTGGTCACAAAACCGTGTCATGTTGCCAGGTTGGTATGGAGTTGGTTCAAGTTTCAAACGCTTTATCGATAAGCATCCTGATAATTTGTCTAAGTTACAAAAAATGTACGAATCTTGGCCATTCTTCCGTTCACTTCTATCAAACGTGGATATGGTATTGTCTAAATCCAATATGAATATCGCATTTGAATATGCTAAAATGTGTGAAAGCGAAGAGGTACGAAATATCTTCCATGTCATTTTAGATGAATGGCAGTTGACCAAAGAAATCATTTTATCAATCGAGCAAAATGATGAGCTTTTAGCAGAACTACCGTTCCTAAAAGCCAGTCTTGATTATCGCATGCCTTATTTCAATGTGCTCAACTATATTCAGATTGAATTAATTCATCGTCTTCGTCGTGGAGAATTGAGCAAAGAACAAGAGAATCTCATTCATATTACCATCAATGGTGTGGCGACAGGTTTGCGCAACTCAGGTTAATACCACTACAAAACAACTTCTTCGGAGGTTGTTTTTTTCTATTCTAAAAATATATAATAATTATAAGAAAGCGTAACCAAACCATCCCTTATTCGTTTTATCAGTGAAAGGAGGAGATAAGTATCAAACTGGATCAATATGAAAAAGAAATTATTGGTATTGCAGAGGAGATTTCCTACTATCTGCAAAAATCAGGAGCCAGTCCAGCTGACAGTCAGGATATTGCCCAAGATGTATTGGTCAAATTGCTTGAATCTGATATTGTCCTTCCTTTCGAAAAACTAAGAGCTTGGCTTTACCGTTCTGCAGTTCGGGCCTACATTGACAAATACAGGAGAGACAAGCGCTACCATGAAATTTTACAAAAGGAGTTTTTTAGACCTGAAAATTTTTTGATCTATGACCAAGAAGGCTATGAGGAACTCTATCAAGCGGTGGAAGGTTTGCCCAGTAAGTACCAGCAGGTGATTGACCTCTATTATTTCCAAGATATGAGTATCAAGGAGATTGCGCATATTTTAGGTGCTGGTCAAAGTTGGGTGAAAATCAGCCTTTACCGCGGACGCAAGCAGTTGAGGAAAATGCTAGAAGAGAGAGGATATGACTATGAAGACTTTTGAAGAAGTGACAAAAAAGAGTAAGCGGAAGAATTTATGGAAGACAATAGGGCTATCATCGCTCATCGGCTTTATCTTATTATTGATTGGCGTTCAAACCGTAAAAATCATCGTCGGTGCACGAGAAGGTCGTGAGGTGTGGGAACAAACGATGTTAATGGAAATCGCCTATCCAAATATAAATCATGATGGCATTAAAATCCAAAGCACGAGTTATGTATCTGGAAAGCTCTACTTCGATTTGTACAAGGATTTAGACGGTGTTCCAATGGCTTTTGGTCAGCACGAAATTTACTATGACCTGTTTGATAGTCATTATGACTTTGCCCAGCATATACCTGGGAATACCTTCAAATACCTATATGATCATACAACCAATACCAAGGTACCCGTTTTTTACAATAAGAATCAGATTGTGTGGAGTGAGTCAGAGATTGCTAAAGAATTGCCATATCTAAGAGAAATGAGCGGTCAACTAGTAGAAGTGGCTATTTCCTTTGATAAGAAGTACAGCTTGGCAAAAATCAAGGAGATGATTCCTAGCAACCTCAAGCAAAATTGGTATTGGATAGGGACAGAAGGGAAACAAAATACCTATCACTATCGTCCAGAGCAACTTTTGGGATTAGAGCCAGAGGATATTCAACTGGTCTTTTCGGCCATGCCAGAAGACTATATGTCAGGTATGGACTATATGAAAGAGTTCTTAGAATCGGGAGATCAGGAGCGAGCACAGTACCTGGACATACCTGTGGATGACTTGCAGGCCTTTGTCGATAAGTTTGGTAACACCGACTTTACCAAACAAGAAGAGATTGATCAGTTGGAGTTCGCAGGCATTATCCTAACAGGAAAAGCAGAAGACTTTGCTCAGTTGGAAGGCAAGGACTGGATTTATTCTTCTAGTATTGGCGCGTCCATTCCTATTCAGCCTTATTATCAACTGTATCATTAAGTGAAAATAGTCAATATATTTTCAACACCTATAGCAAGAGGCTTGCCAGGGAGTCGTAGGATGACTGAACGGAGAAAGGTCTGTTGCAGTAGTCTCGTATTTGTGGCACCTTGTAGCTATGGTAACATCAATATTCCTACGGAAGTGAGGTGTTTTTAGTTGAGTAATAGGTTAAAATGGGATGATAAAAAAGGTTATGAGCGAAGCTAATAGCCCTTGCAGAACATGGATAAAATAAAAAACGATAGAAAATGCTTGCAATTCTGCTACAATTTGATAGAATAGTAAGGTAAAGTTAGACTGTATTGCCTACTGTCTATCTATAAAATATATTTTATTGGAGGCTTTTACCAAAATGGCAAAAGAAAAATACGATCGTAGTAAACCACACGTTAACATTGGTACAATTGGACACGTTGACCACGGTAAAACTACTTTGACAGCAGCTATCACAACTGTATTGGCACGTCGCTTGCCTTCATCAGTTAACCAACCTAAAGACTATGCGTCTATCGATGCTGCTCCAGAAGAGCGCGAGCGCGGTATCACTATCAACACTGCACACGTTGAGTACGAAACTGAAAAACGTCACTATGCTCACATCGACGCTCCAGGACACGCGGACTACGTTAAAAACATGATCACTGGTGCTGCTCAGATGGATGGTGCGATCCTTGTAGTAGCTTCAACTGACGGTCCAATGCCACAAACTCGTGAGCACATCCTTCTTTCACGTCAGGTTGGTGTTAAACACCTTATCGTCTTCATGAACAAAGTTGACTTGGTTGACGATGAAGAATTGCTTGAGTTGGTTGAAATGGAAATCCGTGACCTTCTTTCAGAATACGATTTCCCAGGTGATGATCTTCCAGTTATCCAAGGTTCAGCTCTTAAAGCTCTTGAAGGTGACTCTAAGTACGAAGACATCGTTATGGAATTGATGAACACTGTTGATGAGTACATTCCAGAACCAGAACGCGACACTGACAAACCATTGTTGCTTCCAGTCGAGGACGTATTCTCAATCACTGGTCGTGGTACTGTAGCTTCAGGACGTATCGACCGTGGTACTGTTCGTGTCAACGACGAAATCGAAATCGTTGGTCTTCAAGAAGAAAAATCAAAAGCAGTTGTTACTGGTGTTGAAATGTTCCGTAAACAACTTGACGAAGGTCTTGCCGGCGATAACGTTGGTGTGCTTCTTCGTGGTGTACAACGTGATGAAATCGAACGTGGTCAAGTTATCTCTAAACCAGGTTCTATCAACCCACACACTAAATTCAAAGGTGAAGTTTACATCCTTACTAAAGAAGAAGGTGGACGTCACACTCCATTCTTCGACAACTACCGTCCACAGTTCTACTTCCGTACAACTGACGTAACTGGTTCAATCAAATTGCCAGAAGGTACTGAAATGGTAATGCCTGGTGATAACGTTACTATCGACGTTGAATTGATCCACCCAATCGCCGTTGAACAAGGTACTACTTTCTCTATCCGTGAAGGTGGACGTACTGTTGGTTCAGGTATGGTTACAGAAATCGAAGCTTAATTCGATTGAGTTCCCAGAAATAACAATTATAGTCAGACAACTTAATTGTAACTCTCTACTTTCGGGTAGAGAGTTTTTCTGTAAGTATTCATAAAATGCACAGAAATTCTTTAATCTTCGCTGAGTTTATGCTATAATGGACCTTGTAAAATAAAAAAGAAGAGGTATGTGAAATGTCACGTAAACCAATCATTGCCGGTAACTGGAAAATGAATAAAAACCCTCAAGAAGCACAAGCTTTCGTTGAGGCGATTGCAGGAAAATTGCCTGCTGGCGACAAAATTGAAGCAGCTATCGCAGCTCCAGCTGTAGATTTGAACGCTCTTTTGTGGTTCGCTAAAGATTCTGAATTGAAAGTTGCTGCTCAAAACTGCTACTTTGAAGATGCAGGTGCCTTCACTGGTGAAACATCTCCAAAAGTATTGGCTGAAATGGGTGTTAACTATGTTGTTATCGGTCACTCAGAGCGTCGTGATTACTTCCACGAAACTGATGAAGATATTAATAAAAAAGCTCATGCAATCTTCCGTAACGGTTTGACTCCAATCATCTGTTGTGGTGAGTCACTTGAAACTTACGAAGCTGGTAAAGCAGTAGAATTTGTAGGTGCACAAGTTTCTGCAGCTTTGAAAGACTTGACTGCTGAACAAGTAGCATCACTTGTTATTGCTTATGAGCCAATCTGGGCAATCGGTACTGGTAAATCAGCTACTAAAGATGATGCACAAAACATGTGTAAAGCTGTTCGTGACGTTGTTGCTGCTGATTTCGGTCAAGAAGTTGCAGACAAGGTTCGTGTTCAATACGGTGGTTCTGTAAACCCATCAAACGTTGCTGAATACATGGCATGTCCAGACGTTGACGGTGCGCTTGTTGGTGGTGCATCACTTGAAGCAGAAAGTTTCTTGGCTTTGTTGAACTTTTAATATAGTCATTTAGTTTTTCTTTTATTACTTCGACGTAAGAGGAAACTCCGTTTCCTTATTTCCAACTTCACACACTCCAATGGATTGTGTGAACTCGCTTTGCCGTACTCTGCAGGGGTGACTTGCTCCGCAAGTACTATCTCCAACCTTGCACAGTCACTCGACTGTACAAGCTGTCTGCAGCTATTGAAGCGAACTTACTTCGCCTTATCTCCAACCTCCAAAGGTTCCCCAAACCTTTGGAGCGAGTACTAAAAGTAAACTAAAAGACTATAATAAAAAGCATCGGCTTTTGAATCCGATGCTTTTTTTGCTATTTTAAGAGGTTATTTCAGTACCCATTCTCTCAGAGCGTGGGCTACACCGCTCTCATCATTTGACTTCGTAATGTATTTGGCGATTTTCTTCAGTTCAGGATTTCCGTTTTCCATGACAACAGGATTACCAACAACTTCCAACATTGGACGGTCATTTTCTTGGTCACCGATGGCCATAGTTTGATCCATTGTTAGTCCAAGCTTCTCAGCTAGATGAATGATAGCTTGTCCCTTGTTAACAGTTTTAGGGGTGATTTCCAAATAAAATGGTGCTGATTTTGCTACGTTGTATTTTTCAGTCAAGCTGGTCGGTAGAAGTGGAATAGCAGCATCAAGAATTTCTGGCTCATCAACCATCATTGTTTTGATGATTTCCTTGTTAGCCATTTCTTCTGGAGTGCGATAGAAAATGGGTGCACTTACTAGTGTTGATTCGTAAATGGTGTATTTACCGATGTTACGGTTGGCAGTATAGATACCTTCCTTGGTGCTGGCATGCATTGGGAGCTTGAGTTTACGGGCGGCAGATTCGATGTCGAGATAATCCTCATAAGTCAAGGTATCTTTGACAATATCCTCGCCAGTTGCTGCATCTTGGACTAAGCCACCGTTAAAAGTGATGACGTAGTCACCTGCTTCTGTAAGATTGAGTTCTTCTAAAATTGCTTGAACACCGGAAATGGGGCGACCAGTAGCAATAACAATTTTAACGCCTGCTTTTTTTGCTTCTTGGATTGCTGAATGTACTTCAGCTGTAATTTGGTGTTGACTATTTAGTAGTGTACCATCAATATCGATGGCGACAAGTTTAATGCTCATTTGATTCTCCAATTATAAAATGATCGTTATGTATATGGCTGTTAAAATCAGCTATTTGAGGTGCGAAAATCCCTGTTTCTTCTAACATTTCTTTTGGGAAATAGAAACGGCTATCGCCGTGGATTGTGCCTGATAGGGAGTGAACAATTGGTGATAGAGAGGATAGTTCTACCAAGGTTTCATCTTTGCGATAAATCTCAATTTGAGTCCGTTTCTTTTCTGCATTCGGACGGTAAATGTCATACGGCAAATCGAAGTTGTGGTGAATAGCAGTATAGTATTCTGGGTCAAACCCGACATCTGAGACCAGGCTACGCAGGCGGTCCAAAGCTTCCTCTTCTTCGGCCTTGAAAGTGATGGATTTGAGCACTTTCCTATTGATATAGCGCTGGGCTAAGTCAGATAAAATACGATCTGGTCCATCTATCCATGATTGAAAGTAAGTATTCATAACTCCATCATCCAGACTGAGGTAGTCGGTTAGACGGATACGATGCTCAAAAAAAGGTAATAGCCGAGGTGAAGTTCGTGCAAAAAACTCCTGTTCACTAGTATATAGTAGTTTGGCACGATTGAGTAAATTCTGCAATAGGACTTCCATAGAGCGGCTTGCTGGATGAAAATAGACTTGCATGTACATCTGGTAGCGGCTGAGAACGTAGTCTTCTACTGCATGCATACCAGATTCTTTGAAAGCAATTCCATTTTCTGTCGGGCGAATGACACGTAATATCCTAGTTAGGTCAAATTCACCATAGTTCGCTCCTGTGAAGTAGGAATCTCGTAATAGATAATCCATTCGGTCAACATCAATCTGGCTCGAAATGAGTTGAACGACCTGTTTATTTGGATAGGTGTGTTTGATAACACTAGCAACCTTGTCTGGAAACTCAGGCGAAACTTGTTTCAACAGAGCATTGATTTCCGTTTCTGGACTAGTAATAATAGCACAGGTCATTTCCTCATGGTCTGTATCAAATAGACGCTCGAAGGTATGAGAATAGGCTCCGTGTCCGACATCATGGAGTAGCGCAGCAACCATGGTCAGTAGGGACTCATTTGTATCCCAGATTTGTGGATACTTGTCTTCAAATTTTTGAGTAATCCGTCTGGCGATTTCGTAGGCGCCAAGGCAGTGCGAAAAGCGGCTATGCTCGCCACCATGGAAGGTATAGGAAGTAGTCCCTAGTTGCTTGATGCGGCGTAGTCGCTGAAATTCTTTTGTATTGATAAGTTTATAAATCAGCTCATGATCAACATGTACATAGTTATGAACTGGATCGCGAAATACTTTTTCTATCATAGTTTTATTATAACAAAAAAGGGAGATAAATTCCTGATTTTTCTAAAATACAAGGATATTGCTATGTATCCAAAGGAATCTTTTGGTATAATGGAGAAATGAATAATCAAATTATCTTATTAACTATTCAGGTCTTTATTATAGCCCTGATTCTTTGGATGCTTTACACAATTCTATTCTATGCTAAAAAGCACGATATTTCTCTAAAAGAGAAATTTTGGACAGGATTTGGTATCGGTTATGTTACTGATTTGCTAGACACCTTGGGGATTGGAACCTTTGCAACGACAACCACTATGTTTAAACTGACAAAGTTGGTGGAAGACGATCGTAAAATTCCTGCGACCATGACAACGGCGCACATCATACCAGTCTTAGTAGAGGCGCTATTGTTTATTACGATAGTTGAGGTTGACATGGTCACTCTGATTGCTATGGCAGTAGCGGCATTTACGGGTGCCTTTGTTGGTGCCAAGGTAACTCAAAAATGGGATACAAAGAAAGTTCAACGAATTCTTGGGATTTTGCTAATTATTGCAGCCTGTTTCATGGTCTATCGCATGATTACTAACCCTGGCGCAGATCTTACCAATGAAGTAAAGGGCTTAACTGGTTGGAAACTGGCTGTTGGTATTGCCTTTGATTTTATGGTGGGAATGCTGATGAGTATGGGGCTGGGTAACTATGCTCCTGAGTTAATCTTCTTCTCATTGATGGGAATTAGTCCAGCAGTTGCTCTTCCGGTCATGATGTTGAATGCTGCTATGATTATGACAGCTGGTGCCAAGCAGTTTATCCAATCAGGACGAGTAAATTGGCCAGGAGTTCCAGGAATCATTGTCGGTGGGGTGCTGGGTGTTTTGACAGCCGCTTTCTTCTTATCAAATTTGGATATTAATAATTTAAAAATTTTGGTAGTCTTCATTGCAGCGTATACAGGCTTTACTCTGCTTCGTTCTTCCTTTGTTACTAGGATTAAAAAATAGTAGGAGGACCTATGGATATTTATTTACGAAATGAAATTGATCTGGACGGGCAGATTGAGGTAGTGGATCAGCAATTTCAAGTGGAAGTCAAGGAAAAAGACGGCAATCTCTATCTTATTTATAGTAACGATGAAGCTGAAAAAGTTGTCATAAAATGTGACGAAGAAGAGTTAGTGATGACACGCTTTTCCACTCCGAAGTCTATTATGCGATTCATTTCTGGTAAAGAAGCTATTGTGACCATTCCTACACCGTTAGGAATCCAGCATTTTGTGACCGATACAAAACATTACCAATTAAACCGTTCGGATCAAAGTGTCCAGTTGCAATATGAATTAAAGGGATTGGAGAACCAGCAAGGTTTTGCTTCCTATGATTTGGAAATCTCGTGGAAATAATCTCTTGTTTCCAGAAAAATATTCTTGAATTTCTCGGGATTTTTGATATAATAGTTAACAAATCGAGGGAGTAGCTAGCGGAAATTTCCGTGATATTGTCGTCAATCCGACTTGTTTCCGGCAATATATTAAATAGCGAGACTTGTTTTAATAAGACAGGTCTCTTTTTTATTTGTTAGGTAAAAAAGAGACCGAGAAGGAGAAGGAAATTGTCAAAAGAACAAAAACGCGATTTGTTTTATACACAGAGCGAAGAGCAAGTATTGTCAAGCATGGGGTCTTCTTTGGACGGTTTGTCTAGTGATGAGGCAAGCAAACGTCTAGCAGACTACGGTCGTAACGAATTGGATGAGGGTGAAAAACGCACACTCTTAGCTAAATTTTTGGATCAGTTCAAAGACTTGATGATTATCATTTTGATTGCAGCAGCAATCTTGACGGTGATTACAGAAGGTTCACACGGTTTGACAGATGCCATTATCATCTTGGCCGTGGTTATCTTGAACGCTGCTTTTGGTGTTTATCAAGAAGGGCAAGCTGAGGCAGCCATTGAGGCGCTAAAAAACATGTCAAGCCCAGTTGCGCGTGCGCTTCGTGACAATCATGTAGTCGAGGTTGATTCTAAAGACTTGGTGCCAGGTGATATCGTTCTTCTTGAAGCAGGGGACGTTGTTCCAGCAGATATGCGTTTGTTGGAAGCTAACTCTTTGAAAATCGAAGAAGCGGCTCTGACTGGTGAATCTGTTCCTGTCGATAAGGACTTGAGCAAGGAATTGGCAGAAGATGCACCGATTGGTGACCGTGTCAACATGGCTTACCAAAACTCAAACGTTACTTACGGCCGTGGTCTTGGTGTGGTTACAAACACAGGTATGTACACGGAAGTTGGTCACATCGCAGGCATGCTTGCCAATGCAGATGAGACGGATACACCATTGAAACAAAACTTGCACCAGTTATCAAAAGTCTTGACATATGCAGTTCTTGTAATTGCTGCGGTAACGATGGCTGTTTCGGTATTTGTACGTGGAGAAGGTATCTTACCTGCTCTTATGACATCTGTAGCCCTTGCGGTTGCGGCCATTCCTGAAGGTTTGCCAGCTATTGTTACAGTGGTTCTTTCGCTTGGTACACAGGTCTTGGCTAAGCGTAACTCGATTATCCGTAAGTTGCCTGCTGTTGAAACACTTGGTTCAACTGAAATCATCGCATCAGATAAGACTGGTACCTTGACTATGAACCAGATGACTGTTGAAAAAGTTTATACAAACGGTCAATTGGTGGATGCTAAAGAAGCTTTGGATGCAAGCAATACCACGCTTCGTGTTATGAACTTTGCCAACGATACTAAGGTTGACCCAACTGGTAAATTAATTGGTGACCCAACTGAAACGGCTCTTGTTCAATTTGGTTTGGACCAAAACTTTGACGTTCGTGAAGTCTTGGTTTCTGAGCCTCGTGTGGCAGAATTGCCATTTGATTCAACACGTAAATTGATGTCAACCATTCATCAGCAAGCTGCTGGAAACTTCTTCGTAGCTGTTAAAGGTGCACCAGACCAATTGCTCAAACGTGTAACGCAAATTGAAGAAAACGGTACAATCCGTCCGATTACCGATGCGGATAAACAAGCTATTCTTGCAACTAACAAAGAGTTGGCTAAACAAGCCCTTCGTGTCTTGATGATGGCATACAAGTATGTTGATGCTATTCCTGAATTGGAATCTGACATTGTTGAAAACGACCTTGTCTTCTCAGGTTTGGTTGGTATGATTGACCCTGAGCGTCCTGAAGCAGCGGAAGCTGTTCGTGTCGCTAAGGAAGCGGGTATCCGTCCGATCATGATTACAGGTGACCACCAAGATACAGCTGAGGCAATTGCAAAACGTCTTGGTATCATCGATCCAAACGATACAGAAGACCATGTATTTACAGGTGCAGAGCTCAACGAATTGACGGATGAAGAGTTCCAGAAAGTCTTCAAGCAATATTCTGTATATGCTCGTGTATCTCCAGAACACAAGGTTCGTATCGTTAAGGCTTGGCAAAATGATGGTAAGGTTGTTGCCATGACTGGTGACGGTGTTAACGATGCGCCATCACTGAAGACAGCCGACATCGGTATCGGTATGGGTATCACAGGTACGGAAGTTTCGAAAGGTGCTTCTGATATGGTCCTTGCAGATGACAACTTTGCGACTATTATCGTAGCGGTAGAAGAAGGACGTAAGGTCTTCTCAAACATCCAAAAAACCATCCAATATCTCTTGTCAGCTAACACTGCTGAAGTATTGTGTATCTTCCTTGCTACCCTCTTTGGTTGGGACGTATTGGAGCCAGTTCATCTTCTTTGGATTAACTTGGTAACAGATACACTTCCAGCGATTGCCCTTGGTGTTGAACCTGCTGAGCCAGGTGTGATGCAGCACAAACCTCGTGGTCGTAACTCAAGCTTCTTCTCAGGTGGTGTCTTGAGCTCTATTGTCTATCAGGGTATTCTACAAACAGCATTGGTACTTGGTGTCTATGGTTTTGCACTGCTTTACCCAGAACACAGTACTTATGAAGAAATCCATGCAGATGCCTTGACAATGGCCTATGTTACTCTTGGATTGATTCAGTTGGTACATGCCTTCAACGTTAAGTCTGTCTACCAATCTATCTTTACCGTTGGTCCATTCAAGAACAAGCTCTTTAACTGGTCTATCGTAGCAGCCTTCTTGCTCTTGATGGCGACTGTTGTGATTCCAGGATTCAATACCTTCTTCAAGGTATCTATCTTGACACCAACTCAATGGATGGTAACAGTAATTGGTTCAGGTCTCATGGTTGTTGTTGTAGAAATTGTTAAATTTGTTCAACGTAAGTTGGGCTTGGATGAAAAAGCTATCTAATATAGTTATTCAGCTTATCTTTTATTACTTCGTTAACTCGCCTTGGGAGTGGGAAAGAACTCAACCAAGATAAAAAGAGTTCGTCTTCCCACCCCCGCACAGTTGATTAGGCCAGATTTGGAGTGCAAAACACGAACAAATCTGCCAATCAACCACTGCGCTGAGATGTTGACACGAACTCTGAGTAGTGGTTCTGGGCTTTTTGCCCAGCCTCCTGCGACTCGTTGCCTTGTACTAAAAGCAAACTGAAGACTATATCATTTGAAAAAGCTCAGATTTAGTGGTCTGAGCTTTTTTCTGTACTGATAATGTATTTTGGGAAGATTACTTGCCCCAAAAATGTAAAGATTAGAGATGTAGCAAGTAGGATTATCTTTATCATCGTAGAAAATTGGAAAAAGATGACAATTGGAAGGATAGCCAAGCTGAAATAGTAGAGGGTGAAGTACTTACTGTTTTCTATTATTTGAACCCTATCGCCGTCTTTAACCTGAATGCTTGATTTTTTATCCCCTCGAATGCTTAGTGTAACAGATGATTGTGTAATTGGTAAGCTTAGAATTTTACCTTGAGTAACTGTCCCAGCAATTTTTCCATCTACCAGGAGTGGAAGTTTTTGGGAGGATAGTTGTTTGATAGGTTTTGGATAATGAATAATAACTCTCATATGAACCTCCTTGTAATCTAGTTTCATTATAGCAAAAAAAGAAAATATGTAAACGATTTCTGATACTGTTTTCCCCTGCAGGCTTGCTTGAAGAATAAGAAACTGCTATAATTTTGAAGAGGTAGGAGTTTATATGAATTATCTTCAGAATTATATTTTAAGTAAAAGCAGTTATTTGCCATCTGATAAGTTATTCATTCTGCAAAAAGAACTAGAAGATTTAGATGATGAGGCTTTAAACGTTCTTATGATGGTTGAGATGCGTCAACCTCTTGTCGCTCTTATTTTGGCTATTTTCTTCGGTGAGTTTGGTGTTGACCGTTTTTATGTCGGGAATAAAGAATTGGGATTTGCCAAGCTGATTGCTTTTGCAGTATCTTTTGTTACGCTATTTATCTTGATTGGGTTCTTGTTATTTTTGGGACTTTATTTGTGGAAGTTTATTGATTGCTTCTTAATCATGCGAGCATGTAAGGAGGCGAACTTTGAGCGTTTGATGCTACAAATCCATCAATATAAGGCTTTTCAGCATAGCAATCAGACATTTTAAGTAAGATATTTTTGTGAATAAGGGGAGGCTTGGTATTGTCTTCCTTTTCTGTTTTTTAGCAGGATGTAAAGTACTTGTAATATGGAACGAGCTTTGTCACAGAAGTGACATTTTATGGAACAGCATTTATGATATAATGATAAAATATGCTAGTTGAGAGGAGAATTTCTATGCAGACAAAGAAAATGAGTATGTTTTTATTTTTTGCCTATCTCCTTTTACTTACTTGGATGATTGTCTTTAAGATGGACTTGAGCATCTTATATGGACGCTATGGTTATGCTAGTATAAACTTAATTCCGTTTGCAGGAACAGCAGTCTATGATGGAGTGCTGGATTTTCCAGAAATTCTATTTAATATTGTAAGTTTTATTCCCTTTGGTATTTATATGGAAATGCTATTTCGCAAGGCATCGTGGGTGGCTAATCTATGTTTGATTATGTTAGTGAGTCTCTGCTTTGAGGTTCTGCAATATCTTCTTTTACTTGGAGTTGCAGATATAACTGATTTACTGGCTAACGGCTTAGGGGGAGCAATCGGTATTAATGTCATGTATGTCTTGACCAGTATTTGGCGGGAGAAGGCCTATGTTCGTATGAATATTTTTTGTTTTGCGCTAACGTTTTTTGTTATATTAATAACTTATTTAGCTATGTAGGTCTTGCTAAATATATCCAAAGTTTGCTAAAATGAATATAATGAATATTAAGGAAGAGATTATTAAATTATCTCAGGAAATCGGAATTTCGAAGATTGGTTTTACAACGGCTGATGATTTTGCTTATTTGGAGAAATCACTTCGTGCTAGTCAGGAAGAGGGGCGTTCGTCAGGATTTGAACATAAGAACATTGAAGAACGTATCCGTCCCAAACTGTCGTTAGAATCTGCCAAAACCATCATTTCTATCGCGGTAGCTTATCCTCGACATTTGCCTGTCAAACCGCATAAAACTCAGTTCAAACGAGGTAAAATAACGCCAAATTCCTGGGGCTTGGACTACCACTATGTCATACAGGACAAGCTAGAACGTTTGGCTCGTGGGATTGAGCAGTTGACGGATGGCTTGGAATATAAGGCTATGGTGGACACGGGTGCCTTGGTGGATACTGCTGTTGCCAGAAGGGCAGGTATTGGTTTTATTGGGAAGAATGGGTTGGTTATCTCTAAGGAATTTGGTTCCTACATGTTCTTAGGAGAATTAGTGACGAATCTGGAAATTGAACCAGACCAACCTGTGGATTATGACTGTGGCGATTGCAATCGTTGTGTTTCGGCCTGTCCAACTTCTTGTTTATTAGGGGATACGACCATGAATGCCCGTCGTTGCCTGTCTTTTCAGACACAAGATAAGGGTATGATGGACTTGGAGTTTCGTAAGAAAATCAAGACGGTCATCTATGGTTGTGATATTTGCCAGATTTGTTGTCCTTACAACAAGGGAATTTCCAGTCCACCTGTGGTGGAGATCGACCCTGATTTGGCTGAGCCTGAGCTGATTCCATTCTTGGACTTGTCAAATGGGCAATTCAAGGAAAAATTTGGCATGATTGCTGGTTCTTGGCGGGGGAAAAATATTCTCCAGCGCAATGCCATCATAGCCTTGGCTAATAGTAATGATCGCTCTGCTATTCCCAAACTCTTAGAAATCATCGATAAAAAACAAAATCCGGTCCACATGGCGACGGCTATCTGGGCCTTGGGGCAATTGGTCAAACAGCCTAATGAAGAAATGGTAGACTTTATCGCAGGTATTTCATCAGACAATGATGATGTCATAGCGGAGCAAGCCGCCTTTCTCAACATGGTCAAGGACTTGCAAATGTGATATAATAAAGAGATGAATAAAAAATGAGGTGTATATGGATACAGCAGAAATTCGCCAAAAGATTGAAGAACTTGGCAAAAAATTAACTTCTTTTAGGGGGTCTCTTTGACTTAGAAGGTCTGGAAGAAGAGATTGCCATTCTTGAGAACAAGATGACGGAGCCAGATTTCTGGAATGATAATTTGGCAGCCCAGAAGACGTCTCAGGAGTTGAATGAATTAAAAAATACTTATGGAAATTTCCATCAGATGTTGGATTTATATGATGAATCCGAAATTTTGCTAGACTTTCTAGCAGAAGATGAGTCTGTTCGGGATGAACTGGTTGAGAAGTTGGCAGAATTGGACAAAGCCATGACTGCCTACGAGATGACCTTGCTCTTGTCGGAACCCTATGATCACAATAACGCTATCTTGGAAATCCATCCAGGTTCGGGTGGTACCGAGGCACAAGACTGGGGTGAAATGCTTCTGCGGATGTATCAGCGTTATGGAAATGCCAAAGGTTTTACAGTAGAAACATTGGATTATCAAGCTGGTGATGAGGCAGGTATTAAGTCCGTGACTCTAAGCTTTACTGGTCCAAACGCCTATGGTTTGCTTAAGTCAGAAATGGGTGTTCACCGTTTGGTGCGTATCTCACCATTTGACTCAGCTAAGCGTCGTCATACTTCCTTTACATCTGTAGAGGTCATGCCTGAGTTGGACGATACCATTGAAATTGAAATCCGAGATGATGAAGTGAAAATGGATACCTTCCGCTCAGGTGGTGCTGGTGGACAGAACGTCAACAAGGTCTCAACTGGTGTTCGTTTGACCCACATTCCAACAGGTATTGTCACTCAGTCTACTGTTGACCGTACTCAGTATGGAAACCGAGACCGTGCCATGAAACTCTTGCAAGCTAAATTGTATCAATTGGAGCAAGAGAAAAAAGCGGCAGAGGTCGACTCGCTCAAGGGTGATAAGAAAGAGATTACGTGGGGAAGCCAGATTCGTTCCTATGTCTTTACACCCTATACAATGGTAAAAGATCATCGTACTGGTTATGAGGTGGCTCAAGTCGATAAGGTTATGGACGGAGACTTGGACGGCTTTATAGATGCTTATTTAAAATGGCGAATTAGCTAAGAACCTGTATTTACAAGTGAGGTGCTTGTATAATAAGAGATCGTTTTTCGCTCACCAAGGAAGTTTTTTGATAGAATACTGACTGTATTTTGAAAAAACGTTCTCAAATCTAAAGAAAGGACTGTCTAAGACAGGAAATCCTATGGGAATAATAGAAATGAAAGACGTTTCCAAGAAATATGGAAACGGAACGACTGCCCTTCGCGGAGTATCAGTCAATGTTGAAGCGGGAGAATTTGCCTACATTGTAGGTCCTTCTGGTGCAGGTAAGTCAACCTTTATCAAACTCTTGTATCGGGAGGAAAAGCTCGATAAGGGGAGTCTAAAGGTTGGTAAGTTTGACCTTGCAAAAATTAAAAAGAGAGATGTTCCTCTTCTACGTCGTAGTGTAGGAGTGGTTTTCCAAGACTACAAACTCTTACCTAAAAAGACTGTCTTTGAAAATATTGCTTATGCGATGGAAGTTATCGGTGAGAAACCACGGAATATCAAGAAACGTGTAATGGAAGTTTTAGATTTGGTTGGTTTGAAGCACAAGATTCGTTCTTTCCCAAATGAACTTTCAGGTGGTGAGCAACAGCGTATTGCTATTGCCCGTGCCATTGTAAATAATCCTAAAGTATTGATTGCTGATGAACCAACTGGTAACTTGGACCCTGAAAACTCTTGGGAAATCATGAATCTATTGGAGCGAATCAATTTGCAGGGGACAACGGTTCTTATGGCAACTCATAACAGCCAGATTGTTAATACCCTCCGCCATCGGGTAATCGCGATCGAAGACGGTCGAGTAGTACGGGATGAAGAACAAGGAGAGTATGGATACGATGATTAGACGATTTTTTAGACACTTTATTGAATCATTGAAGAGTTTGAAGCGAAATGGTTGGATGACAATTGCAGCTATTTCATCTGTAGCTATTACTCTTACTTTGGTTGGTCTATTTGCTTCAGTTATTTTAAACACAGCAAAGCTTGCTTCGGATTTGGAGCAGAATGTACGCATCAATGTATACTTGAGAGCGAACTCAACTGATCAAGCTGAGACGATTGTGAACGAAGCAGGAGAGACGGTAGCTAATCCAGATTATCAAAAGGTGTATAATCAGATTACAGCCTTAGAAAATGTACAATCTGTTACTTATTCAAGTAAGGATGAACAGTTGCAGAAATTAACAGCTACCTTGGGAGACACTTGGAACTTATTCCAAGGAGATGCCAATCCACTTTACGATGCTTATATCATTGATACGACAGATCCAAATTATGTTAAATCTGTGGCTGCAGAAATTGCAAAAATTGATGGTGTTACAGAGGTTCGAGATGGTGAAGTAGAGACAGAGCGCATTTTCAAGTTGGCTGATTTAGTTCGGACTTGGGGATTGGCAGCGACTGGTTTGTTGCTCTTTACTGCGGTCTTCTTGATTTCCAATACCATTCGAATTACTATTATTTCTCGTAGCCGTGAAATTCAGATTATGCGTCTGGTTGGTGCTAAAAACAGTTATATTCGTGGACCATTCCTCTGGGAAGGTGCCTGGGTAGGGTTCCTCGGAGCTATTTTACCTTCTGTTTTAGTCTATTCTCTTTATAAGATGATCTATACTTCAGTAAATGCTAGTCTTGCTAGTCAAGATTTGTCTCTGATTAGTATGAATGTCTTTGTTCCAGGAATGATTGGCGCACTTTTTGTAATTGGTATTATTATTGGTTCCTTGGGATCAGTCATTTCCATGAACCGCTACTTAAAAATTTAATAGACAAGCTACATGTAAAAAGGTCTGCACAATAATGAGGCAGACCTTTTTGTTATGGATGTCTATGGTGAGAAGATTCGTTCATCTCTTGCTTAATAGCACAGTCGCAGGAGCAATCTCCGCAGGATCCTTTTCCTTTGATGAGACTGCGAATAGCAAGAGAAAATAAGATGACGATGATAAGAAAGAGGATAAGAGTAGGCATTAATATTCTCCTTTTTCTAATGTTTTTAGCGTGACGATTGGAAGGGTATTGGCTGGTTTTTTCACTAGGCTGTAGATGGCTATGATAATTAGAAAGATAGCGATAAATGTCCAGACGGTTGGTAATTGTCCGTAGATAAGTACAAGACCAATCTGATAGATAACCAAACTACTTGCATAGGCTAAACCTGTTTGGAAACCGATAGCAATCCATGTCCACTTGGCTTCTCCCATTTCACGGTGAATGGCACCAATAGCCGCAAAACAAGGGGCACAGAGGAGATTGAATACTAGGAAGGAATAGGCTGACAATGCTGTATAGTCTTGTTGTAAAAGCCCCCAGAGTTCGGGATTTTCTTCGGTTGTTTCTCCTAATTTATAGAGGATACCAAAGGTGGCAATGACGGTTTCCTTGGCTAAGAGACCTGTAATGGCTGCAACAGTTGCTCGCCAATTTCCGAAACCAAGTGGGGCAAAGAGGAGAGAAAAACTGCGTCCAATGGAGGCTAAGATACTCTCATCTGTTTCTACCATTTGTAAAGACCAATTATAGGAACTACTGAACCAAATAATGATGTTGGTCACAAATATAATGGTACCAGCTCGTTTGATAAAACTAAGTGCTTTATCGAATGCATACCGGAGAACCGTACTGAGTTTCGGTAAGTGATAAGATGGTAATTCCATGATAAAGGGGCTTGCGACTCCACCGAGCTGCTTGGTCTTTTTTAGTGCCATTCCGGATAGGACGATGGCGGCCATACCGACAAAATAGGCGCTTGGAGCAATCCAAGGATTGTCAGGAAAGAAAGCACCGGCTACCAGCGAAATGATAGGAAGTTTGGCAGAACAGGGCATGAAGGTTGCTGTCATAATGGTAATTTTTCGGTCCTGTTCATTTTCAATAGTCCGACTTGCCATGACTCCAGGAACGCCACAGCCTGTGGAAATCAACATGGGAATAAAGGATTTGCCTGATAGACCAAAACGTCTAAAAATCCTATCCATGACAAAGGCGATGCGACTCATATAGCCGATGTCTTCCAAGATTCCCAAGCAGACGAAGAGGACGAAAATTTGTGGTACAAAACCGAGAATGGCTCCGCATCCTGCAATAATGCCATCAAGGACCAGAGATTGTAGCCAGCCAGCGATTTCAAATCGATCTAGATTTTCCTGAATAAGGCCTGGAACAAGCTCTCCGAAGAGGACATCATTCACCCAGTCTGTCCCCATTGTGCCAACCGTTTGAATAGACAGGAAGTAGGTCAGCCACATGACTGCCGCAAAGATAGGGAGGGCAAGAAAACGATTGGTAACAAGTCGGTCTATGTTATCAGACAGGTTAAAAGCCTTATCGCTGTCTTTTGTGACCAGTTCTGTGATTTTCTCGATAAATTGGTAGCGTTGATTGACGATAATGGCTTCCATATCGTCTGCGTAAATTTTTTCCAAAATGGCAATGATTTCGGTCAAATCAAGCATGTCTTGTGCATTGAGTTGCAATTGATCTAGAATGACTTGATCTTGTTCGAGTAGCTTAATGGCGTAGAAGCGTTTTTGATGATTTGGGATGGAATCCGATAATAGGTCAATAACTTGGGCGAGACCGGCTTCAAATTGCTTATCATACTGAGGATAGATTGGCTCGGCTTGCTGATTGGTAATTTTTTCTACTTCATGGAGGAGCTGGGATATACCTAGCTTTTTTAGTGCACTGATAGGCTGTACAGGAACTCCCAGTTGATAGGAGAGTTGGTCGCTGTTTATTGAGCGACCTTGACTTTTCAGGGCGTCTGTCATATTGAGGGCGATAACAGTAGGAAGGCCCATTTCTAATAACTGCAAGGTCAGATAGAGATTTCGCTCCAAGTTTGTTGCATCAAGGACGTTGAGGATAGCAGCTGGTTGGTCCGCTATCAAATAATCTCTGGCAACCCGTTCTTCTGGTGTGTAGGGAGATAGTGAGTAGATACCTGGTAAATCTTGAATTAGTAAATGTTTTCGCTTTTTGATTGTTCCAGATTTTCTTTCAACGGTGACTCCAGGCCAGTTACCAACATGTTGGTTGGTTCCTGTTAGGAGGTTGAAAAGAGTTGTTTTTCCGCTATTTGGATTTCCTGCAAGGGCGATGTGTTTTGTCATTTCTTCACCTCGCTTGTGATTTGAACACCAATCATTTGCGCTTCGGATTTGCGTAGTGTCAGCTCGTATCCTCTCAAGGTAATTTCGATTGGATCTCCCAGGGGCGCGACTTTTTTGAGAAATAGCTGCGTGTTCTTTGTAAGTCCCATATCCATGAGGCGACGACGGAGTGCACCTGTTGCATAGATGTCCATGACCTTAGCTGAACTACCAATAGGTGCCTCAGATAGATTGATTATTTCCGTAGCTGACTTTTCTATTAAAACCAGAGATTCAATAATTTCTCTGTCTAGGGCTAGACGGCTTGCCTTGACTTGGAAAATAGCATTGGTCTTGGTTTTTGAAATGATGCGAATCTCTTCTCCGACTTTCAAACCTAAGTGCGCTAAGTGTTTACGAATATCATCTTGCGTTAGACAATCTTTGACTAAATAAGATTGTCCAACTTGAAGGTTTTGCAGTTTCATATCGTTTCCTTTGTGATTTTTATAACAATAGTATAGCACAATTCCTTAAAAGTGTCAGATAATTTTTAGGAATGACTTATTTTCGGACTTGTTTTCTCTTTATTTTTTTCCATATTTCCAAAAAATCCATTGACTTTTTTTAGAGATATGATATACTAGTCAAGTACTGCTGGTTTAGCTCAGTCGGTAGAGCGCATCCATGGTAAGGATGAGGTCGCCGGTTCAATCCCGGCAACTAGCATCGAATACTATCGAAAGACCTTGTTTGACAAGGTTTTTTCTTATTTTTGTCCTAAATTCGCCCCAATTGTCAAAAAATCCCTTGACATGAATGTTTATTGTGGTAGAATAGGGCTTAGAAATATGAAAGGAGTAAAACAAATGAACAAGCAACTTGTCATGCAGCAAGCTATTTTTTATCATACACTCCTTTCTAAGCAGGAAAACAGGGCTCATTGATAAACTTATGAAGTTTTTCGTGGGCTATATTTTGAAACATTGAGACAATCAAGCACTGTGGTTATGGTGTGATAAAAATTGTCGACTATGTTCAAGAGCTGGTCTATTTTTGTGGACTTACGCAAGCCTAGGTGGAGTGAGATGCTTCCCTGGGCTTTTTTGTGCGCTTAGAAAGGTAAGGTCTATCAACTGTTGCTCATTGAATATAGTCTTTTAGTTTACTTTTAGTACTAGGCAACGAGCCGCAGGCATAACTAGAGTTAGGCAAGGCGAGTTAACGAAGTAATAAAAGAAAAACTAAATGACGATAAAGTGGCAAATGATAGGTTATAGATTTGTAAAGGAGATATATGTTTCGATTAATTTTTGACTACATCAAGCGTCATAAGTGGCTCTATCTATTGGTTGCTGTGACCTTGATTATTTATGACGCCACACTTTTGCTACCAACGCAAATCATACAGCGGATGGTCGATATACTGACCAAGAATGAATTGACTCAGGCCATATTGGTTCAGGAGATGACCTTATTGTTGTTGGTAACAGTGCTGAACTATGCAACAGCCTTCATTTGGCATCTGAAATTATTTCAGGCATCTGTCAACTTCAAGTTTGACATGCAGCAACGTGCCTTTAAAAAATTAGTGACCATGCGGACTCCATTTTATGAAAAATTCCGCTCAGGAGATGTCATGACTCGTTTTTCAACAGATGTAGATGGTCTGATGGAGATGGTGGGTTACGGTCTTATGATTGTCGTCTATGCAGGCGGTATGTTGGCTTTTATCATTCCCACGATGTTCTTTATTGATTGGAAAATTTCGCTAGTAGCTTTACTGCCGATGCTGTTCATGACACTATGTATATTTTTTATCGGGAGAAAACAAGATAAGGCGATTGATGCTAATAGGGAAGCTGTAGCCCAGCTCAATAATGAAGTTTTGGAGGTCATCGAAGGCATTCGAGTGACTAGGGCTTATAGTAAAAAAGCAACCCAAAAGGCTCAATTTCAAGCTCGTACCAAGCAATTGGCTCAGGGTGGGGATCGCATCACTTCCTTGCAATCATTGTATAATCCATTAGCCACAGTCTGTTTGGGATTATCTACTATTTTCGTGCTTCTCATGGGGGCACAAGCCGTGAAAGCAGGGCAACTGACCTTGGGACAAGTAATTGCCCTTCAATTGTATGTTGGTTCGCTTTTAGAGCCGTTTTGGACACTAGCAGATTTCATCCTTGTTTATCAGACTGGTAAGACATCTTTCGAAAAACTACAAGAGTTGATTGAGACGGGTGATGATTTGGAGGCTGATGGTTCTAAGGAAATTGCAGAGCTGTCTAGTATTTCCTTCAAAAATTATAGCTTTAGTTATCCACAGGCAGAAAGAGCCAGCCTACAGGACATCAATTGGACACTGAAAGCAGGGCAAACTGTAGGTATCGTTGGGAAGACTGGTTCGGGAAAAACGACCTTGGTTCGCCAATTCTTACGCCAGTATCCGATTGGTCAGGGAAATTTTTTCATCAATCATCAATCTGTTTTAGACTTTAAACGTTCTAGTATAGAGGAAAAAATTGGCTACGTTCCACAAGAACACATTTTGTTTTCAAGGTCTGTTGGAGAAAATATTGCCCTTGGGAAAGTAGCTAGTAGCTCTGAGGAGATTGAACAAGCCATTGCCACAGCAGCTTTTAGTCAAGATTTAAAACGGATGAGTGATGGTCTTGATACCATGATTGGTGAGCGTGGTGTGTCTATTTCTGGCGGTCAGAAACAACGGATTTCCATCGCCCGTGCTTTCCTGCGAGAGCCAGATTTGCTAATTCTAGATGATTCTTTGTCGGCAGTGGATGCTCGGACAGAACGCCAGATTATCCAAAATATTCAAAAAGAACGTGCAGGCAAAACCAATGTCATCGTGACCCATCGTCTATCTGCTGTCAACCATGCAGACTGGGTACTAGTCTTGGATGAGGGGCGTATCGTTGAGGAAGGGCGTCCAGCTGATTTGCTTGCCCAAAGAGGTTGGTACTATGAACAATACCAACGACAACAAAGCCAGGAAGGAGGAGAGTAATGACTATTTTAGGTTTTTTATTAAAACAAATCGGTCGTGTCAAGTGGCTATTTATAGTAGCTGTCGGCTTCTATCTATTGGCTTCGACCATGGTGCGATTGGCTCCTCTGCTGATTCAGCAGGCGATTGATGGACCGATTACGGATTTAAGCAAGGGGTTGCCCTTTGATGAAGCTGTTTTCTTAAACCAGTCAGTTCAATACATGGGAATGATTATTCTGGGAGCTATTGGCTTCTACCTATCTATGCGTTTACTCATGCATTGTGCCAATCGTATTGCTGAAAATCTACGTAATCAAGCCTACGATGTTATGCAACGGTTGCCTATTTCTTATTTTGATGATAAGCCCGCTGGAAAAATTGCAACTAGAATTGTCAATGATACAGAAACCCTGCGGACACAATTTTATGGGACCTTAGTTAATGCCTTTAACAATATTGTTCGTTTGCTCTTTACATACGGTGTCCTATTTTACATGAATAGGAGTCTCGGTTGGCTGATGTTACTTTTAATACCACTCTATATCGGCATTCAATTTGCTTACAAGAAAATGACAGACAAGCCAATGAAGGATTTTTATGATGCAAGGAGTGACGTCAATACGCAGGTGAATGAGACCATGAATGGTGCAAGTTTGATTCAACTTTTTGGACAAGAGGAGCGCATCATGAGAGAATTTGAAGTGACTGCTGACAAGATGCGTCGGGCAGATAATAAGATTATCTGGGCCCAGTCTCTTGCCACGTGGAATCTGAGTGGTTTTCTGCAAAATTTGGTCATTGCTGCGATTTTAACGGTAGTCGGCTATCAGTTTCTTGCGGGACAGGATGGAGTTACAGCTGGGAAACTCTTTGTTTATGTCAACTATATCGAAGGAGTCTTCATTGCTTTGGGAGCGCTGGTTCAACAGTTCCCAAATATGCTTCGCTCTTTTGAAACAGGTAAGCGTCTCATGGCCCTTCTAGAAGAAGAGGTGGAGGACGACTGTGATCGTATTTTGGAAGTTGAACAAGGGCAGGTCGTGTTTGAACATGTGAACTTTAGCTATGAAGAAAACAGACCAGTTTTGAAAGATATTACCATTCGAGCAGAAAAAGGAGAAACAGTTGCTCTGGTTGGGCATACTGGGTCTGGTAAGTCTTCTATTATGAACCTCCTCTATCGTTTCTATGATCCACAGGAGGGACGTGTACTGATTGATGGGAAAAACATCCGTGATTATTCCCGTGAAAGCCTGCGCAGTCACATGGGGATTGTTTTGCAAGATCCCTATCTCTTTACAGGGACGATTGCCAGCAATGTTTCCATGAATGAAGAGGAAGCAGATAGAACAAGAATCCTGCAGGCGCTAGAAAAAGTTGGTGCAGGGCCTATGCTATCTCGCTTAGAGAAAGGGATTGATGAACCAGTTGTTGAGAAGGGAGCGGCCTTTTCAAGTGGGGAACGTCAGTTGATTGCCTTTGCGCGGACACTCTACTCTGATCCTAAAATTCTGATATTGGATGAAGCAACTTCTCATATTGATACGGAGACGGAAGAAATTATCCAACATGCCATGGAAGTGGTAAAAGAAGGTCGGACAACCTTTATTATTGCTCACCGACTTTCTACCATTCAAAATGCAGACCAGATTCTTGTCTTAGATCAAGGTCGAATTATTGAACATGGGAAACATGAAGAATTGGTTGCACGTGGTGGAGTATATGCTCAAATGCATGAGATTCAAGCAAAGGTGTAATAAGTAGTTAAAAATTCCAAGCTTTGGCTGGAATTTTTTGCTATAATTGACTCATGAAAGCCTTAATTTTTGATGTAGATGATACGCTTTATGACCAGATTCAACCGTTTGAACGTGCTTTGGAAAGACATATTGAAGTAGCAAGGGAGCAAATTGAACCACTCTACCTTTCCTTTCGCAGATATGCGGATGAAGTATTTGAAGTGACAGCAACTGGGAAGATGAGTCTGAAAGACAGTCATATTTATCGGATGAAACACGCTTTGGCAGATTTTGGGTATCAGGTGTCTGATGCAACAGCCTTAGCTATTCAAATAGATTATGATTATTTTCAAGGGCAGATAGAGCTCAGTCCAGTGTTTCCAGAAATATTTTCGTGGTGCCAGGCGCAAGGAGTTGCAATGGGGATTATTACGAATGGACCTTATAGGCATCAGTTGAGAAAGATACGTACGATGGGATTAGTTAATTGGTTTGAGCTAGAACATGTCCTTATTTCTGGACAAGTTGGTATCACAAAGCCAAATCCTGCTATTTTTCAACTAATGGAAGAACGTTTGGGGATGTCAGGCGAAGATATTTGTTATCTAGGGGATTCGTTTGAAAATGATGTGGTAGGAGCGAAAGCTGCGAATTGGAAGGCAATTTGGTTTAATCATAGAAAGAGAGTAGAGCCAGTAGCTCCGTATCAGGCAGATAAAGTTGTGACAGCTTGGAATGAACTGGTCGAAGTTATCCAGTCTTTCTAGTGGTTTCTGCAAGGGATTATCAATTTTTTATAGGTGTGATAGGTAAAATATATTAGCAGGATACCTGTCCTTATGATAGTATAAAATGTAAGCATAGAAGTATAGGTGTGAATCCAAGCAGATTTTTATTCCTACTCTATGAAATTTTTTGAAATGGAGTTACCTATGACACAAGTTTTCTTTCCTATCCATATTCTAGAGACTGTTAGTCCAGAATTACGAGAAAACCTTGCGACGGTCAAGAGAAATAACGGGGGCTATATTCCTAATCTCATCGGTCTATTAGCTAATTCTCCTACAGCCTTGGAAACTTATCAAACTGTTGGAGGAATTAACCGTCGCAACAGTTTATAGTCATTTAGTTTTAAAATAGTATTCCAAAGAATACTCAACCGATTGAAATCTCCTCAATAACTCAGCTACTTTTCTTTTCAAGCCAGCCCAGAATCGTTCAATTGGGTTAAGTTCAGGGGAATAAGGTGGAAGCGGAAGAAAATAGTGTCCCTTAGCTAGTGCAAGCTCATCTAGTTGTTTCTTGGGATGAAAAGCTGCATTATCCATAATGATGACATGGGGTTCTGTCAAGGATGGCAATAGCTGCTCCTGATACCACTTGATAAATAATTCCGCTGTCATCGTTCCATGATAAAGCAAGGGGGCTATAATTTTAGAACCAGTTTGACCAGCTACTACCGAAATTCTTTCGAATCTGCGTCCACTTACCTTGTCGTATACTTTCTCCCCTCGAGGTGCTCTAGCTTTGTGACGATAAAGATAAGTATCAATGCCAGTCTCATCAATGTAAACAATAGGGGTGTTTGGAAAGCAGGCTAAAACATCAAGATAGCGTCTCACCTTTTCGCTATCTTGTTCTTTATAGGTTGTGGTCTTTTTTTAAAGTGATGTTCAGTTTTTTTAAGGCAGCCCAAACTGAGGGAATACTACAGTCAAAATGCTCTGCAATTTCCCTTAAGAAAGCATCTGGATGTTCCTTGACATAGGCTTCCAAGCGGTCAAGCGGAAGTTTGCGAGGACTACGAGCTCGTGGTTTACGATTCAGATGTCCTTCATTTTTCAGCTGTGTCTCCCAACGGTACAAGGTATCGGTTCCAATACCAAATAGGTCACAGGTTTCCTTTTTTGTGTGTCCTGATTGGACATAGGCAATAACGCGTTTTCTAAAATCAATTCCGTAAGTCATAAGTCTATTTTATCATACATCAAATAAAAACTAAACAACTATAACAGCAACTGAACGCGAAGTGGTACAGATTACAGCAGCAGTTGCTAATGGGTGCGGTTTCTGTGTAGCTGGGCATACGGCTATTTCAATCAAGCAGATTAAAATGCCAGACGAAATTTTACAGGCCCTTCGTCAGGGAACACCAATCGAGGCTGATGCGAAATTGGATACATTAGCTCGATTTACTCTGGCTGTTATTCATGAAAAAGGTAAGGTTGGACAGCCCTTGCTAGAAGAATTTTTCCAAGCAGGCTATACAGCAGAAAATGCCTTGGATGTGGTACTGGGAGTTAGTCTTGCAACTCTTTGCAACTATGCAAACAATTTGATTAACACACCAATCAATCCCGAATTGCAACCCTATGCCCTTTAGAGCCGATATTCACAGTTCACAACTTCTTACCATATGAAACTAGATCAGTTAGAGTGATGCTCTGGCTGATTTTTTGTATGGTAATACTCTTCGAAAATCAAAATTATCCGTTGTCAACTTGCCTAGATGAACTTGAGTTCTATCGTCGGCTTCGTTTCCTAGGCTACTTTTGATTTTCATTGAGTATAAAACTAGTTTTAAGAACAGAAAATATTTTAGAAACTAGTTTCAAAATTGTTGGTTTTTGTAAAAAGTAAGAAAGTAGATTTTATGTATAAAAAACTATTGAAAAAAAATAAATATATTATATAATGACATTGTAAGCGCTATCTCGGATCCGATAATAGAAAGGAGAATGGAATGGCTACCATTAGCAAGGCAGTCCTAAAGGAACAAATAAAAGATGGCTTGATCATTTCTTGCCAGGCTTTACCAGGTGAACCTCTCTATCGGGAGGAAGGGGGCATAATGCCCTTACTGG
Source organism: Streptococcus suis YS56 (assembly GCF_000440115.1). Lineage (GTDB taxonomy): Bacteria > Bacillota > Bacilli > Lactobacillales > Streptococcaceae > Streptococcus > Streptococcus suis_L. Next base: position 51,415 of record NZ_ALMY01000022.1, on the reverse strand, counting down.
TTAAAGCAGCAGAAGAGGCAGGAGCAGTTGGAATTCGAGCAAATAGTGTTCGAGATATAAAAGAAATCAAGGAAGTAACCGATTTACCAATTATTGGAATTATCAAAAGAGATTATCCTCCACAGGAACCTTTTATAACTGCGACAATGAGGGAAGTTGATGAACTGGCAGCCTTAGATATTGAAGTGATTGCCTTGGATTGTACCAAGCGAGAACGGTATGATGGGCTCACAATCGTAGACTTCATCAAACAAATAAAGGAAAAATATCCAAACCAACTCTTTATGGCAGATATTTCAACCTATGAAGAGGGGATAACGGCCTATGAGGCTGGCATTGATTTCGTTGGGACAACTCTTTCTGGCTACACTTCATATAGCCGACAGGAAGATGGTCCAGATATTGAATTGGTTGATCGACTCTGTCGAGCAGGTATTGATGTCATCGCTGAAGGAAAAATTCATTATCCGGATCAAGTCAAAACCATCCATGATCTAGGTGTTGCAGGTATCGTTGTTGGCGGGGCTATTACCCGACCAAAAGAAATAGCAGAGCGGTTTATCCGAGTGTTGAAACAATAAATAAGTAGTCTAAGCACCCATTGGGGTAAGCAAAATAATAAAAAAAGGAGAAGAATGATGAAGAAAATCATACATTCGTTGTTAGCTGGTGTGGCAGTTTTGTCACTTGCAGCATGTAGTGGTGGTAGCAGTAATACAACTGCTGAGAAGACAGCTGATTCTAGTGCTTCTGGCAAGACAGAAATCACTTGGTGGGCCTTCCCAGTCTTCACTCAAGAAAATACAGAAGACGGTGTTGGTACCTATGAGCAAAAAATTATTGCTGCTTTTGAGGAAGCTAACCCAGACATCACTGTAAAACTGGAAACCATCGATTTTACATCTGGACCAGAAAAAATCACGACTGCTATTGAAGCAGGGACTGCTCCAGATGTCCTCTTCGATGCACCTGGTCGTATCATTACCTACGGAAAAAATGGCAAATTGGCTGAATTGAACGATCTCTTCACAGATGAATTTGTCAAAGATGTGAACAATGATAACATTATTCAAGCATCTAAGGCTGGTGATACTGCCTACATGTACCCACTCAGCTCTGCACCATTCTACATGGCCTTTAACAAAGCCATGCTAGAAGACGCAGGTGTTCTTGATCTTGTCAAAGATGGCTGGACTACTGACGACTTTGAAAAAGTGATCAAAGCCTTGAAAGACAAGGGTTACAACCCAGGTTCCCTCTTCTCTAACGGTCAGGGTGGAGACCAAGGTACTCGTGCCTTCTTGGCAAACCTCTATAGCGGAAGCATCACTGACGAAGGCGTAACCAAATATACAACTGACTCAGAGCAAATGATTAAGGCTTTGTCTAAGGCAGCTAGCTGGATTAAAGATGGCTATTTGATGAATGGTTCTCAATATGCAGGTGGCGACGACATTCAAAACTTTGCAAACGGCCAAACCTCTTACACTATCCTTTGGGGTCCTGCGCAAAATGGTATCCAAGGACAATTGCTAGAAGCTTCAAAAGTTGAAGTGCTTGAAGTACCATTCCCATCTGAAGATGGGAAAGCAGCTCTTGAGTACCTTGTAAACGGCTTTGCAGTCTTCAATAATGGCGACGAAGCACGCGTAGCAGCAGCTAAGAAATTCATCCAGTTCATCGCAGATGATAAAGAATGGGGTCCTAAGAACGTTGTTCGTACAGGAGCATTCCCAGTTCGTACATCATTTGGTGCCCTTTATGATGATGAACGTATGGCTATGATTGATAAGTGGACTCAATACTACTCTCCATATTACAACACCATTGACGGTTTTGCTGAAATGAGAACTCTTTGGTTCCCAATGCTTCAAGCTGTATCAAATGGCGAAAAAGAAGCAGAACCAGCTTTGAAAGAATTCACTGAGCAAGCAAACGCAACGATTAAATAAATGAATTGAATGAGGCTCCTTTTCTCTGTCAGTTTCCTACAAAGATATAGAAAGGGAGCCATTCCTTTTATGCTTTATGAAAATCAACAACTATTTTTTCAGTAGGTATTTTGATTTTCATTGAGAATGATTACGAATAGAATTGAGGTGTTCTCGGTGCAGATAAATAAGATTAGAATGCGGGAGACCATTGTATCCTATACATTCTTAGCTCCTATTCTCATTTTCTTCACTATTTTTGTACTTGCTCCAATGATTATGGGATTTGTCACCAGTTTCTTCAACTATACGATGACAGATTTTAGCTTTGTTGGGCTGGATAACTATGTACGGATGTTTAATGATCCGATTTTTATCAAATCTTTGATTAACACGTTGATTATCGTGGTTGGGTCGGTACCAGTCGTTGTCTTCTTTTCAGTCTTTGTTGCTTCACAGACCTATGAAAAGAATGTCATCGCTCGCTCTTTCTACCGTGCGGTTTTCTTCCTACCTGTTGTAACGGGTTCAGTTGCTGTAACGGTCGTTTGGAAATGGATCTACGATCCACTGTCAGGTATTTTGAACTTTGTCTTGAAATCTGGTGGAATCATCGACCAGAACATCAGCTGGCTGGGGGATAAGCAATGGGCCTTGTTAGCCATTATCATTATCCTTTTGACAACTTCAGTTGGTCAGCCTATTATTCTTTACATTGCAGCTCTGGGAAATATTGATAATTCCTTGGTAGAAGCAGCGCGTGTGGATGGTGCCAATGAACATCAGGTTTTCTGGCAAATCAAATGGCCAAGCCTCTTGCCAACAACTCTTTATATTGCAGTTATTACAACCATTAACTCTTTCCAATGTTTTGCCCTCATTCAGCTATTGACTTCAGGTGGCCCAAACTATTCGACTTCGACCCTCATGTACTACTTGTACGAAAAAGCCTTTAAGTTGTCTGAATATGGTTATGCAAATACCATGGGTGTTTTCCTAGCAGTCATGATTGCCTTGATTTCCTTTGCCCAATTCAAGATTTTGGGTAATGATGTGGAGTACTAGAAAGGAGGAGACCATGAAAAAGAAAAACATTACGCCTTTTGGTGTTATTTCAACCATTATTTTGCTCTTGTTGACTATCCTTTTCATCTTTCCTTTCTATTGGATTATGACAGGGGCCTTTAAGTCACAACCGCATACTATTGTCATTCCACCTCAGTGGTGGCCAACCCAGCCAACACTGGAAAACTTTACCAAGTTGACGGTACAAAACCCTGCCTTGCAATGGCTATGGAACTCCGTCTTCATTTCCTTGGCAACCATGATTTTGGTGTGTTCAACTTCCTCACTAGCAGGTTATGTTTTGGCTAAGAAACGTTTCTACGGTCAGCGGATTTTGTTCTCTATCTTCATCGCGGCTATGGCTTTGCCGAAACAGGTTGTTCTTGTGCCTCTTGTTCGGATTATCAACTTTATGGGGATTCACGATACGCTAGCTGCGGTTATTCTGCCGCTTGTTGGTTGGCCATTCGGTGTTTTCTTGATGAAACAATTCTCAGAAAATATCCCAACAGAGCTCTTGGAATCGGCTAAGATTGACGGTTGTGGCGAGCTATCCACTTTCTGGAATGTTGCCTTTCCAATTGTCAAACCTGGCTTTGCTGCCTTGGCCATTTTCACCTTCATCAACTCATGGAACGACTACTTCATGCAATTGGTTATGCTGACTTCACGTCAGAACTTGACCATTTCGCTGGGTGTTGCGACCATGCAGGCTGAAATGGCAACTAACTATGGAGTTATCATGGCTGGTGCTGCTATGGCTGCTGTCCCAATTGTTACCGTCTTCCTTGTCTTCCAAAAATCCTTTACACAGGGTATTACTATGGGGGCTGTTAAGGGATAAGTTCATGGAGAAAGTTGCATGATTTACGATCATATTGAACATGTTAGGCACTATAAGGGCCTGCATCCTAACTTGGATCTTGCCTTGGCTGTTCTGGAAAAGGGAGATTTTCGAGAGCAGGAGCTAGGCAAGTATGAAGTTGCAGGTCAGAATGTTTATTATTTCCTCCAAGAAAATACCCTCTCTGAGGAGTTTAAGGAGGAATTTGAATACCACCGTTCTTATGCGGATATTCATTTTGTCATCAGTGGTCAGGAACAAATTTCCTATGGTTGCCGTCTGGTTGGAGAGGATACTGGATTTGACCAGGCAGGTGATATCGGTTTTGTTCCCAGTGAAAAACGGATGGATTGTCTACTAGATGGGAATTACTTTGCTATTTTCCTACCTGGGGAAGTTCATCAGCCAAACCAATGGGCAGGTGGTACCAAGACTGTCCGCAAGTGTGTGTTTAAAGTCTTAGTAGATGACTAAGTCCTTTATAAAATAGAAAGGGGGAAGATGAGGATGAAAGGAAAGGGTGGTAGAACGCTGGTTCAGTCCCTATTTGATGTCCATCATCCGGCTTGGCAACTGGTAGAGAAAATCTTCGATTTAATGCTCTTAAATAGCTTAACTGTTTTGGCAAGTCTCCCTCTTTTTACCTTGGGAATTGCCAAACTTGCCCTTCAGGCTAGTTTATGGGACATGCATGAAGAGGGGAAAATCAAGGTCTGGTCGACCTACTGGGGGCATTTTCGTCGCCAGTGGAAACAGGGTCTAGTCTTGTCATTGGTAGAAATTGGGCTAACGACATGTTGCCTTTTGGACCTCTATCTAATCTGGGGGCAGGCTGGTCTAGCCTTTGATAGTTTCCGTGCAAGCTGCATTGCCATCTTGCTCTTTAGCCAGTTGCTCTGGGTTTATATTTATCCTCTAGCGAGTCGTTTTCAGCTTCAAATGAAAGACTTGTTTTTGCATGGGATTTTCTACCTTGGGACTATGTTATCTCTGACCTTTGTGGTCAGTCTTGTCTTCCTCTTCTTGGTTGCTGTCCTCTTCTATTCAGACCTCACTCTCTTGATTGGTCTGGTTAGTTTCCTATTTTTTGCCTATGCTGGCCTATCCTTTCTATTTATTAGAGAATTTGGGTCACGATTACAATCGTTAAAAAGGAATTAGAATGAAAGATTTATCGAAATATCATGGAATTATTCCAGCCTTTTATGCCTGTTATGATGAGGCTGGTGACATTAGTTCAGAGCGTGTAAAAGCTCTGGTTCAGTATTTCATTGACAAGGGTGTTCAAGGGCTTTATGTCAATGGTTCGTCTGGCGAATGCATTTACCAAAGTGTGGCAGACCGCAAGCAAATTCTTGAAGCGGTTATGGAGGTTGCCAAGGGCAAATTGACCATCATTAACCATGTGGCCTGCAACAATTTGAAGGACAGTGTGGAGCTAGCGCGCCATTCGGAAGAATTGGGTGTCGATGCCATTGCAGCTATTCCACCGATCTATTTCCGTTTGCCTGAGTACAGCATCGCAGCTTACTGGAACGGCATTAGTGCAGCTGCACCAAATACAGATTTCATCATCTACAATATTCCGCAACTGGCAGGTGTGTCCTTGACACCAAGTCTCTATAAGGAAATGTTGAAAAATCCACGAGTGGTCGGAGTGAAGAATTCTTCTATGCCGGTTCAGGATATTGATACCTTTGTTAGTTTAGGCGGTGAAGATTATGTGGTCTTCAATGGTCCAGATGAGCAATTTCTTGGCGGTCGCCTCATGGGGGCGAAGGGAGGAATTGGTGGTACCTATGGTGCCATGCCAGAACTCTTCCTACGACTTAATCAGTTGATTGCTGACAAGGACTTGGAAACAGCCCGTCAATTACAGGCAACCATCAATACTATCATTGGTAAATTGGTGTCTGGTCATGGTCATATGTATGCTGTCATCAAGGAAGTTATCCGTATCAATGATGGCTTGGACATTGGCTCTGTTCGGGAACCTCTAACTGCCTTAACAGAAGCAGACCTTTCCATTGCTCAAGAAGCAGCTCAGTTGATTCGGGATGCCAAGGAAAGATTTGGTGCCTAGGAGGTGTCTATGAAAACCTATCTTGCTATTGATATCGGCGGAACCCAGATAAAATATGGCCGCCTAGATGCAGCAGGTCAGATTCTAGAAAGTTACAAGATGGATACGGAAGCTCACAAGGGCGGTCCGCATATCCTTGCAACAGTCAAAAATCTAGTAGCAGATTTTCATGCTCAATCTCCACTTTCAGGTGTAGCCATTTCTTCAGCAGGGATGGTCGATCCTGAAAAGGGAGAGATTTTCTATTCGGGACCGCAGATTCCAAACTACGCTGGAACCCAATTCAAGTCTGAAATTGAAACAAGTTTCGGAATTCCTTGTGAGATTGAAAATGATGTTAACTGTGCAGGGCTGGCAGAAGGGATTTCAGGCGCTGGTCAAGATTGCCAGATTAGTCTTTGTTTGACAATTGGTACAGGTATTGGTGGTTGCTTGCTGGTGGACGGTCAAATCTTCCACGGATTTAGCAATTCGGCCTGTGAGGTCGGCTACCTACCTCTTGCTGAGGGGGCTTTCCAAGATATAGCTTCTACCACAGCCCTGATTCAACACGTGGCAGACTTGCATGGTGATTCTGTGTCTGAATGGGATGGTTATCGAATTTTTGAAGAGGCTAAGGCTGGAAATCGCAAGTGTCAAGCTGCTATCCATCAGTTGTTAGATTACTTGGGGAAAGGAATTGCCACTATTTGTTATGTTACCAATCCCGAAATCGTTATTTTAGGTGGAGGCATTATGGCACAGAAAGAATACCTGGGTCCAATTTTGCAGGAATCCTTAAAACGCCATCTGTTACCAAGTTTGGTTGAGCATACCAAATTAGCCTTTGCAGAGCATGAGAATGCGGCTGGCATGCTGGGTGCCTTTTATCATTTCCAGCAGAAGCAAGGTCTGGGTTAGGAGGAACTATGATTGATACAATGTCTCTGCAGGAAATGGAGTCTTATCTTGGCAGACAGGAAGTCCCAACAGATTTTGATCAGTTTTGGCAAGGTCATCTTGCCAGTTTACCAGACTTACCAGATTTTGAATTAGTGGAGAAAGAGGTCGGTCTAGAAGGGGTTGCTTGTTTCGAGTTGACCTTTATAGGTCAAGGAGGCTCAAAGATTTTTTCTAAAGTCATTTTTCCGAAAAAAGAAGAAAAAATACCAGTCCTCTTTTATTTCCATGGTTACCAAGGTCAAGGTCCAGACTGGTCAGAATTGCTGAAATACACAGCCGTCGGGATTGGCGTTGTAGCAATGGATGTCAGAGGGCAGGCAGGTCGCTCTCAAGATTTGGGTTGCTTTGAGGGAATAACCGTCAAGGGGCAGGTGATTAGAGGGATGGTCCAAGGTCCAAATCATCTCTTTTATAAGGATGTTTACTTGGATGTTTACCAGTTAATTCGTCTTGTGTCAGGATTTGAAGAGGTTGATGCCAATCGCTTGATGAGTTATGGAGCTTCTCAGGGAGGAGCCCTAGCCTTGATTGCAGCAGCCCTCTATCCAAATTTGTCTAAGACTGTCTCTATTTATCCCTTCCTATCCGATTTTAAGCGGGTATTGGAATTGGGCAACAATAGTGAGGCCTACGATGAACTTTTCCGTTATTTCAAATATTCAGACCCATTTCATGAGACTGAGTCAAAAATGTTGGATACACTATCCTATATCGACATTAAAAATTTTGCTAGCATGATAAAATGTCCTGTTGCTATGGTGACTGGTTTGGAAGACAGTGTTTGTCCACCCTCTACTCAATTTGCGGTTTACAATCGTTTGCAGGTAGAGAAGCAAATGAAAATCTTACCAGATTATGGACATGATGCTATGCATGTAAAGGTCAATGACTATGTCTATGATTATTTAATTGGGACAAGTTTTTTGTAATCCCAATTTGTAACATTAAGCTAGATAGAAAAGCTATCTATGTTAGTCTTAGATAAACGACTACATTTGTCTAAAATAAACTAACATAAATGACCTATATCCGTGAACCACAAATGAACTTGTGATGATAGTGACATACTACTAATAATGCACGAAGCGTGAGCGTTATGACGGACTCGATGTTGTTGATTTCATTAAGCAAATCAAGGAAAAATACCCCGAACAACTTTTTATGGCAGATATTTCAACCATTAAGGAAGGATTAACTGCTTATGAAGCAGGCATCGATTTTGTTGGGACGGGGTATACATCCTATAGTAGGCAGGAGGAGGGACCAGATATTGAATTGGTTAACTGCTTGTTCCGAGCAGGTATTGATGTGATAGCGGAAGGGAAAATACACTATCCTGACCAAGTAAAAATTATTCATGATTTAGGTGTGGCAGGAATCGTTGTAGGTGGTGCAATCACGCGTCCAAAGGAAATCGCAGAGCGGTTTATTAGTGCTTTACATAAATAATAAATAGGTTATAGAAAGGAATGGAGTATGAATTTTAAGAAGTTTTCTCAGCTAGGGCAGGCCTTTATGTTGCCAATCTCAATTTTGCCTGTTGCTGGTCTCTTACTGGGAATTGGAGGCGCCTTATCAAATAGTAATGCTGTAGCACAATTTCCTGTATTGGATCAAGCGTGGTTGCAAGCTGTATTCACTATCATGAGTACGGCAGGTAGTGCTGTATTTGCAAATCTAGCACTCATTTTTGCTATTGGTGTTGCTGTCGGATTAGCGGATGCAGATAAGGGGACAGCCGGACTATCCGCAGGTGTTGCATACCTTATTTATACCGCTACAATTAGTGGCTTTCTAACTCTTTTTGCAGAGGAAGGAGCAAGTATTGATACTGGAGTTTTGGGCGCTTTAGCGATTGGTATCACTGTAGCAACTTTACACAATAAATACCGAAAAATTGAATTACCAGCCTTTCTTGGTTTCTTCGGAGGCTCTCGCTTTATTCCAATTATTTCATCATTTGCAGCAATTGCGATTGGCTCCATTTTTTATATAATTTGGCCACCGATTCAGAATTTGTTAGTTGATTTTGGTAAGGCAATCGCAGAGATGGGAAGTTTTGGAACCTTCTTATATGGTTTTGGATTACGTTTGACAGGTGCCTTTGGCTTGCACCATACCATCTATCCAATGTTTTGGTATACTTCATTAGGTGGAAGTGAAGTGGTAGCAGGTGAGACAATCCAAGGTGCGCAAAATATTTTCTTTGCTCAATTAGCAGATGCGAACCATACAGGCTTATTTACTTATGGAACTCGATTTTTTGCTGGTCGATTTGCAACGATGATTTTTGGTCTACCAGCATCTTGTTTGGCTATGTATCACGCAATTCCTAAGGAAAATCGTAAGAAGGTTGGCAGTTTTTATTCAAGTAGTGCATTAACTTCTCTATTGACAGGAATTACTGAACCAATCGAATTTTCTTTCTTGTTTGTTGCTCCATGGCTATATGTTGTTCACGCATTTTTAGATGGACTATCATTCTTAGTTGCGGATCTCCTGCAAATTCGTATTGGGAACTCATTTTCTGGTGGGCTTATTGATTACTTGATTTTTGGTGTTTTCCAAGGAAATGACAAAACCAATTGGATTTACGTGATTCCTGTTGGCTTGCTTTGGGCAGCAGTTTATTATCTAGTTTTCAAATTTTTAGTAACCAAATTTCACGTGCTAGTTCCTGGTATGGAAAGCAGTGATCAAGCATCGCATTCTGAAAAAGTTTTATCAAACGGTTCTAGTCTTCGTGATAATGCAATTGCTATCATCGGTGCTCTTGGTGGAGCAGATAATATTGAGAATGTGACTGCCTGTGCAACTCGATTAAGAGTATCGCTCAGAAATAGTGGTCTTGTGGATAAGGGAGTTATTCAGTCTATAGGTGCAACGGCTGTTTTGGATGTAAAAGGAGGAATACAGGCTATTTTCGGAGGTAAGGCTATTCTGTATAGCCAAGAAATCAATCAAATTCTTGGTCTTGAAGAATAGAGTTAGATTTAAGCGAATTAAAAGCATTCAAACTGTACCTATCGGGTATTTTTGAATGCTTTTTGTCTTATTAAGAGTGTTGTGAAATAGAAAGATGGATGAATTATTCTCTAATAGTTTGCTTGAAAATATTCTCTTTTTTCTCCTTGTCAATAGCCAAAAAATAGGCGTAGATAATATCTAGCATGATGAGCAGGGGAATTTGGGGTGAAATACGATTGCCATAATTAAGGTGTCGTACAGAGGCAACAGGAATAATTTGGTCATAAGGTGCTTGTTGAAAAAATTTTGTCGTCAAGAGGGCAGTTGGTATTCCTTTTTGACTCGCAAGGAGCAAGTGTTCCATGACTTCCTCGGTTTGTCCAGACAAAGAAAGGCCGATAACCAGGCAGCAAGTATCCAAAATATTGGTTGTCCAGATGAGATTGTTTTTATCAGTAATAGCATCACAAACCACACCAAGTCTTGTAAATCGAGACTTGATTTCCATGGCAACCAAACCAGAACTGCCAATTCCGTAGAAATAGACACGCTTACTGCTGTCAATCAGTTTGGCAATCTCTTCTAATTTTTCCTCATCTACCAGTTTATTGGTAGCAGTTAGAATTTCTTCATAGTCTACCAAGACCTTTTTTGTTAAGCTGCGCTGCAATTTTTCAAAATGATGGTCCAGGTATTCTTGGTTATTCTGAAAGGCAAAGACAAATTCTCGATAACCGGAAAAACCACATTTTTTAGCAAATCGGGTCAGAGCAGATGGAGAAATGTGGAGTTGTGAGATGATATATTCTTGGCTAAGGTCAGCGCTTGCAGGGTCTAACTGAGTGAAATAACTGGCAATTTGTTTTTCTAATTTTGTCATCTGGTCCAGATGAGACTCAATGATGGCTGTTATATGTTTTGGAGTTTGTAACATGTTGCATACCTCTGTTAGCTTCTGAGGATATTATATCATTAAAAAAACCTCATTGATAGGTTTTATGATATAATGGAATCGTAAAAGGAATGTAAGATTATGTATATAGAAATGATTGATGAAACGGGGCAGGTTTCTGCTCAAATGCAGGAGCAGATTACAGAATTGCTCCAGTTTGCTGCCGAAAAAATTGGCAAGCAAAATAAGGAAATGGCTGTGACCTTTGTGGACAATAAGCGTGTCCATGAGGTTAACTTGGAGTACCGAGGAATTGACCGTCCCACAGACGTTGTCAGCCTAGAATATAAGCCAGAGTCGGAGATTGTTTTTGATGAGGAAGACTTGCTGGACAATCCGGAATTGGCTGAAATGATGGAAGATTTCGATGCCTATATTGGTGAATTGTATATTTCTATCGATAAGGCGCGTGAGCAAGCTGAAGATTATGGTCATAGCTACGAGCGCGAAATGGGCTTTTTAGCTGTACACGGTTTTCTACATATCAATGGCTATGATCATTATACGCCAGAAGAAGAAGCAGAAATGTTTGGTTTACAAGAAGAAATTTTGACGGCTTATGGACTTACAAGAGAATAATTCAAAAAATCGCTGGAAAAACCGAGAATTGATTGCTAGTCTAGAATTTGCAGTAACAGGTTTGTTGACGGCATTCAAGGAAGAACGCAATATGAAGAAGCACCTTGCTTCAGCTGTCCTTGTTGTGCTTGCGGGGCTTATTTTCCAAGTATCTGTGACAGAATGGCTCTTCCTCTTGCTCAGTATTAGTCTGGTTATCGCTTTTGAAATTGTGAATTCGGCTATTGAGAATGTGGTGGATTTGGCGTCAGACTATCATTTTTCTATGTTGGCAAAGAATGCAAAAGATATGGCAGCAGGGGCAGTCTTATTTGTGTCAGGCTTTGCCTTGCTGACAGGATTGATTATCTTTGTGCCGAAAATTTGGGACTTTATTTTTTAGAATATAAGGAGAATACATGACATTTAAGTCAGGTTTTGTGGCGATTTTAGGTCGTCCAAACGTTGGGAAATCAACCTTTCTCAACTATGTAATGGGGCAAAAAATTGCCATCATGAGCGACAAGGCTCAAACAACCCGTAACAAGATTATGGGGATTTATACGACAGAAGAAGAGCAGATTGTCTTCATTGACACACCAGGAATCCACAAGCCTAAGACGGCCTTGGGTGACTTTATGGTGGAATCTGCCTATAGCACCCTTCGTGAAGTGGATACGGTCCTCTTTATGGTGCCAGCCGATGAAAAACGAGGCAAGGGTGACGACATGATTATGGAACGCCTCAAACAAGCCAAGGTTCCAGTCATTTTAGTGGTTAACAAGATTGACAAGGTTCATCCAGACCAGCTTTTGGAACAGATTGATGATTTCCGTCAACAGATGGACTTCAAGGAAATTGTGCCTATTTCTGCTACCCAAGGCAACAATGTAAACCGCCTCATGGAAATTCTCAAGGAAAATCTGGACGAAGGTTTCCAATATTTCCCTGCGGACCAAATCACTGACCACCCAGAACGTTTCTTGGTATCTGAGATGATTCGGGAGAAGGTTCTACACCTGACTCGTGAGGAAATTCCGCACTCTGTGGCAGTTGTCATCGAATCTATGAAACGCGATGAATTTACCGACAAGGTCCATATCCGAGCGACGATTATGGTAGAGCGTGATAGCCAGAAAGGCATCATCATCGGCAAGCAAGGAGCCATGCTCAAGAAAATCGGCTCCATGGCCCGTCGTGATATTGAATTGATGTTGGGCGACAAAGTCTTCCTCGAAACCTGGGTCAAAGTCAAGAAAAACTGGCGTGACAAAAAACTAGACCTCGCCGATTTTGGTTATAATGAGAAAGAGTATTAAAAACAATAGAGCGAAGCGGTCCAGAGGACATGATCGACGTTTCGCACATCATTCGACCATAATGATGTGAGAAACTAGTAAGTCGCCTAGGCAATTCTGCTGGGAATTGCCGTAAGTTGAGTAGCTTTTTAAAGCACTCAACTTTGGCGAGTTGAACCCGAGCTTGAAAATAATAGAGCGAGGCAGTCCGGGGGAGTGAAACAGTCTGGGAATAGACTGTTTCAGCAGGTCACTTAGAAATGTTAAAGTGACCATGTGAAGACCCAAGCCAAGAAATTGGAGAGCGAGGTAGTCCGGGGGAGTGAAACAGTCTAGGAATAGACTGTTTCAGCTGGTCACCTAGAAATGCGAAAGTGACCATGTGAAAACCCTAGCCTAGAAATTGGAAGGCGAGGTAGTCTGGGATAGGCTGTCTAAGTCAATCACTTAGAAATAGCAAGCAGAAAAGCCGAAAGGCTTTTACTGCGTTATGGAGATAACTTTTCATTTATTTTGTAAACTTATTAGAAAGGACGAGTGTTTGCGTACTTGAAAAGGTAGTTTGTTGCACTATTTAAGGCTAGTGTCAACATCTCAGCACAGTGGTTGATTGGCAGATTTGTTCGTGTTCCACACTCCAAATCTGACCTAATCAACTGTGTGGGGGAGGGAAGACGAACTCTTCTAGGATTGTTCGAGTTCTTTCCCTCTCCCAAATAGATAGAGTTCCTTGTGTGCAAGTCACACAGCGTCGCTCTCCTTTTATCTTGTTATCATTATTTAGAAAGGAAAGCCGATTAGGTGATGTAATTGAACACGCCTACGACTCTTCGAAAAAAGACAACCGTGACCTAGGTGCCGAAGCACCGTCAGTCAGGTTTCTATTTTTCTTTGAGTCGCTTAACGGCTTAGTATCTTAGTATGCCCGAATTGCCTGAGGTTGAGACGGTTCGTCGTGGTTTGAATCGGTTGGTTAAGGGAAAGGTTATTTCCAAGGTGGAGGTGACCTACGCTCCTATGATTAAGACTGGTGTGGATGCCTTCTGTCAGGACTTGCTTGGTCAGGAGATTTTAGATGTGGACCGTCGTGGCAAGTATCTCTTGATTTACCTGACGGACCATGTCCTCATTTCCCACTTGCGGATGGAAGGTAAGTATAATTTCTTTCCTGACCAGGTGCCTGCCAACAAGCATTTCCATGCCTTTTTTACTTTTTCAGATGGCTCGATCTTGGTTTATCAGGATGTCCGCAAGTTTGGCACAATGGAACTGCTGAGCAAGGCAGATGTGGATGCCTATTTTATCAGTAGAAAAATTGGTCCTGAGCCGACGGAGGAAGATTTTGACTTAGAAGAATTTGCCAAAAAGCTAGCTAAGTCGAGAAAGCCCATTAAGTCGCATCTTTTGGACCAGTCTTTGGTGGCTGGTTTGGGCAATATTTATGTCGATGAGGTCTTGTTCAAGGCACAAGTTCATCCTGCTCAAGCAAGTAATCAGCTATCGGCAGAGCAGGTGGCAGACCTCCGTCAAGCCACCATAGAAGTTCTGCAATTGGGTATCGAAAAAGGAGGCTCAACCATTCGGACTTACAAAAATGCCTTGGGCATGGATGGGACTATGCAGGATTATTTACAAGTTTATGGAAAGACAGGACAGGCTTGTCCCCGTTGCCAGACAGAGATTGTCAAAATCCAGTTGGGCGGACGGGGAACACATTTCTGTCCCAAGTGTCAGGTGAAAAATGACTAAAGTTATCGGTTTAACAGGCGGTATCGCCTCTGGAAAATCAACGGTCACAGCTTTTTTGCGAGAACAGGGCTATCCAGTCATCGATGCGGATGCGGTCGTGCATGAGTTGCAGGCCAAAGGTGGCAAGCTCTATCAGATTTTGCTGAAAGAATTTGGTCAAGACATCCTATCAGATGATGGAAATTTAGATAGGTTCAAACTGGGCCAGGCTGTTTTTGCGGATAGCAAGTTGCGGGCTCGTTTGTCTGTCTTGCAGGACCAGATTATCAGGCAAGAATTGTTGGCTAGAAGGGATACTCTCAAGCAGACCGAAGATGTAATTTTCATGGATATTCCCCTGCTCTACGAGGCTGATTATAGCGGGGAAGTAAATGAAGTCTGGCTAGTTTATGTCGATAGAGCGCAGCAGTTGGAACGGCTTATGAAACGTAATGGCTTAGCTGTTCAAGATGCGGAAAATCGGCTGGCAGCTCAGCTTTCTTTAGAGGAAAAACGGTCGCAAGCCCAGGTGGTGATTGATAATAGCGGAGCGGTTGAGGCGACCTTAGCACAGGTTGCGCAACTTTTGGAGGAATTAAAGGATGGACGACGGTAGTAGTTATTGGAAGCAGAATTTGAAGGTGGCTTGGTTGGGAAATTTCCTAACAGGGACGAGTTTTACCTTGGTTATGCCTTTTATCTCGGTTTTTGTGGAAGAGTTGGGGGTGGGCCCTGGACAGGTAGAATATTATGCGGGACTTGCAGTGTCTGTTAATGCCCTTGCGGCAGCCTTGATGGCACCTATTTGGGGGAGTTTGGCGGACCGTTACGGTCGCAAGCCTATGATGGTGCGGGCTGCTTTTGCGATGATTTTTACTATGGGTGGTATGGCCTTTGTACCAAATATTTTTTGGTTGCTTGCCTTACGTGTCCTAAATGGGGTATTTACAGGGTACATTCCTAATGCGACTGCCTTGATTGCCAGTCAGGTTCCAAAGGATAAGACGGGGTATGCTCTGGGGACCTTATCAACAGGTGCGGTAGCGGGTAATTTGATTGGTCCGACCCTAGGTGGTATCTTAGCAGAGATGTTTGGCGTACATACGGTATTTTTGCTGGTGGGACTTCTTTATGCTATCGTTGTGTTACTGACCGTTTTCTATATTCGAGAGGATTTTGTTCCAATCAAAAAAGGCGAAGAGATGTCGGTTAAAGAGGTATTTGAGCAGGTGAAAGATCGGCAGATGCTGGTTGGGCTTTTTGTGACTTCTATGATTATTATTGCAGCTGCTCAGGCTGTTGTTCCTATATTGACTCTCTACGTGCGGCATTTGGGACAGACAGATAATCTGTTATTTGTTGCTGGTTTTATCATTTCCTTGCCTGGTATGGCATCGCTAGTGACATCAGGTCATTTAGGGAAAATTGGTGATCGTATTGGCAATCATCGCCTTCTATTAATTGCTTTGACTTACAGTCTGTTGATTAATGTTTTCTGTGTTTTTGCAGAAAATCCTTTCCAGCTTGGTTTGTTGCGATTCATGTATGGTTTTGGGACAGGAGCATTGTTGCCTTCGGTCAATTCTCTTTTGACCAAGTTGACCCCAAAAGAAGGGATTTCAAGGATATTTTCCTACAACCAACTCTTTAATAATCTAGGTTCTGTTGTTGGTCCCATGATGGGGTCTGCGGTGGCTGCTCACATGGGTTATGACTGGGTTTTCTATCTGTCGAGCGGACTTGTCCTCTTTAACCTTATCTGGTCTTTGACCAATTTTAGAAACTATTTGAAAGTAAGGGATGTTTAGTGAGAGTTAAAATCAATTTACAATGTTCAGAATGTGGTAGTAAGAACTACTTGACTAGCAAAAACGCCAAGACTCATCCAGATAAGATTGAAGTCCTTAAATACTGCCCAAAAGAGAGAAAAGTAACCCTCCACCTTGAAACTAAGTAGGTTTTATGGTATAATGTCATAAGTTATTGTAGAAAGTGAAAAAAATATGTATCAAGCATTATTAGCAATTCTGTTGATTTTATCTGTTATTTTGATTGTAGTGATTTTTATTCAACCGGCTAAAAACCAGTCTAGCAACGTCTTTGACTCTTCTAGTGGAGCCTTATTTGAACGTACAAAGGCCCGTGGTTTTGAAGCGGTCATGCAACGCATTACAGCTATTCTTGTTTTTCTTTGGATGCTGGATGCGCTGGCACTTGTTATCATTTCAAGTAAGTAGATAAATCAGACTGGGACTTGTTCTTGGTCTATTTTTTTAGTAAAGGTAAGATGAAAAACGAAATTATTAACTATATTAAAGAAGTTGGTCCTGTGACCATGGATCAGCTGGCAGATCAGTTTGGAGCCAGTTCTGCTAAGAGCTTCACAGACTTGGTCAAGCTGGTGTCTAGCATGGAAGGTAGCCGTCAACTTGTCTTTGATCAAGCAGGTCGAATCGCTCTTCCTGCTCCAAAAATCTCCAAAAACAAGGTGACCTTGCAGGGTATTTTCCGTGCCCACAAGTCAGGCTTTGGTTTTGTGACCATTGATGAGGAGGAAGATGACCTCTTTGTCAGCCGTGACGATGTCAACTTCGCTATCGAGGGTGACCGAGTGGAAGTGGCGATCAAGAAAGTGGCGGACAGGCTCAAGGGGACGGCTGCGGAAGCAGAAGTCATTGATATTTTAGAACATAGCCTGAAAACTGCGGTGGGCTTGATTGTTTTTGATGAAGACAAGCCAGAATATGCAGGCTACATCAAGTCTAAAAACCAGAAAATCGCTCAGAAGATTTACATCAAGAAGTCACCTCTGGTATTGACCGGAACGGAAATCCTCAAAGTCGATATTGAAGCCTATCCCAACAAGAAACGGGACCACTTTGTTGCGACCATTCGGGACGTGGTGGGCCACAAGGACGATGTGGGAATCGATGTCTTGGAAGTTTTGGAATCCATGGACATCGTGTCGGAGTTTCCGGATGAAGTCTTGGCGGAGGCCAATCGAGTGCCAGAAAGTCCGTCTGAGAAGGATTTTGAAGGACGCTTGGATCTGCGAGATGAAATCATCTTCACTATTGACGGTGCGGATGCCAAGGACTTGGACGATGCGGTCCATATCAAGCAACTCAAGAACGGCAATCTGGAGCTGGGTGTCCATATCGCTGATGTCAGCTACTATGTGACCGAAGGTTCAGCCTTGGATCAGGAAGCTGTCAAGCGTGGGACTTCTGTCTATGTGACCGACCGTGTGGTGCCAATGCTGCCAGAACGTTTGTCAAATGGTATTTGTTCCCTTAATCCAAATGTGGATCGCCTGACCCAGTCGGCTATTATGGAAATTGACCGTAAGGGCAAGGTGGTCAAGCACTGGATTGGTCAGACGGTCATCAAAACGACCTTCCGCATGACCTATTCCGATGTCAATGATATGATTGCGGGCAATCAGGAAAAGTTGGACAAATACAAGGCAATCGTGCCAAGTGTGGACCTCATGGTCAAACTCCATGAGACGCTGGAAGCCATGCGGTACAAGCGTGGGGCTCTCAACTTTGATACAGCTGAAGCTAAAATCATCGTCAACAAGGACGGGCTGCCAGTCGATATTCAACTGCGTCAGCGGGGGATTGCCGAGCGGATGATTGAGTCCTTCATGCTGGCTGCCAATGAGTGCGTTGCTGAGCATTTTGCCAAGTTGGACCTGCCTTTCATCTATCGGATCCACGAGGAGCCTAAGTCGGACAAGTTGCAGAAGTTCATCGACTATGCGACCAGCTTTGGTCTGACGGTCTATGGTACGGCCAGCTCTATCAGCCAGGACGCCCTTCAGGATCTCATGGAGCGGGTCAAGGATGAACCTTATGCCGATGTCCTCAACATGATGTTGCTTCGCTCCATGCAGCAGGCGCGCTACTCGGAGCACAACCACGGCCACTACGGACTGGGTGCGGAGTTTTACACCCACTTCACCAGTCCTATCCGCCGCTATCCTGACCTGCTGGTTCACCGTATGGTGCGGGAATATGGTCACAATCCTGCGGAAAAAGCAGAGCATTTTGAGCAGGTCATTCCTGAGCTTGCCAAGTCTTCGTCCAGTTTAGAACGCCGTGCTATTGAGGCAGAGCGGGAAGTCGAAGCTATGAAGAAGGCAGAGTTCATGCAAGAATTTGTTGGGCATGAGTTTGACGGTGTCGTGTCTAGTGTGGTCAAGTTTGGACTCTTTGTAGAGTTGCCAAATACAGTTGAAGGTCTAATCCATGTCACCAACCTCAACGAATACTACCAGTTCCACGAGCGGACTCTGACCTTGCAGGGTGAGAAATCTGGTCGTGTCTTCCGTGTCGGTCAGCCAATTCGTATCAAGCTAACGCGGGCGGACAAGATGACAGGGGAAATTGATTTTGCCCACGTGCCGTCCGAGCTGGATATCGTAGAAAAGGCTTTGAAAGCTAAGCGGAGAACTGCTAGTCACTCCAACCGTGATCGTGATGATCGGTCAGGGCGAGGACGGGGCAAGCACCACAAACAAGAAGCTGCTGGTCGCGACAGCGGACGTCACAAGTCTGGGAAAGACCACAAGTCAAAAAGCGGCAAAAAAGACAAGAAAAAGAAACCATTTTACAAAGAAGTGGCTAAAAAGAACAAGAAGAAAAGGAGATAGGCATGGCTAAGGGTGAGGGCAATGTAATTGCACAGAATAAAAAAGCCCGCCACGACTATACCATTGTCGATACAGTGGAGGCGGGGATAGTTCTGACGGGGACGGAGATTAAGTCGATTCGTGCTGGGCGGATCAACCTCAAGGACGGCTTTGCCCAGATCAAGCAGGGCGAGGCTTGGTTGGTCAATGTCCATATCGCTCCCTATGATGAGGGTAATATCTGGAACCAGGAGCCAACGCGGACCCGCAAGCTCCTCTTACGAAAGAAGCAGATTGAGTCCTTGGGCAATGAGGTCAAGGGAACGGGGATGACCCTGGTGCCCCTCAAGGTCTATATCAAGGACGGCTTTGCCAAGGTCTTGATTGGGCTTGCCAAAGGTAAGCACGATTACGACAAGCGAGAGTCCATCAAACGCCGTGAGCAAGACCGTGATATTAAGCGGACCATGAAGGCGATCAATAGTCGCTAAGACCGGGAGAAATCCTGGTCTTTTTTGATTTTCATTGAGTATCAGTCACAAATTTCAGACATTTTCTGATTTTTATGGTTGAACACGTGTAATACGTATGGTATAATAATCTTGTCAGGAGGTAAAAGCGCTATGCCTATGACACAAAAAGAAATGGTTAAGCTACTTACCGCCCATGGTTGGACAAAGACCAAAGGTGGTAAGGGGTCGCACGTTAAACTTGAAAAAGCAGGCGAGCGACCTATAACCATTCCCCACGGTGAAATTAACAAATACACCGAAAGGGGTATCAAAAAGCAAGCAGGGCTGTTATAACAACAGTCTACCGCTTGTTTTCTTTTGGAGGTAAACTATGCTTGTCACTTATCCAGCTTTATTTTATTATGATGATACAGACGGAGCTAACGCCCCTTACTTTGTAACTTTCCCTGATTTTGAGCATTCAGCAACTCAGGGCGAAGATATGGCAGACGCTATGGCAATGGCTAGCGATTGGTTAGGCATGAACTTAGCTGATTATATCGAAAATGGAAGAGACATTCCTACCCCGTCTTCTATAAACACTTTGTCATTAGTAGATAATAACCCCTTCCGTAATGAGGATTTTGAGATGGTTTACGATTCTAGCAAGTCTTTTATCTCCATGGTGATGGTGGACGTTGCAAGGTATTTGGGCAGTCAAGAGCCAGTAAAGAAAACACTCACTATCCCACGCTGGGCGGACACTCTAGGACGTGAACTAGGATTGAATTTCTCACAGACCCTCACGGATGCAATTGCAGATAAAAAAATTCATGCTTAACACTTGCTTCTGTTATTGCAAATGCTGAAACTGGACCTTTCTACTCCCGTTGAGCATTAGTAGTTCTAATGAGTGGGATGGTTCCGTTTTTATCTTTCTATAAATTATACGAAAACCCCCAGACAGTTCAGAGACTATCTGGGGCTTTCTTTTGTATTATACTCAATGAAAATCAAAATCAGGCTAGGCGACGCAGGTGCAGATAGAACTGAAGTTCATCAAATCAAGTCAACAACGGCTGAGTTTGATTTTCGAAGAGTATTAATCCACCGTCACCATTGCTTTAATGGTTTTGCGGTTGGCCATATCCTTGTAGGCTTGGTCGATATTGTCCAGGCTGTAAGTTTGGGTGAAAACTCGACCTGGGTTGATGTCGCCTTTGAGAACAGCATCGAGCAAAATTTCCTTATCATAGGTTGTGACAGAAGCAGAGCCACCACCGATAATGATATTTTGAGCAAAAGTTGAGCCAAGGGCGTGGTTGTTGTAGTGTGGCACACCAACAAAACCGATGCGACCGCCATTATGAAGAACACCGAGGGCTTGGTCAATAGAGGCTTCTGTACCAACACATTCGAGGGCAGCATCCGCTCCACCACCAAGAATTTCACGGACTTTGGCAATGCCTTCTTCACCACGTTCTGCTACGATGGCAGTAGCCCCTGATTCCAAAGCCATTTGCTGGCGATCTGCGTGACGACTCATCATGATAATCTGAGAAGCTCCGCGCATTTTTGCAGCAATTACAGCACATTGACCCACTGCACCATCACCGATGACAACAACCTTGTCACCAGGTTTGACATCTGCAACACGCGCAGCATGGTAGCCTGTTGGCATAACATCTGCCAGAGTCAAGAGAGATTTGATCATGCCTTCTGAGTAGTCGCTTGGCTGACCAGGAATTTTGACCAAGGCCCAGTTACCATAGTGGAAACGAATGTATTGAGACTGGTAGTTGTTGCCCCAGTTGGTGTAGCCAGGATGGTTGTCACAAGTACCGTCAAAACCAGCACGACAGGCATCACAGTGTCCGCAACCATGTGTAAATGGGACGATAACGAAGTCACCAGGAACAAGTGTTGTAATGTCTTCGCCTACCTCTTCAACGATACCGATGGCTTCATGTCCAGAGTTTGTGTCACCGTGGTCATGGTGAATATCCTCACCGTAGCCCCAAAGGTCTGACCCACAGACACAGGCCCGCACGACCTTGATAATGACATCATCCTTAGCTTGAAGGCTTGGTTTTTCGATTTCTGCAACGGTCATCTTACCGGCTTTTTCATAAATAGCTGCTTTCATGTTTTTTACACTTTTACTTTGTCAGTAAATATCCTTTCTGATTGAAATAGTCTTTCAGTTTGCTTTTAGTACTAGGCAACGAGTTGAAGGCAGTACTGGAGTACGGCAAAACGAGTTAACGACGTAATAAAAGATAAACTGAAAGACTATAAGAACTATTATACACCTTGGAGTCAACTCCAAGTCAAGTAAAAAATAGGTTTGAATTCATATTTCCTTTGTGATAGACTAGAACTACTATTGACTAGAAGGAGAAATAATGACGGTTTTAGTTCCTTACAAACGCATGCCCATTTGGAATCAGGATACGGTTCCCCAGCATTTTTTGACCAAGCATAATACCAAGGTGGGGACTTGGGCCAAAATCAAGGTCTTGAAGGGCCAACTCAAGTTTGAGCCGATTTCAGATGATAATGAGATTTTGGGAGAATATGTTTATGGTCCGATAGATGATATTCCCTTTGTGGAGCCACAGGCTTGGCATCGAGTGACCCTGTTGACAGAAGATACGGAGTTTTTCTTGGAATTTTTCTGTCAGCCGGAGGATTATTTTGCCAAAAAATATGCCTACACACGGACGCATTCGGAAGTCTTGGAGGCTTTGAAAATCATCGAGCCCTGCAAGGTTTTGGATTTGGGTTGTGGACATGGCAGGAACAGTCTTTATTTGGCCCAGCAGGGATTTGAGGTAACGGCAGTGGATAAGCATGTGCCGAGTATCCAGACACTCTTGCAGGTCAAGGAAGCAGAGGATTTGGATCTGCAAGCTGGGACCTATGACATCAATTCAGCCAGTCTGGAGCAGGACTACGATTGGATTATCTCGACTGTGGTATTTATGTTCTTGGAGAGGGATCGTGTGCCAGCCATTATACGCAATATGCAGGAGCAGACACGGCCGGGTGGCTATAACTTGATCGTGGCGGCTATGGATACGGAGGATGCACCCTGTCCGATGAATTTCTCCTTTACCTTCGGAGCTGGTGAGTTGAAGGAATACTACCGTGACTGGGAATTGGTCAAGTACAATGAAGACTTTGGTCAGCTCCATAAGCGTGACGAACATGGTAATTTCCTCAAGATGCGGTTTGCGACCATGTTGGCTAGAAAAAATGTGTAAAATAGCTCTGAAAACACTTTCAAGGCAGGTGCTTTTGCGTTACAATATATGTGCAAATGGGTATTTTATTATATGAAAGGAGAGAGTCTTATGAAAAAGACTTTAGTTCGCATTGCAGCATTTCTCATGCTGGTGTGCATGCTCCCTGCCCAAATTGTTCAAGCCTGTTCAGGCTTTATCATTGGGAAAGGGTTGACAACGGATGGTTCTATCCTTTATGGTAGAACGGAAGATTATCCCTATCCACCAGATAATGGAGCGCACAATAAAAATTATATTGTGGTTCCAGCAGCAACTTATGCTGAGGGAGATATGTTGGTGGATGAGACATTTGGTTTTACAGCACCACATTTGGCAAATGAGTTCAAGTATACCTCTACGCCTGATGCGGCGCGTGGGGATGGTTCAAATGGTAATTATGGGGCGCACGGTTTTAACGAAAAAGGCGTATCCATGACTGCTACTGTAACAGCTATTCCAAATGCTAAAGTCTTGGCAGTTGATCCTCTAGTTGAAGCTGGAGGGCTGGGAGAACCAATTTTGATTGATTATGTTCTTCCTAGGGTTACTAGTGCGCGTGAAGGTGTTGAGCTGATTGCAAAGACAATCGATGAAAAAGGCTCAGCAGAAGGGAATATTGTTATTATTGCTGACAAAAATGAAGTTTGGTACATGGAAATTTTGTCAGGACACCAATACGTAGCCATCAAGTTCCCTGAAGACAAGTATGCAATTTTTGCCAATACCTACTATCTAGGTCATGTTGATTTAACAGACACAGAAAATGTCATTGCCTCTGCAAATGTAGAAACGGTAGCCAAACAAGCAGATAATTATGTGACAGTTGATGGGCAGTTCCATATCGCTAAATCATACGGTCCTGCAACTTATGCTGAAGCAGACCGTTCCCGTGTGTATGCAGGTATTAAATTGATGGATCCAGCATCGCCTGTAACCTATGAAGATGCTGTGTATGATTTGCTACGTCAGCCAACAGATTCAAGTCGTCGCTTTAGTTTACAAGACACCTTTGCCTTACAACGTAACCGTTTTGAACATCTTCCAGAATTTCGTCCAGACGATGAAGCGGGCAAGGTAAAACAAGGGGATAACGGTGCGAATGACCAAGCAACAGATGCAACGTATAAATACGCTCTTGGTAATGAAAATGTCATTGATGCTCACGTTTATCAAATAAAAGAAAGTTTGCCGTCTGCCTTTGGAGGGATTGTTTGGTTGGGACTTGGTCAGACTAGAAATACACCATATGTACCATTCTATGGACTTGTAACAGATACTTATGAAGCATTTAAAAATCGCTCAGCTTCTTATGATACCAATTCATGGTATTGGACAGTACAAAATATTGATAAGATGGCCATCTCACACCCAGAGTTATTTGGTACATCGATTCAAGAAAAATGGATTGCTCTTGAAAGTGAATGGATTGCTGCGCAGGCAGCTCTTGATGCTCAATATGCTGGACTTTCAGAAGATGCAGCCGTAGCTCTGGCTCCAACTGTAACCGAGGAAACCTTGGCTCGTTCAGCAGAGATTTTTGCCCAACTAAAAGCTGTTGAAGCTGAAATGATGGCAAAAATTGAAGCAGCAACAACTCCGTCATCCAGCAGCACCGACTCATCAAGTAGTACTGAACCATCCACTAGTACTGAACCATCGACCAGCACTGAGCCATCATCAAGTGGTACCGAAACTTCAACCAGTACTTCAAGCAGTACAAGTCAGTCTACAAGTGCTTCTGACACAGGAGGAGCTACGGATACTTCCTCATCAAGCGGAACAGTAGTGTCTTCTGATAAGAAAGTAACACCTACCAATAAAAAAGGTAAATCAAGTCTTCCTAGTACAGGTGAGCAAGTCAGCATCTTATTGGTGGCGCTAGGTGTTGCAGGAATTTTAACAGCTATTTTTCTTCATCGGAAAAAATCCGGTAAAGAATAAATGAATATGTAAAAGTAGGTTGGATTGATTTCAATCTACTTTTTTGAAACAATTTTGTTTACAAATGTAGTCAAATCGTGTATAATGTGATTACAAATGTAGTCAAAGGAGAAGGATATGAAACAAGCTACCTATCCCGTTACAGGCATGACCTGTGCTTCCTGTGCCATAACAGTTGAAAAGGCTGTTGGTAAATTAGCAGGAGTAGAAGAAGCCAGTGTCAATCTAGCGACTGAAAAATTGAGTGTTATCTACGATGAAAAGCTTTTGGGACTAGAGGATATTCGTCAGGCAGTTGAAAAGGCGGGTTATCAGCTAGTCGATAACTTGGTGACCGAGTCTTATGACATTTCAGGCATGACCTGTGCTTCCTGTGCCATGACGGTTGAAAAAGCTCTGGGCAAACTAGAGGGTGTAGAAGAAGTCAGTGTTAATCTAGCAACAGAAAAGGCGACTATCCGTTATAGCCGTGATTTGCAAAATCCAGCTAGTCTTGAAAAAGCAGTTGAGCAGGCAGGCTATCAGCTAATCAGACCAGAAGATGTAGAAGAGACGGTGGACAAGGGACCAAGCAAGGAAAACAGTCTTTTGAAACGATTTGTCTGGTCAGCAGTCTTTACACTTCCTTTGCTCTATATTGCTATGGGGCCAATGTTGCCTTGGGGCGGTCTCCCATTACCAGCCTTGCTCCATCAACCGCTAGTCTATGCGGTCAGCCAAGTCATCTTGCTCATCCCTGTCCTTTATATCGGACGCAGTTTTTTCCAAAAAGGCTTTAAAACTCTCTTGCAAGGCCATCCCAATATGGATTCCTTGATTGCTGTTGGGACAGGGGCAGCCTTGGTTCAAGGTCTTTTGATGATTGCTTTTCTTCTGATGGGGAAAGAAGTAGCCATGCACGGTCACCATCCAGAACTGTATTTTGAATCAGCTGCCGTTATCTTGACCTTGATTACCCTTGGAAAATATTTTGAAGCTAGGTCCAACGGTCAGACTTCTGAGGCCATTAAGAAGTTGATGAATCTGGCTCCCAAGACTGCCCAGGTCCTACGAAATGGGCAGGAAATGCAAGTACCGATTGAAGATGTGGTGGTCGGTGACCAGGTCATTGTTCGCCCAGGTCAGCAGATTCCTGTTGACGGTCAAGTTCTAGATGGCCAGACACGTGTGGACGAATCCATGCTGACGGGTGAGAGCCTGCCAGTGAAGAAGGCTCTAGGCGATACTGTTTTTGGCGGTACCCTTAACCAACAAGGTGCCATTACCATGCAGGCTACCAAGGTTGGCCGTGATACGACTCTGGCACAGATTATTCGCTTGGTAGAAGAGGCTCAAGGGTCTAAGGCCCCCATTGCCAAAATGGCTGACCAAGTATCTGCCGTCTTTGTGCCAGTTGTCATGGGCTTGGCTTTCTTGTCGGGTCTTGCTTGGTACTTCCTCGGTCAAGAATCATGGATTTTTTCCCTTAGTATTATCATCGCCGTCTTGGTCATCGCCTGCCCTTGTGCTTTGGGTCTGGCAACTCCGACGGCTATCATGGTTGGGACTGGAAAAGGGGCAGAAAACGGTCTTCTGTACAAGTCTGGTCAAGCTATTGAAACCCTACAAGCTGTGAATACCATTGTCTTCGACAAGACTGGGACCATTACTGAGGGCAAACCTCAGGTGACAGATGTTCATCTCTTGTCTACGAAAAATCGTGAGCAGGTCCTCCAGCTGGCAGCTAGTAGCGAGCAATTTTCCGAGCATCCCTTGGCTCAGGCTCTCCTGCAAGCTGCTCAGACAGAAGAGATTGCTCTCTTGCCCGCCACCGATTTTCAGGCTCTTTCTGGCCGTGGTCTTTCGGTGACAATAGCAGAGCAGACCATCTATCTGGGAAATGAACGGTTGATGCGGGAACAGGGAATTGATGTTTCCAAAGGGCGTGCAGTTGCGGAGGCATTTGCCCATCAAGCCAAGACGCCTGTTTTTCTAGCTAGCCAGCAAGAATTACTAGCAGTCATTGCCATTGCTGATAAAGTAAAAGAGACCAGCCGTCAGGCTGTCCAGGCTCTGCAAGCTATGGGATTAGAAGTTGTCATGCTGACAGGGGACAATGAAAAAACTGCCCAGGCCATTTCCAAGGAAGTCGGCATTGAGCAGGTGGTCAGTCAGGTCCTGCCAGATGACAAGGCCAACCAAGTCAAGCTCTTGCAAGAACAGGGCAAGACAGTCGCCATGGTGGGGGATGGCATCAACGATGCCCCAGCCCTAGCTCAAGCCCATGTGGGTCTGGCTATTGGTTCAGGGACTGATATTGCCATTGAGTCTGCCAACATTGTTCTCATGCATAGTGACATTTTGGATGTGGTCAAGGCTGTTAAACTCAGCCAGGCAACCATGCGGACCATCAAACAAAATCTTTTCTGGGCCTTTGCCTACAATGTGATTGGCATTCCAATCGCCATGGGGCTCTTACATGTATTTGGTGGTCCTCTGCTCAATCCTATGTTTGCAGGTGCAGCCATGGCCCTCAGTTCAGTGTCAGTCGTCTTGAACGCTCTGCGATTGAAAAGGGTAAAAATGTAGAAAAAAAGATTTAAGAGAGAAGTATCTGTTCAAATGATGCTTCCATCTTAAATCTTTTTATTTTTTAGGCTTCAGTTCTTCTTCATGGTCTTTTATCCACTGCTTGATTTGAAGGAGCAAGGGGAGAAATTCTTTACCTAGAGGGGTTAAGCGATAGAAAACCTTGTACCCTTGTGAAGCTTGTCCGATTTTTTCAACCAAGTTTATCTCGATGAGAGCCTTGAGATTTTGGTTGAGTACTTTTCGGGATACGTGACCAATTTCTCGCTCTAATAAGGCGAAATGTTTTTCTCCTTCTGCCAATGCTAGGATGATGGCGACGGCCCATTTTCCAAGTAATGGAAGGGCGAGTCCACGTAAAGGATGCTGTTCTGTCATAGGAACCTCAAAGTAACTTCTATTTTTCTTCTTGTAACTATTATATACTAAAATTGTATTTTTACAGAAAATAGTGTGGAATTTACAAATTACCAATAAAGGAGTTAACCGATGAAACATCATTTCTTTTCATTTTTCCCGTTTGAATTTGAAGTAACAAGGGTGCTCTGGTATGCACCCTATGGAGGAGCAGACTATGCAGAAGTTGCACGAATTTGTGAAAAAATCAAAGCAGGAAAGGCAGAATCTTGGTATAAAGAATGGTCAGATTTTGGACATCATTTGATAGAGGAAGTAAACCAGAATCGGTCAGATATTTCTAAAGGTAGGGCCTATTTGAGGGCTAGCCGGTATTTCCAAGCGGCAGAATTTTTCTTACATCCGACTGATAAACGAAAACTGGATGCTTATGAAAAATCCGTTGCCTATTTTTATCGAGGCTTGGATTTGTTGTCTATTCCCTACGAACAATACCCTGTCCAATATCAAGGCAAAACCCTGCGAACCCTCCTGTTTAAACCTCAAAATGGTAGCCCTAAGGGGACCTTCTTTGTCTGCGGAGGTTTCGATGCCCTACTGGAGGAATTATATTTCACATCCGTCGTTCCTGCCCTAGAACAAGGTTATCAAGTTATTCTTTTTGAAGGACCTGGTCAGTCCCATCTTATTCGCTATGAAAATTGTCCCTTCACTGCCGATTGGGCAAGTGTCTGCCAAGCAGTGGTGGACGACTATGGTAAACGAGGTCAAGTATGTTTGCCAACTATTGGTTTGGGAATTTCTTTAGGAGGGCTTTTGATGGCGCGTGCAGTATCTGCTAGACCGAAACTATTTGATAAGGTCGTTCTGTTTAACTATTTTCCAAGTCTGATTGAATCGTTTAAGATTTCAATTCCTAAGTTTTTACATCCTTATGTAGTGAAGGGCTTTCCGGACTTGTTGGAAAAGGTAATAGAGAAATACATTTCAAGGCAATTCTTCCTAAACTGGCAGCTAAATGGGTCTTTGGCGCGGATAACTTGAATGACTTGCTTAGGAAGGCGAATGAATTTACAGAAGTGACGTTTACAACAGACGGGCTCATATTTTTGTCGGAAGGTGACAATTACTATGATTATCATATGGGGCTAGAATTTTTTAATCAACTACCGAGTAACAACAAGCAACTGGTCGTCTTTCATCGCGATAGTGTTTCCTCATGGCATTGTCAGAACGGTGCCTCCTTCGCGACGAATGACCACATGTTTGATTGGGTAATAAGAAGACGCTTGGAAGATGAAAAGAGCCTGAAAATATAAATACCAGTCAAAAAACTGGTATTTTTCGTCATAAACGCTTACAATAGATATATTAAGTGCAAGGGAGATGTTTATGACAACCTTTATTGGAAAACCAGTGACCTTGGTAGGTCCACGTTTGCAAGTGGGAGATACTGCCCCTGATTTTGTGCTCATGGCCAATGACTTGAGCCTGAAAAGTTTGAAGGACTTTGGCAAGCAGACCAAGGTCATCAGTGTGGTGCCTTCTATTGACACAGGGATTTGCGATACCCAGACCCGTCGCTTCAATCAGGAACTGGCTGACCGTGACAATACGGTTGTCGTGACGATTTCAGCAGACCTGCCTTTTGCCCAAAAACGCTGGTGTGGTGCTGCAGGTTTGGAAGATGCCATCACCCTGTCTGACTACTATGATCATGCCTTTGGTAAATCCTACGGTGTACTTATGCGAGAGTGGAATTTGCTGGCGCGTGCGGTCTTTGTCCTCAATGCCGACAACCAAATCACCTACTTGGAATACTTGAACAATGTCAATGAACATCCAGATTATGATGCGGCTTTAGAGGCTGTTAAATAAAGATAGAACGGTGCCTGAAAAGGTATCGTTTTTTTAACGTTTAATTTATCCTGCTAGAAGTTTATTGTGAAGATACAGTGTGATAAGAGGGGATGTTCATGATTTAGGATGAAACGAAGAGATAACATACATATTCTGATATAGATTTTATAAATAATGTGCAAATGGATATTTTTATTGTCTTTAAAATTCATAAGTGTTAGAATAGTTATATAATACGAGTGAGGTAACAACGATGAGTATACAATTAGGCTCTAGGTTAAAACAAAAAAGAAAAGAGATGAAATTATCTCAAAAAGAATTGGCAGAAGGTATTTGTAAACAAGGTCAAATTAGTAGAATTGAGAGTGGTGCTTATACTCCAGGCTCTGAATTGCTTTTTGAATTATCAAAAAAACTAAATGTTTCGATGAATTACTTTTTTGAAGACACTGTTTCTGAGCAGAAAGAGGAGTTAGCAGAATTCAAAACTGTTGTACGAAATTTCTTAGTCCATAGAGACTACCAAGGACTACGATATGTTTATGAATTGGAGTCTAATAATAAACATCGTTTATCGGTAGCAAATCAATTATACTTAGAGTGGATAGGTGGATTAGTCGATTTTTATTTTTATGATAAAAAGAAGGAAGCTATATCTAAAATGGAATATCTACTTGAACAATTGGAGAGTTCTAATTTATTTTTTTTACAAGTATCAAATACACTCCTAAATTTTTATTTTGATGTTAATGATGAAGAATTATTTGATGTACAATTTGAAAGACTGACAGAAAAAACGGATAATTTCCAACCTATCACGATTGAAGAATTGGAATTAAAAATTAAACTTCAATATAACATTTCACGTTACCTGTGGCTAAAGAAGGATTACATCCAAGCTATAGCTAGCATCACAAAGGCCATCGAATTTTGTAGGTCACACAGAAGCTATTATTCCTTACCCGATTTATTTTGTTTACTAGGTAATGTCCATGAAGAACTTGGAAATACAGAGAGTGCGAAACAACATTTTCGTCAGGCATATTTTTTATATAAATTGGATGCTAATCGACAAATGGAATTGAATCTGGAGCGATATATAGAAGAAGACAAAATCTAGGAATCCCAATGACCTAAAGATTGGCAAGAGTTGATAGTAGATAAGTATATATTTAAACGCAGGGAATCAGCCAATTTGCTAACATGATTTCTGCGTTTTTAATTTGCAAAATTCTTTTAATTATACCACCAGAAATACATATTTGAATATAATTTTAAAAAATACGAATTCTTTATTTTAAAAATTGACAAGATAAAAGAGTTATGATAAACTATAAATGAAAGGGGTTACAAAATCCTGCCATGAGAAAATTGAAAATGAGAGAAAAAACAAAAATAACAGCTGGTCAAATTTGTCTATACTATTGGTATGGAATCGGTTTCCTTTGCTGGGATTAGTTTACATGGTTCCGTTCACCAAATAATTTAATAACTTGACTGGTCGATAGTTTGTCACTTTTCTATCGACTTTTCTTTTTAGGAGGTTGTTATGGAAAATACATTATTAAATGTTACGGCAGTATCCAAAACTTACGGAAAGCAAAAAGTTCTAGACAATATTAGTTTTGATATTAACTGTGGAGAAATTTGTGGTCTAGTGGGAGAAAATGGTGCTGGCAAGACTACCTTAATCCGAATTCTTGCAGGATTGATTTCGAGTAATTCTGGAGAAATAAGCGGTTTAGAGAGTCAAGCTGTTTCCTGTATAGTAGAGTCACCTGCTCTATATCCCCATTTATCTGCAGGCGACAATCTTCGTGTTCAAATGATTGGTTTAGGAATCGGAACGGATAAAGACAAAGTCAAAAATCTTTTACGTATGGTTGGACTTGAGGGTGTAGATTCTAAGAAAAAAGTGAAAGATTTTTCTCTTGGAATGAAGCAACGTTTAGCAATAGCCTTGGCTATCTGTGATTGGCCCAAACTACTTATATTAGATGAGCCAATAAACGGTCTGGACCCTGTGGGTATTAAGGAAATTCGTGAGATTCTTCTGCTTTTGAAAAATGAATATCGTATGACCATTCTAGTTTCAAGCCATATCTTGTCTGAATTAGACTTAGTCGTTGACAAGTATATCATCATGAGCAAAGGAAAAGTGTTGCAAATAATACAAAAAGATGCCTTGCAAAACTTACTTCAAACCAAACGTATTGTTAGAGTGGATAAGGAGCATGAAGCACTTGAAGTGTTACTTTCCGAGGGAATTGAGGCGATAGTGACCGAAGAAGGAATTGAGCTTTCAGAAATTGGGAAATCAACTAGCTGGATTATTGATTGTTTACGGAAAAATGAGATTCAAATCGAGGAAATCATTAAATTTCAACCGAGTTTTGAATCCTATTATCTATCTTTGATTGCAAGAGAGGAGGTTCCACATGTTCCATAAAGTGAAAGCAGACTTTTATAGGGTATGGAAAGAAAGAAGTTTATTTTTTCCAGTCTCTCTGGTGATTCTTTTAGGAGTACTCTTCGCTTATCTGATGAGAGAAACTGATGGACAAGGAGGTATTACCATTATTTTATCTTCAGTGGCAGGGTTTATTCCTCTATTCTTCTCAAGTGCTTGTAATCTAGTTTGGGGAGAAGAATTTACCAATCGCACCATAAACCATGCAATCATAAAAAGTTCCTCTCGTTTTTCAGTTTACCTTTATAAATTGTTTGAAACCTTGTCCCTGTGTTTTGCATATACACTTTTACTGTTTGTTACAGTAATTGTATGTAGAATTTTTTTGAATGGACAAGTAGATGTGAGTGAATCATTTGACCTGCTTATTAAACAATTGCCATTTCATCTCTGTTTTTCGCTACTATGTCTGTTCATTTTTCAGTATGTAGATAAGATTTATCAAGCCTACCTTATTTATACCATGATTGTCTTGATGTTTGATAATTTAGTTTCGTATGTTACAACAAGTCTTTTGGCAAATGATGTCTTTTCTCATTTCTTTCTATTTAATCAGGTAAAGTTAATCACTAATCAAACAGAATTTTTTACTCCGTCTAGTCTTATTGCATTGATATTTAGCGTTGTCTATTTATTGAGTTCGTACTTACTTTTTTCTAGTAGGGAGTTTAAATAGTTTAAGGAGGGCACTTGTAATGAAAAAAATAATTCCATTTTTCATTTTAATCATTACTTTTTTAGGAGTAGCGATTTACCTAAGTTTAGAGAGTGACAAAACAGATGTAGAGATTGCTAAGTCTTGGACTGTAACAAGCAAAGAAATTAATACTATTGAAATCTATGGTAGCGAACAACCTTTTGAACTTGAAATTGTGGAGACTGACAATGAGGTGACGATGATTAGTTTGACAGGGAAAATTTCTGAAACAGCAATGTCAACACTTGAGAAGGCGGATATAGGTACAAATGATGCTTATATACCATTGAGTAAAAAGGGTTTTAAGTTAGTTACCGTCGCAAGTGGGAAGAGTAGTTTAAAAGCAAAAATTGAATTGGCAAAAGGTGCTACATTTAAAGAAGTTTATGTTGATACATGGAATGGTACTGTAGATATTACTCTGCCTCGAAGTTACGATGGAGGATATGATGTCAAGTTGAATAGTGGGGCAAAGTTACTAGAAGTTCCTGAAGAAGGAGCTAATAAGGCAAGTATTCTCAAAATAGATGCCTATGCCGATGTTAGCATCAGAAAGGGTGATTAAGATGATTACTCATCATAAACAGGTTTCTATGTTGGATTGTGGCTTGGCTTGTATCAAGACGGTCTTGTCTCATTATGATATATTTCCAGAGAATATTGACACAATTTTTGATGTAAAAAATGATCAAGGTATGTCCTTATTAGATATTGAAGAGACTTTGAGTCAATTCCATATAGAATCTGATTCATTTCAAGTGGAGCAAGTGGAGAAATTAAAACAACTAGAATTCCCAGCTATTGCAGTTGTAAATAGAGGCGGGTTATCGCACTATATTGTCTTACTGGGCTATAATGAAGGTTCTTTCACTATATCTGACCCCGAGCAAGTATCTTTTACTCATATAAGTTTTAATGACTTATTATCGCAATTTTCAGGAATTGTTCTAATACCAACTGGAAATAAAAAGACATTGCCAAAGTTCGAAAGTATCATCAAAAATGGAGATAAGGTAGATTTATATCGTAAGTTTATTGGAACTATACCTAGAGCACAGAAAATCACTTTGTGGTGCTATGGTATTCTAAAGCTTGTCTTACCTATTATGATGTCATTGGTGCTTCAATTTATAGTTGGTAATATTTTTTCGATGCCTATTAGTAATCAAATTTTCATTGTTGTAATTGTTTTATGCAGTTTATTAATTTTCAAATTGATTTCCAGCTTAGAGATAAAATTAAAAACT
Organism: Streptococcus suis YS56; assembly: GCF_000440115.1. GTDB lineage: Bacteria > Bacillota > Bacilli > Lactobacillales > Streptococcaceae > Streptococcus > Streptococcus suis_L. The sequence continues at coordinate 17,532 of NZ_ALMY01000022.1, read as the reverse complement.
GAAATTGAAAACAAGCTCATGAGAGAGGTCTTATATGACTACTATGTCGATAAAATAGAGAAATTTGACACGACTAAAAATTATGATTATGTTATGGGATATTTTTGGAATTTATTATCTTCTATTTCAGGTATTTTTCAAAAATTCTATCTGAATATTTATATTTCAATATTATTGTTTTCCCTTGGAATATTAGGATTTCTTGATTTTAAAATTTTTTTGGTGACACTTGTATCGCTTGCTTTTCTTTTTATCTATAACAGGTATCGGTTGATAGAAGTTGAAAATAATCAACGTAACATGGTTACTAAAAGTTCAAATTTCACCTATTTGGTAGAAAGTTCTTTAGATGGTATTTATGATATTTTAACCTTTGATAAATCTGATGATTTTAAGGAGGAATTTGAACGTAGAATTGATGAGTTATTGCAAGTAAAATTAGATTCAGCTGTGTTAAACACAGAAATTACTATATCTGTCCAACTATTTACAGTTTTTACAACTAGTTTTCTATTATTGTCTTCACATTTATATTTTACAAGCTCATCCATACTAGTTTTTTCCAATATTGTATTATTGCTATTGTTACTATCAACTATTTTACAACCCCTTCTAACTAATTTGGTCTCTTACTACAAGTCAAAATATTCACTAGATTTTATTACTTTTGAAAACGCAATGATTGAGAAAGAAGTGGAAAATCAAAGTATTGATATTGATACAATTGAAACAATTGAATTAAAACAATTGTCTATCAAATTTGATGAAAAAGTTGTTTTTCAAAACTTATCCTTTACAATGGAAAAAGGAAATATTTATTTGATAGAAGGAGATAATGGGGCGGGTAAATCGACATTGATAAAAGTGTTGCAAGGTATTCTAAGTCCTACATCAGGTGAATTATGTTTAAATGAGAAAACGTTTGGGACTTTAAAACATACAGATATAACACAATATGTTAGTAGTTACTCAAACGAATATAGATTGTTTGCTGGAACAGTGATGCATAATATGTACTTTGATTTATTTACAAATTCTCATATAAATAAATTTGATTTTAATAGATTTTTAGGATTACACCATAATTATCAAGTAAATTCTCAAGGGAAAAATTTATCTTTGGGTCAGCAACAACGATTATTGATACTGAGAGCCTTGGTCCAAAAAAATAAGCAGGTTTTTGTATTTGATGAGCCAACTAGTAATTTAGATGAGCAATCTAGAAAAGAATTCATACAGATGCTATTAGAATTAAAAGAATCAGGAAAAATAATTTGTATCGTTTCACATGACAAAAATTTACAGTCTATTGCAACAGATACTATATGTCTAAGTAGGTAGTATTTGATTGCATTTGTTCAAATTCATCCAGTTCGATGTAGAATACTTGGACAATGTCAACGAACATCCCGACTATGATGCGGCTTTGCAAGCTGTCAAATAATAAATTAAACGGTGTCTGAACAGGCATCGTTTTTTGCTTTCAAAAAACCACCCTAATCAGAGTGGCTTATTTTCGTTTATACTTTTCTAGGATTTTAGCAGTTGCTAATCGGATAACAGCCAGATAGAAAACGGTCACACCAGCCATTTCTAGCAGGAGTTTCTGCAACTGCTTCCCTACTGTTATGGTAGACTGAGGATTTGTGCCAATCAGAATGGGATAATGTTCTTGGAAGGTAAATTGGAACTGATGTGCAAATAGAAGTAGCATGAACAGGATGAGGGCATAGATAGTAACTTGGAGGAGAAGAGCAAGTAAGGTCAGGCTAGAGGCATATTGACCAGGGGATAGTCCGTTGATAAAGAGGAGACCACGATGTTTGGAGAGGTCGGTCAGCAGGAGCCAGACTAAGAGACAGCAGATGACGAGAGGAATCATATAGTTACTAGCTGGAAGAAATTGTAACAAGGTCAGATAAAAATCCTTGGGAGCAGTAGGGTAGTGAAAGGTCAGAGTTTGCTCTAAAACTTTTTTATAGACTGTGATACGTTCTGCCAGTTCGCTGTTTGTAAAATGATTGATATTGTGCCCCTTTGCCTCCCAGTTTTGCATGGTCTGGTAGAGTTCTAACTCCGTTTCCAAGACCTCCTGACTTTTTCCTTGGATATGTTCCTTTTCTAAGTAGGTGGTCGTCAGTTCCAAGAGTTTTTTATAATAATCCAGGCTTTCCTGGTCTAAGGCTTGGGCTTTCTTATCGTCAGCATACAAGACAATTTCAGCTTCTTTTTTGACTTGTATGATACGGGTTCGATCCTCAAAGCGCAGGTTTTCGGCTTCTAGGACATTCCGATAGGACAGAGCAAGTGGGATAAGAGCCACAGTGGTCATGAGGGCTAGAAAAATAGCATTACGTTTCAGTCGTAGAATGAAAAGGAGCAGTAGATTCATGGTCAAGCCTCCCTATTCAAATAGTTCTTTATAGATTTCTTCGGACTGGTGCTCCTGAACGCTAATATCCAATATTTCCACCTGACAAGTCATGAGCTGGTCTAGATAGAAATGCAGACTGTGAATACTCGTGTCTACCTGTATGCTATCATTGGTCAAAGTCAGTCCCTCCACTTGCCCAAGTTTCTGATAAACTGTCTGATTGTCACTAGTCTGAATGGCATATTGTCGCCCGACCTGTTCCAGTTTCCACTCAATGATTTTTCCCTGTTTGAGAAAGAGGAGTTGGTCGGTTAGTTGGTCCACTTCGTTTAATTGGTGGGAAGACACGATAATGGTTGAACCATTTTTGGCTAGTTTCTGGAGTAGCTTTCGGGTCTGGATGTAACTGGTCGGGTCCAAGCCGTTCAAGGGTTCATCCAAAAGCATGACCTGGGGCTTGTTCATAATACCGATAGCCAGCAGGAGATGTTGCTTCATTCCCAGGGAATAATTTTTGACAGGGATCTTCACATAATCACGGATGCCGATTTCTTGGATGACTTCCTCAATCCGTTCTTTTGGTAAATCTTGGATAGTCTGGACCAATCGCAAATGCTCCAGCCCAGTCAATTCAGGGTAGAGGACACGGTTGTCCTGCAGGTAGGCAAAGGTTTGGTAGACAGTTGGATTATCGTGCTTTTTGCCATTTATTGAAATCTCTCCCGAATCAACGGTTTGCAGGTTGGCAATGCAGTCTAGGAGGGTTGTCTTTCCAGAACCGTTTGGTCCAATCAAGGCCCAGATTCCAGGCTCCACCAGTTCTAGGTTTAGCTGGTCTAGTATCTTCTTTTTCCCGTAGGATTTGCACAAATTGTGAATGGATAATCGCATGGTTAGACCTCACTTTTTCTTGTCAGGAGATAGAATTGCAGGCAATAGATGAGCAGGTTACTGATGAGAAGAACCGTAAAGACTTTTGGAATGCTATATCCTGTTAATTGATGGTAGATGATAGCACTTCCGTCCGCCAGATTGCCTGCCTTCCATAGGCTAAATGGATTGAAGATATGGGGATAGAAGTTGGCAGAGATGACAAGTCCTAGTGTGACAACCAGTCCAGCCAGTCCATTTTTTAAGACTCTAGCCAAGGTCTGTGCCACTCCCAGCAAAAATAGAAGGTAGAGATAGTGCATGCCATAGGCCAGCAAGATGACTTGGTAAATAGGTTTGATAGCTGTTTGGATCAGGCTGAAATCAATTCCCTTACTGATATAGGTGGTGACGGGATAGATCCAGCTACTATTGCCATTTAGCAAAAAAGCGATGAGAAACTGGCTAAGATAGAAGGTGAGAAAAAGAGCAGTATATAGTACCAGAAAGGCTAGATACTTGTTTCGCGTAATCTGACTCCTAGTCAGCCCTAGGGTCTGTAAAAGGCGAATCTGCCGGCTGGTTCCCTGCTGGTCTTTGATGAAAAAATTGGTGAAAGCTAGGAGAAAGAGAGGAAGGGTGATGACCAGGCCTAGCTGTTTTTGACCCTGCCAGATTTCATGACTGGTTCCTTTTAAGGCCTGCTGGCCCAGGCTCTTGACGATTTCTCTATCTGTTGGTGTTTTGGGATGTTCAAAGGCTGTTAGGTAAAGCTCAGATGGAAAGGCTGATGGTATCTCTTTTTCTAGCAGATACTTGGACATCAAGAAGGTATTTTCGATGGTTTGTGGGGTAAATTCATAGCTTCGGTAGGAAAGGCTGATATACTGTCCATCCTTCTGATAGTGCTGGATATTTTTCTTATAAAAATAGGTCCAGTCCTCCTGTTTGACCGCCTCAATCTCCTTTTGGTGGTTGGCAATATAGTCTGTAAAGAATGTTTTTTCAGCCTGATAATCTTCTTCGCTGAGAGTTTGATTCTGATACTGTGTTTCCAAATCTTGTATGATATTTTCAAAATTTCGGATAGACTGTTCATAGTTCTGGATGACCTTTAATTTGGCTTGCTGATTGTGGTAGCCTGCTAGAAGGGAACTAGACAGGATAGCAATCAACAAGACCAAGATAGCGACCAAGTTTTTCTTGCTACGGAAAAATAGCTTTCCTTCAATTTGAAACATAGATACCTCCAGGGGAGAAATGGCGACGGATAGATGTATAAATGTGTTATTTTCTATAATTATAATATCAACACAAATATAAATCAAGGAATTCTACAAAGGACTTGAATATTTTTGTCTAATTTGATATACTAAATTTATCAAAAACAAGGAGGGTCTTTTATGGAAAAGACACAGATTATTCAAGACGTTTTGGCCCTCATTCAAAACTTGAATCAGGCCTTTCAAGCAGATAAAGTAGGAACAGCTGATGAGCAACGGTTCCAACATAATTTGACTGAGACGATACGCATATTGTCGGAGGCCAAGTCGGTCAGCAATTCAGAACTGATTGCGATTGAGAAGTTCTACCGTTCGACCAGTTTTTTGGTTGGACTGGGCGATCTGCGGTTGAGTGAGACTAGCAGGCAGGCTTGGAAGGCCTTTGATTGTTACTACTACCAAACGATCAGAGAAGAGTTGAAACTCTATGGTGGCTCTGCTATTGCCCAAGTATAATAGATAATCAGAGAGGGTGAGAATCCCTCTTTTGTGCTATAATAAGTAGTAAGAATACAGTTGTTAGGAAGAGAAGAAGCGAGGTGTGTCATGTCCTACATCCAAGTAAAGAATTCGTCGAAATACTATCAAATGGGGGATGCGACCATTGTGGCCAATGACGGCGTGTCTTTTGAGATTGAAAAGGGGGAGCTGGTCATCATTCTTGGCTCATCGGGTGCGGGCAAATCCACTCTGCTCAATATTTTAGGTGGCATGGATAGCAATGACGAGGGGGAGGTTTGGATTGACGGTGTGGATATTGCCAAGCTTTCCAGTCATGAACTGACCAATTATCGTAGAGATGATGTAGGTTTTGTCTTTCAATTTTATAACTTGGTTGCCAATCTGACCGCCAAGGAAAATGTGGAACTGGCTGCAGAAATCGTCAAGGATGCCTTGGATGCCGAGGAGGTCTTGGAACAGGTCGGACTCGGTCACCGAATCAATAATTTCCCTGCCCAGCTTTCAGGTGGTGAGCAACAACGGGTTGCCATTGCCCGTGCTGTTGCCAAAAAGCCTAAAATTTTGCTTTGCGATGAACCGACAGGTGCTCTGGACTACCAAACAGGTAAGCAGGTCTTGCAAATCCTACAAGATATGTCCCGCAAGCAAGGAGCTACGGTGATTATCGTTACCCATAATAGCTCTTTGGCACCTATTGCAGATAGAGTCATTCGAATGCGGGATGCCCGTGTGCACTCTGTTGAGCTGAACGCAGATCCGCAGGATATTGCTAGTCTAGAATATTAGTGGGTGACATGATGAAAAAGAAAATCTACTGGAAGGATATGAGGCAATCTCTGCTTTCTTCCAAGGGACGTTTTTTATCCATTTTTAGCCTGATGATGCTAGGAGCTCTAGCTTTGACAGGTCTGAAAGTAACAGCTCCCAATATGGAAAAGACGGCCCAAGCCTATATAGCCAGTCATCGAACGATGGATTTGGCGGTAATTTCAGGTCTGGGACTTAGTCAAGCTGACCTTGACGAATTAGAGACGATAGAAGGTGCTACTCTTGAAGCGGGCTACTTTAAAGATGTGGTTACTAATGAAGGACAGACTGCAATTCGGTTGTTTTCAGGACCCAAGACCCTATCGACCTATAAGCTAGTAGCAGGGGAATTGCCCAGTCAAAAGGGGCAAATTGCTCTGTCTCCTTCCTTACAAGAAAGCTATCAAATAGGAGATCCATTTCAAGTAACCGAGCCTGATAAGGATGGCACCATCCTGACCCAAACGACCTTTACCGTTGTCGGTTTTGTGGCTTCGGCGGAAATTTGGGACAATGAAACCATGGGCATGGCCGCAAGTGGAGATGGTCAGTTGACAGGCTATGGAGTTGTTGCAGAGGATGTTTTTCAATCGGAAGTCTTTACCATTGCTAGAATTATCTATGATGATTTGGCAAATTTGCCTTACTACAGTCAGGCCTATCAGGAGAAACTGGACCAACATCAAGAAGAGCTAGAAAAGTTATTGGCAGATAATGATGAACAGCGGTTGGAATCCATTCAAGTAGAAGGGCAGACGGAAATTTCCCAAGGAGAAAAAGAAATTGCTCAAGCTCAATCTCAGCTGGATCAAGCGGCAGAAGATTTGGCCTCTGGGCAGGAACAAGTTGCAAGCAGTCGCAGTGAATTTGCGCGTGGACGGGCTAAGCTTTTACAATCAGAGGAAGAATTACGAGCTGTCCTTGCCCAATTGTTGCAAACCAAGTTTCAATTGGATGAAAGTAAAAAAGAGCTGGATAGTCGCAAGGCCAAGCTAGACCAGACGGCTTCATTTCTAGAAGGAAACCAAGAGTATTTGGACCAAACGGTTCAGCGTTTAGATACGGCAAAAGTTGAATTGGATAGGCAAAATGCCCAGCTCAGTCAAACGGCTTCTCAAATTTCAACTGGTCGTGCCAACTGGTACCAAAACCAACAAAGTTTAAATCAGCTGATTGCCAATCAAGTTCAAGCTGGCCAAACCTTATCTGACTATCCTGACTTATTGGCTAGACAGGAAGCCTTGGACGCAGAAAAAGCTCGCTTAGATCAACTTGAAGCTAACTATGAGCAAGCCAACCAAGACTATATCAATAATTATGATTATTACCAATCAAAGGTTGCAGAATATGAAGCAAGCCTAGCGGACTATCAATCATGGAATCAGGAATACCAGACTGGTTTGGCCCACTATCAGGCTGGTTTAGCTCAGTATGAGCAAGGTCTGGCAGCCTATCAAAAGGGCGTTTCAGATTATGAATGGGGTGTCAGTCAGTTGGTATCTTCTGACTTGAAACTGCGTCAAGAAGAATTGCGATTGGAAGAAGCAGACAAGGAATTAGCTCAGGCTCAATCCCAATTATCAGAAAAACAAGCGGAAGCCAACCAAGAAATCAGCCAAGCCCAAACAGAGATTGCCCAGGCCAAATCTGACTTGAGCAAATTAGAAAAATCTCCCTATCAGATTTACAGTCGGACCAGCCTCCCCGGTGGAGATGGCTACACCACCTATAGCAATGCGACCAAGTCCATTGCGGCAGTAGGCAATGTCTTTCCAGTAGTTCTCTATCTGGTCGCAGCTCTAGTTACCTTTACCACTATGGCCCGATTTGTTGATGAAGAGAGGACCCAGTCAGGGCTCTTCAAGGCACTTGGCTATACCAATGGTCAGATTATGGGCAAGTTCATTCTTTATGGACTAGCTGCCGGTCTCCTTGGTACCTTTGTTGGCATACTGATGGGGAATCTTGTCCTATCTCCTATCATTTCAAGCATTATCACCCAGACCACAGTCATCGGGTCTGCCCAGCTCCACTTTTATCCACTTTGGACAGGTCTGGCCCTCTTGCTTTCTTTGATTTCCTCCGTTCTTCCAGCTTATCTGGTAGCTCGGAGAGAATTGACAGAGAAGCCAGCCCAGCTCCTGCTTCCTAAACCTCCAGCTGCTGGCTCTAGCATTTGGCTGGAAAAATGGCCAGCCATCTGGTCTCGCCTGAGCTTTACCCACAAGGTGACTGCCCGAAACATCTTCCGCTACAAGCTCCGCATGCTCATGACCATCTTTGGTGTGGCAGGGACAGTCGCCCTCCTCTTTGGCGGTCTGGGCATACGTTCCTCTATCTCAGGTGTTGTCCAACGGCAGTTTGGGGAGCTGATCCACTATGATATGTTGGTAGTGGAAAATAGCAGAGCAGAGGAGAAGGATTTAGATGATTTAACAGATTTTCTCCAGTCAAATCAAGTTGGTCAATCCTTGCCAGTGGCTTTTGAACAAGTCCATCAAACAGTGGAGACAAATGGCCAAAGAAAGAATGTATCAATCAGCCTCTTTATTTCAGACCGTCAGGATCTAGGAAATCTAGTCAGTCTTGAAACATCAACAGGTCAGCCTATTCAACTGAGTGGCAGGGGTATTGTCCTTACAGAAAAACTCGCAGCAATCTACGGTGTGACAGGTGGAGACAAGCTATCACTGACCTTGGAGGATAAGGAAGTGCAGGTCAGGGTTGCTGCTGTGGCGGATATGTATGCAGGACACTTTATCTATATGACTAGAGGCTATTATGAGCAAGTGACGGGCAAGCAAAAGACTGCTAATGCCTATCTGATAGAGCTGAAAGATGACCAGACCAGCCATGTTCAAACGATTTCTAGCCAGTTATTGGCCATGCCAGCGGTCAGAAGTCTGGTGCAAAATACCTCCCTCATGTCCATGCTGACCACTATTGCAGGCTCACTACAGACCATTATGACTATCTTGGTGGTCTTGTCTATCCTGCTTGGTCTGGTTATCCTCTACAACCTGACCATCATCAATATGTCAGAACGGATTCGAGAACTTTCGACCATAAAAGTTCTGGGCTTTCATAATAAGGAAGTGACCCTCTATATTTATCGGGAAACTATTGTCCTTTCCTTGATTGGTATGGGAGTTGGGCTGATTGGCGGTATTTATCTCCACAAGCTCCTTCTTGCCATGATTGGTTCAGATAGCATTCGTTTCAATCCAGCAGTCGGTCTGGAAGTTTATGCCATTCCAATTCTAGCCATTATCGGAATTCTAGCCGCCCTTGGTATCTATGTAAATCATCACCTGAGAAAGGTGGATATGTTGGAGGCCTTGAAGTCGGTTGATTAAAACAGTCTGGGAATAGACTGTTTTAACCCGAGCCTTGAAATGGGAGAGCGAGGCACAGTCTGGGAATAGACTGTTTTAACCCGAGCCTTGAAATGGGAGAGCGAGGCACAGTCTGGGTTTGGAAGGAATTTTAAAAAGAGAACGACAGTCTTGCGATTCAAAAATCCTAGTGTATCTAGGATTTTTCTGTAAACACAAGTCTATAAGTATGCTATAATCATCTCATGAAAAAAATAAGTGATTTAGGATTAACAGGTCGGAAATTAGTTGGAGAAGGTCTGATTTTAGTCTTCATCGGTATTGGATTTTTAATTTCTGGTTGGCAATTTCCAGGACTGATTCTTCGATTTGTTCACGCAGGTTTATTCTTTTTGGCTTTATATGAATTAAGCATGATATTTTTCAGAAAGAAGAAATCGAGTGAAAGTGTGCTTGCCCTAGTGGGAAAAGCAGTATTATTTGGCATTTTGGCAAGTATTGATTTGGCTATTCAAATTCCTCTCTATTTTGCAGCTATTTTTATAGGGATTTACCAGCTTTTTACGGCAGTCATTAATTTCATTACTTTCTATCTATATAGAAAAGATGGGGTGCAGCCACGGATTCGTTTTTTGATTGACGGAGTTTGGCTATCCCTGTTAGGCATCGCCTCTCTCTTCGTATCAGGCACACAGCTAGTTGTTCAAACAATTGTCATCGGTGGGTATCTGGTCTTGTACGGACTAACTAATCTGCGTGATGGCTTCTTGTTTGAAGAGGCTATTGAGCAACAAAATCTTAAGCGCCATGTCCGTTTGCCCCTACCTTTATTTTTAGCAGCTTTGATTCCTCGTATGACCCTGCAAAAAGTCAATGATTACTTGGCGGATAATAAGGGACAAACGGCTCAATCTATCTATAACCGCCACAAAGAAATTGCGGAGCTTCCAGCATTAGAAGTCTTTGTACACGTTGGAGAAGAAGGGTTCGGAGCAGTTGGGCATGTTGATTTGAGTTACAAAGGGCAGGTCTACGGTTTTGGTTCATACGATGTCCTGTCAGAGCGTTTGGGTGGTGCAATTGGTGACGGAGTTTTGTTTAAAGCTGAGCGTCAGGCCTACATTGATTTTTGTAACCAAGAAGGAATGACTATGTTGGGCTATCAATTGGCATTGAGTTCTGAGCAGGAAAAAGCGGTAGAAACGCGACTAGCTGAAATAGAAGGTTTACTGCTTCCATGGCAACCAAGTGCGGAAAAGGTCTCTAGAAGGCCAGACGGCCAGCCTATCGAAATGTATGCCTACCGCATGAAAGAGGCAATTGGGGCAGCTCTTTTCAAATTTAAAAAATCAAAATTCAAAACCTACTTTGTCCTCTCAACCAACTGCGTCCTTTTGGCTGATTCAGTAATCGGTCAAGCAGGAACAGATGTCCTAGGCTTGCGCGGTTTCATTGCTCCAGGAACCTACCAATCTTACCTAGATCAAGAATATGAAAAACCACATAGTTTAGTAGTCGCAAAGAACATTTATTATCGAAAAGAGAAATCCTAGTCACTGACTGGGATTTTCTATTATTTCAGCCCTCCCTAGTCCACTAAAACATACGTTTCATGCTATAATAGAGACATGAAAAAAAATAAATTATTATTAATCGATGGCTCTTCGGTAGCCTTCCGTGCTTTCTTTGCACTTTATAATCAAATTGATCGTTTTAAGAGTCCGACAGGTCTTCACACCAATGCTATCTACGGCTTCAATCTCATGCTAGACCACATGATGAAGCGGATTGAACCGACCCATATTCTCGTGGCTTTTGATGCTGGGAAGACCACTTTCCGTACGGAGATGTATGCAGACTATAAGGCAGGTCGTGCCAAGACTCCAGACGAATTCCGTGAGCAGTTTCCTTTTATCCGTCAGATGTTGGATGCCATGGGGGTCAAGCACTATGAGCTAGCTCAGTACGAGGCAGACGATATTATCGGTACCTTGGACAAAATGGCAGAGCGGACAGACATTCCTTTCGATGTGACCATTGTCAGCGGTGACAAGGACTTGATCCAGCTGACTGATGAGAACACCGTAGTCGAAATTTCCAAGAAAGGCGTAGCCGAATTCGAAGAATTTACCCCAGCCTACCTCATGGAAAAAATGGGTATCACCCCCGCTCAGTTTATCGACCTCAAGGCCCTCATGGGCGATAAGTCCGATAACATCCCTGGCGTGACCAAAATCGGTGAAAAAACAGGCCTCAAACTCCTGATTGAACATGGGTCACTGGACGGCATTTACGAAAATATCGACAGCATGAAGGCTTCTAAGATGAAGGAAAACCTGATTGCTGATAAGGAGAAGGCCTTCCTATCTCGTACACTTGCTACCATTGATACTCAGGCACCAATCGAAATTGGTCTGGATGACATTGTTTATCAAGGCCCTAAGGTAGATGAACTGGGACAATTTTATGATGACATGGGCTTCAAGCAATTAAGGGCTCAGTTAGGTACGACCAGCTCGCAAGAGGAAGCGGTACTCGATTTCCAAATCGTAACGGAAATCAGCCCCGCTATGCTCGAAAAAGACCAGTTTTTCTATTTTGAAATCTTGGGTGAAAATTATCACCGAGAGGATTTGGTTGGTTTAGCTTGGGGGGATAAGGAGAAAATCTATGTCGGAGGGCCTGAGCTACTTGATAGTCCAGTCTTGCGTGACTTTTTAGAAAACCAAACCATAAAAACCTATGACTTTAAGCGTGGAAAAGTGCTTCTCGACCGAAAAGAGATTACGCTACCTCCAGCTACTTTCGATAGCCGTCTAGCCAAATACTTGCTTTCCACCGTTGAGGACAACTCCCTAACAACCATTGCCAACCTCTATGGTCAGACCAGTCTTGTTCCAGATGAGGCAGTTTATGGCAAGGGTGCTAAGTTAGACTTGCCAGAACGCGAGGTCTTTTTCCCACACTTGGCACGTAAGGTTCAGGTTTTGATTGAGACAGAAGAGCCGATGTTGACCAAATTAGAAGAAAATCAGCAATTAGATCTTTTGTTTGACATGGAGTTGCCACTGGCAAATGTTTTAGCCAAGATGGAAATTGCTGGTATTAAAGTGGAAGCTGAGACTCTCAAAACTATGCAATCTGAAAACGAAGTTTTGATTGACCAGTTGACCAAGGAAATCTATGAACTAGCTGGTCAGGAATTTAATATCAATTCGCCTAAGCAGCTTGGGACCATTCTCTTTGAAGATATGGGCCTACCGTTGGAATATACCAAGAAGACCAAGACAGGCTATTCAACAGCAGTGGATGTCTTAGAACGCTTAGCGCCAATTGCACCAGTTGTTTCAAAAATCTTGGAATACCGTCAGATTACCAAGCTTCAATCAACTTATGTAGTCGGCTTGCAGGATGCCATTTTAGAAGATGGTAAGATCCATACCCGCTATGTACAGGATTTGACACAAACAGGTCGCCTATCTTCGACGGACCCTAACTTGCAGAATATTCCTGTTCGTCTAGAACAAGGGCGCTTGATTCGTAAGGCATTTGTGCCATCGCTTGAAAATAGTGTCCTTTTAGCATCGGACTATTCACAGATTGAATTGCGCGTCTTGGCTCATATTTCTCAGGACCAGCATTTGATTGAGGCCTTCCAGCAAGGTGCAGATATTCATACTTCGACAGCTATGCGGGTCTTCGGTATCGAAAAAGCTGAGGATGTGACACCAAATGATCGTCGGAATGCCAAGGCTGTAAACTTCGGTGTCGTCTATGGTATTTCAGATTTCGGTCTATCCAATAACTTGGGGATTACACGTAAGGAAGCTAAAGCCTATATCGATACCTATTTTGAACGCTTCCCAGGAATTAAGAATTACATGGAAACCATTGTTCGTGAGGCACGTGATAAGGGTTATGTAGAGACGATTTACAAACGCCGTCGTGAATTACCAGATATAAACTCTCGCAATTTCAATGTCCGTAATTTTGCGGAACGAACAGCCATCAACTCACCAATTCAAGGTTCGGCCGCAGATATTCTCAAAGTAGCCATGATTAATCTTGACAAGGCTTTGACTGAAGCAGGTCTTGCGACACGTATGTTATTGCAAGTACACGATGAGATTGTTTTGGAAGTCCCAGTGGCAGAGCTAGAAACGGTAAAAGCTATGGTAAAAGAGACCATGGAATCGGCGATTAGCCTGTCTGTACCATTGATTGCGGATGAAAATGAGGGACCGACATGGTATGAAGCTAAGTAAGAAAGGAAGAGTATGAAAAAAATAGTTCTTTGTATTGGTCTATGTAGTCTTCTGCTCGCAGGTTGCGGAAAAACATCGCAGAAGGCAGAGAAAACACCAGCTTCTTCAGGGGAAGAGTTTTCAACCACTTTACCGATTTTGCAAGAAAAGCAGGATACTACGAACGAACAGTTCAATGTGTTAGCAAATGCAGAGCTTGTAGCTGTTAATAGTACACCACCTGCTGACGAAACACAAAAAGGCCACAAGATTTATGCGGCCAATAATGGTGTTGCTGAAAAAGATGAAAATGGGAATATCAAGGAATATTTCCGTTATTATGATGTGCCATCTACTTGGACAATTAATGCAGAAAATACTCAGGATGAGACAGTCGCTGCAGTCTATGATGTTAAAGAAGGTTCCAGCAATTACATGGTCCAACTCTATAATATCAATGCTTTTAATCAGTCTCCATTGGAAGACGGTCGCAATATGATGCCGGAGGAATTAGAAGCACGGATGGTTGAAACAAATCATTCTTTCAGTGAAAAGATGGTTGTCACAATCAATGGTCAGGAATGGCAGGTTGGGCGACAGTTATTAACAGATCAAAAATTAGCTCGTCTGACTTTTTATCGGATGGAATCGACAGCTGCTTATGATGACTCCGTGGTTGTTGGTTCAATCTATTATTCCTTAGAACCAGGAGATGATAAAAAGCGTACCAATCTTAAAAAGGTTATCGGCCAAGTTAAGGATGTTGTGTACCAAATTGCTAAAAAATAATCAGGATAAACAAGCTAAGTTAGTATAGTCTTTTAGTTTACTTTTAGTACTAGGCAACGAGCCGCAGGCATAACTGGAGTTAGGCAAGGCGAGTTAACGAAGTAATAAAAGAAATACTAAATGACGATAACTAGTTAGATTATTCTAGATGAACTGACAAGATTATGTTATAGTGTTCTCTATTCATTAAGCTTTTATTGATTCTAACATTTAATATACATTAAAGGAGGTCTCTATGTCTTATTCCTTCCAAAATCCTAGTCAGGACATTATCTTTGACTATTTGAAAAATGCTAAGACTATTGCGGTGGTCGGTTTGTCTAGTCGAGAAGAGACAGCAGCCTACCGCGTTTCCAAGCTCATGCAGGAAGCGGGCTATAAAATTATTCCAGTTAATCCCAAGGCTGCTGGTGGGACTATTTTAGGCGAGTTGGTCTATAGTAGTCTAGCAGAGATTGACCAACCTATTGATATTGTAGATGTTTTCCGTAGAAGTGAATTTTTACCAGAGGTAGCACAGGAATTTATCCAGTCGAACGCCAAAGTTTTCTGGGCTCAACTTGGTTTAGAAAGTCAAGAAGCAGAAAAACTGTTGCGTCAGGCAGGTCGTAACGATATTGTCATGAATAAATGTATCAAGATTGAATATCTTGAAATGAAAGAACAATACTAATAAGTCGGGTTATATTTATCCGACTTTTTTTTATCGAAAAAGCAGCTCAATGAACCATTGAACTGCTGGATGACTCTAAGTGAGGAACGCTTAGAATTGGAACAAATTACTACACATGGCGTAAAAATAGAAAGGAAGAAATCTGCTCTAATGCTAAGCAGGCTAAAATAGTCCTTTGTCGCTCCTCAGTCATAGTATAACACAATCCAAATGTTTGTACCAATTATTACTATATTTTTTTCTTAAATATCAACATAAAAAGCGTGTATAAAAATAAGAGCATATATCGCTCTTATTTTTATACGTAACTCATTTTCTTAGCCTGATCATCTAAAATTTCTTCATGAAAGTGCATTTGGGCAGCATAGTGATACGGCCATACATATAAACCTGCCAATCCAAATGTAATAATGACAAGAAGGAACCAGCCAATGAAGGATAAATCAAGTGTAAAGCGTTTAAACTTGTAACCTTTCATCAACTTTCGACTAGACCGAATGATTGAAAAGGCACTTGTATATTCTTCGCGTTCCAATTGTTCAAACAAGATATATTCTATCTGTGAGTAAGCATAGATTTGTGGAATATAGAGAGCCAACCCTAAAAGCATAAGTAGGATACCTCCCATGGCCATTAGCCCCAGTATGGCAAGGATTTCCATAGGAAGCGCATTAGGATCCAAGGTTTGACTGGATGCAGCTATAATCGTAATCATCGTTCCAGCACCGATAAGTAGACCGATACCAAGGTAAAACAGGAGTCCCCAAAGGAAGAGCAAGAAACTTTTTAAAATGTAGGTTCGAAAGATTTTCCAGAAATCTTTATGATTGAAAATCATCAGCGCATCTTTAAATGATGTGGAAGTTTTTACCCCTTTGATAAGATGAAATATAGTGCATATAATGGATAAGTGCAGCAGTCCTAATAGCAATCCGTAAAATATTGGAAACAAGGAGGTAGAAATAAAGTAGCTAGGACTAGCAAGTTCCTCAGCCGACACTCCAGCAAGGCTATTGCGAGAGAAAGAAATTAACTGAACGATAACAGAAATAGTGACGGGGATGACGGCCACTTGATAGATATCAGGTGTCTCGTTTAGTGTTTGGCGAGCCCGCTCACGTATATTAGAAATTGTAAACATCTACATAACCTCCTTACCCAACATTGTAACATAATTCTAGATGACAAGCTAGGCTTTTTTTGATAGACTGGAAGGTGCTGTGGTAATTTGTCAGTTTGTTGTGATGTGCCTGTCTATTTACTATTAAATAAGTAGAAGACAAGGTAAATATCGCTGAAATAAGCGAGAACATTTAAGACATTCTGATGGATTAGACCATGCAAGATTAAGAAACTGTATTCACAGTAAAGTGCTTTTATGTGTGATATGAAAGAGCTGAACTGTGAATACAGAACTAATATCCTAGGACTGTTTTTCCTAGCGGGAGGTAAATAAAACATGACAGATGTTCCAATCAAGTATCGCTTGATTAAGAAAGAAAAGCACACAGGTGCACGTTTGGGCGAAATCATTACCCCACACGGGACCTTTCCAACCCCCATGTTTATGCCAGTTGGAACTCAGGCAACGGTAAAAACCATGTCACCTGAAGAATTGAAGGCGATGGGTTCAGGAATTATTCTATCCAATACCTATCATTTGTGGCTTCGTCCAGGTGACGAATTGGTGGCGCGTGCAGGTGGTTTGCACAAGTTTATGAATTGGGATCAACCGATTCTGACTGACTCTGGTGGTTTCCAGGTTTATTCTTTGGCGGATAGTCGCAATATCTCAGAAGAAGGTGTGACCTTCAAAAACCATCTCAATGGTAGTAAGATGTTCCTGTCACCTGAAAAAGCTATCTCTATTCAGAACAATCTTGGCTCTGACATTATGATGAGTTTTGATGAGTGTCCGCAGTTCTACCAGCCTTATGATTATGTAAAAAAATCCATCGAAAGAACAAGTCGTTGGGCAGAACGTGGTCTCAAGGCTCACCGTCGTCCGCATGACCAAGGCTTATTTGGTATTGTACAGGGTGCTGGTTTTGAAGATCTTCGTCGCCAATCAGCTCATGATTTGGTTAGCATGGATTTTCCAGGATACTCTATTGGAGGATTGGCTGTTGGTGAGACACACGATGAAATGAATGCTGTACTGGACTTCACGACACCTCTTTTACCGGAGAATAAACCACGCTATCTTATGGGTGTTGGAGCACCAGATAGCTTGATTGATGGCGTAATTCGTGGGGTTGATATGTTTGACTGTGTATTACCAACACGTATTGCGCGTAATGGAACCTGTATGACCAGTCGTGGACGTCTTGTAGTGAAAAATGCTCAGTTCGCTGAGGACTTTACACCGTTAGATCCAGAGTGCGATTGCTACACATGTAAAAACTATACACGTGCGTATCTCCGCCATTTACTTAAGGCCGACGAGACATTTGGTATTCGTTTGACAAGTTATCACAATCTCTACTTCTTGATTAATTTGATGAAGAATGTCCGTCAAGCAATCATGGATGACAACCTTTTGGAATTCCGTCAAGACTTTATGGAAAAATACGGTTACGGTAAAAATGGACGTAATTTTTAGATAAAACAGCCTTCTTTGTGGACTTATCCTTGTTCTCATACTCAATGAAAATCAAAATCAGACTAGCTCCAAAGGTTTGGGGAACCTTTGGAA
>NZ_ALMY01000021.1 GCF_000440115.1 Streptococcus suis YS56 | reverse complement strand
GAGATAGAGCGAACGTAGTTCGTTTCTACTTACGCAGATAGAACCCTGTTACTATTTTGTTTCAAGGTAACAGGTTGAAAGGCTCCACTGGGGCCTTTCACTCATCAAATCAAGTCAACAATGTCTGATTTTGATTTTCGAAGAGTATCAGTTACACCTTCTCAAGATTTGGTTAGATACAAATAAATAAAGCATACGATTATGAAACTCCTCGGTCACATGATCGTATGCTTTTATTTTGATGCTTGGCTCCACAGCACTTCTATTTAATTTTTTGAAGAGGCTGGGCAAAAAGCCCAGCTCCACTACTCAGAGTTCGTGTCAACATCTCAGCGCAGTGGTTGATTGGCAGATTTGTTCGTGTTTCACACTCCAAATCTGACCTAATCAACTGTGCGGGGGTGGGAAAACGAACTCTCTTTTAGACTAGTCGAGTTCTTTCCCACTCCCTGTTGTCAATGAGTTTTGAGGAGTGAAAAAACGATTGGTCCCCATTACCCTTCAAAATACAGTAATTCTTTTGGTGTTTTTGTAAAGACTTCAAAGCCATTTTTGGTAACGTAACCACAATCCTCGATACGAACACCAACTTTTCCAGGGATGTAAATACCAGGCTCGACAGAGAAACACATACCTTCTTCGATGACCAAATCATTGCCTTCCATAATCGATGGGAATTCATGGACACTCATTCCCAAACCGTGACCGAGTCGGTGGTTGAAGTACTCGCCATAACCTGCTTTTTCAATCACAGAGCGAGCGGCATAGTCAATCTCACCAGCAGTCACACCAGGCTTAATCATATTGACAGCGGCCATGTGAGCCTCCAGAGTCAAGTTGTAAATATCTTTTTTAAACTGATCAGGTTTACCGACAGCGACAGTCCGTGTCATATCAGACGTATAGCCCAAAGTTTCCACGCCTAGGTCGAACAATAGCAGAGCGTTATTCTCGATTTTGTTTGTTGAGGGAATACCGTGTGGATTTGCGGCATTGTCGCCTGTTAAGACCATGGTCTCAAAGCTCATTTTTGAGATGCCCTGCTTTTTCATTTCAAATTCAATCTGAGCAATAATATCCGTTTCGGTTACGTTGAGTGAGATATTGTTAAACCCAACCTGCATAGCCTTATCCGCAAACTCTCCAGCAACCAGCATTTTTTCAATTTCATCACGAGACTTGATCAATTTCATAGTATTAATCAGAGGTGTAATGTCTGAAAATGGTTGGCTAAAGATAGACTGAAGACCATGGTAGCGGGTTAAATTCAAATTATCAAATTCTGCACCGATTGCTGAGAAAGATTTTTGTGGCAATTTGCTCTTGATAATCTGCCATGGATTTTCTGAGTCCATATAGCCGGCTACAGGAAAGTCAACCGTCGCAACCGCACGTTCTACATCCAAGGCAGGGAGAAAGAGTAGTGAGTCGTGGTCAGGCATAACAAAGAGCATCATGTGGCGCTCATGAGGATCGCTATGATAGCCAGTCAGATAATAGATGCTAACTGGATCAGAGAAGATGGCCAAGTCCATTTTGTTGGCTTCTAAGTAGGATTTTACATGATGTAATTTTGACATAGTGGAGACCTTTCTAGCATGTAGTGGTAAAAAAAGTGAAAATTTCGTTTATTATATAGACTATTGTTCCAAAAAATGAAAAAAATTGCAAGTATTATCAAAAAAATGGTGTTTTTCTCTTGAAAGTGGTTTCAAAAAGTGATACACTATACTTGAGTGAAAGCGTAATTTTCATAGAACTAGAACTATTGAAAGGGAGTACATAACGTATGTTAAACACTGACGATACGGTAACGATTTATGACGTTGCCCGCGAAGCAGGTGTATCCATGGCGACAGTATCGCGCGTGGTAAATGGGAATAAAAACGTAAAGGAAAATACTCGTAAAAAAGTATTAGAAGTCATCGACCGTTTGGATTATCGTCCGAATGCTGTTGCACGTGGCTTGGCCAGCAAGAAGACTACCACTGTGGGGGTTGTGATTCCAAATATTGCTAATGCTTATTTTGCAACCTTGGCCAAAGGTATCGATGATATTGCCGATATGTACAAATACAATATCGTCTTAGCAAACAGTGATGAAAATGATGAGAAAGAAATCAATGTGGTAAATACCCTGTTCTCAAAACAGGTGGACGGAATCATTTTCATGGGCTATCATTTGACAGACAAGATTCGTGCGGAGTTTTCACGCTCACGTACACCGATTGTTTTAGCTGGTACCGTGGACTTGGAGCACCAATTACCTAGTGTCAATATTGACTATGCTGCCGCTAGTGTTGATGCAGTCAATCTGTTAGCTAAGAACAACAAGAAAATTGCCTTTGTATCAGGGCCGCTTGTAGATGACATCAATGGTAAAGTTCGTTTTGCAGGCTACAAACAAGGCTTGAAGGACAACGGAATCGAGTTTAACGAAGGATTGGTTTTTGAATCCAAGTATAAATACGAGGAAGGCTACGCTCTAGCAGAACGTATTTTGAATGCAGGAGCAACTGCAGCTTATGTTGCAGAAGATGAGATTGCTGCTGGTCTATTGAATGGTGTCAGTGATATGGGCATCAAGGTTCCAGAAGACTTTGAAATCATTACAAGTGATGATTCCCTAGTGACCAAGTTTACCCGTCCAAACCTGACCTCTATCAATCAGCCACTTTACGATATTGGTGCGATTGCTATGCGCATGCTTACCAAAATCATGCACAAGGAAGAGTTGGAAAACCGTGAGGTAGTTCTTAACCACGGAATCAAAGTACGGAAATCAACTAAGTGATGAGTATAGAAGTAGCTTGATAAGATATCTTGTTACTCCGCACCCTCACTCCATCAAACACTTTAGTCATTTAGTTTGTCTTTTATTGCTTCGACGAGCGAGGAAACATTTCCAACCTAGAACAGCCTTGTAGCTATTGAGGCGAACTTGCTTCGCCCTATCTCCAGCCTTCAAAGGTTCCCTGAACCTTTGAAGCGAGTACTAAAAGCAAACTAAACGGCTATACTAACCGAAAACTAAAAGATTATAAGAAATAAATATAAGCCCTCGCTAGATTAAGTTTAGCGAGGGCTTTGTGGTTGAGTTTAAGCCTGTCACACTCTGTAAGTTGTGCGAGATGTTGGTGCGAATCTAGAGAAGCAGTACTGGGCTTATTATCATCCTTTAGAACTGTGTCAGTTAGGTGATTATTGTATGTAATCATATATTTAGGATTATATTCTTTAGTATTGGCTTTAATTGATACAAAATTCGTGTAGAATACAGTTTAAAATATCAAAAAATGTAAAAAAGGGCTATAATGGTATTATGAAAGTACTATTGTATTTAGAAGGTAAAACTGTTTTAGAGAAATCAGGAATTGGCCGGGCACTTCAACACCAGATGGAAGCGCTAGATATGGCAGGCATTCCTTATACAACAGACCTGCTGGGAGATTATGATGTCATTCATATCAATACCTATGGTCCACGCTCCTGGTTATTGCTACATGCAGCCAAACGGAGTGGAAAAAAGGTAATCATGCACGGACATTCCACGAAGGAAGATTTTCAAAATTCCTTTATTGGTTCGAATACCCTAGCTCCTTTTGTAGGGAAATATCTAGCAAGCATGTACCAAAAGGCAGACTTTGTCATCACTCCTTCAGAGTATTCAAAAAAACTCATCCAGTCTTACGGTGTGACAACACCGATTATAGCCGTTTCGAATGGTATTGATTTAGATAAATATAAGAAGGATGAACGTAAGGAAGCGATCTTTCGAGAGTATTTTAAAATTGAAGAAGGTCAGCCAGTTGTTGTCTGTGCAGGACTTTACTTCCGACGTAAAGGAATTGAAGACTTTGTCAAGGTAGCCGAAAAGATGCCACATGTCCGCTTCATTTGGCTCGGTTCAATCAATAAGTGGCTGATTCCTTCCTATATTCGTAAGATTGTAGAGGGAGACCATCCAGACAATGTGGAGTTTCCCGGTTATTTTAAGGGGGCTGTTTTTCAGGGAGCAATGAGCGGAGCGGATGCCTTTTTCTTCCCATCGTATGAGGAAACAGAAGGGATTGTTGTTCTGGAAGCTCTTGCTAGTCATCAGCATGTTGTTCTAAGAGATATTCCAGTTTACGATGGTTGGATTGACGAAAACGTTGCCGAATTGGGACATACAGTGGATGATTTTGTCGATTCTATTCAGAAAATCTTAGACAAGCAGGTTGATAAACGTGAGGCGGGCTATCAGGTTGCGGTTAGTCGCTCGATTGACAATGTTTCCCACCAATTGGTGGATGCCTATCGACAAGTATTGGAGATGTAAATGCGGATTGGATTGTTTACGGATACCTATTTTCCACAGGTTTCAGGAGTCGCGACTTCGATTCGGACTCTTAAGACAGAGTTGGAGAAATTGGGACATACGGTATTTATTTTTACGACGACAGATGAGGATGTGAATCGCTACGAAGATTGGGACATTATCCGAATTCCTAGCGTACCTTTTTTTGCCTTTAAAGATCGTCGAGTGGCCTACGCGGGTTTTACAGATGCCTTAAAAATTGCAAGTCGCTATAAACTAGATATTATTCATACTCATACAGAATTTTCTTTGGGGATTTTGGGGAAAATGATTGCCAAGGAACTTGATATTCCGGTGGTACATACTTATCACACCCAGTATGAAGACTACGTACACTATATTGCCAAGGGGAGGATTATTCGTCCCGGGATGGTTAAATATTTAGTACGGGCGTTTTTAAAAGATCTGGATGGGGTAATTTGCCCCAGTGAGATTGTTGAAGATCTTTTAATGAGTTACAACGTTCCGATTTCTAAACGAGTCATTCCGACAGGAATTGATTTGGCAAAGTTTGATAGACCAGAAATTGGCAAGGATGAAACAGATGAGTTGCGGGAACAACTAGGAATTGCTAGTGATGAAACGATGTTGTTAAGTCTGTCTAGGATTTCTCACGAGAAGAATATCCAAGCAATCGTTCAGGCAATACCAAAAATTTTGCAGGAAAATCCCAAGGTGAAGCTGGTTATTGTCGGAGGTGGACCTTATACAGATGATCTTCAGGAAATGATAGCGGAGCTTAATCTAGATGAACACGTCCAGTTGACGGGAATGATTGCTCCAAGTGATACAGCGCTTTATTATAAAGCTGCGGATTTCTTTATTTCTGCTTCGACCAGTGAAACACAGGGACTAACTTTCTTAGAAAGTTTAGCTTCTGGAACTCCTATTTTGGCACATAGCAATCCCTACTTAAAAAACGTTATAACAGATAAGATGTTTGGGACGCTCTTTATTCGAGAACAGGAGTTGGCAGATGCCGTTGTTGAGGCAATTATTGCTACACCACCAATGAATCCGTATGTGCTTGATAAGAAGCTCTATGAGATTTCTTCTACGAATTTTGGGCGCAAGGTTTTTGAATATTATCTAGATTTGAAGATTTCGTATGATTTTAGAAAAGAACATACTAATCAAGATAGTGTAGCAGAAGCTTTGATAAAAGAGGCTATTTACCTACCGCAAAAAGTAGTAGTTAAATCAACAGACACAACAGCAAAAATATTGAAAAAGTCTGTTGAACAAGTCAAGTCTATTCGTAATTTCTTTGATTAAATAGGAGTTTCCGATGATAAAATGGCAGAAAGCAAGTTGGAAGGCAATGATTCTAGCGGGACTGGTTATCCTATTCATGTATGCAGGGATTTATCTGATTGCTTTTCATCTGATTAAGGATACAATGGTTTCCAAGGGTCTTGTAGTTGGAAATATACTGATTTACACACCGCTTGTTTTATTTTTGCTTGGTCTCATTTACGGATTCTTCAAGGGCTTCTCTATCCGATTACTTGCTCTGGTTTTTCTACTGTATCCTGTGACTATATGTTTCTTTCAAGAGTGGATAGTCGTCTACCAGATTGCCTATACCATTTGTGTCATCATGGGAAACGGGTTAGGAGCTCTGCTATTTTCCCTAAAAAAGAAAATGAAGAAAAATCCTTGAAAAATCAGAAAATCCTTGTTATAATAGCCTCTAGAGACTTATCAATTCTAGGAAATCTTTGAGAGAGTGTGCGGTGGGTGCAAGCACATAGAGGATAGGATTGACACTACTCGGTATAATTTTATGCAAACATAAAAGGGTGGTTCCCTTATCGCCAATCTGAGGTAGTCAGGCTTTTTAGTGTGACTGCGAATGAAGGTGGAACCACGTTACGACGTCCTTTTGCGAGGGCGTCGTATTTTTTGTGAAAGGAGGCGAAGTTGATTAAGATTATTCCGTTTAATCCATCTTATGAGAATGAGGTGATTGAGTTAATATTAACAATTCAACAAGATGAATTTGGTTTACCCATTAATCTTAAAGATCAGCCTGATTTATTGGATATTGATTCATACTATCCTAAATCGTTTTGGTTAGCATTTTCCGATAGAAAACTTGTAGGTTGTGTTGGATTAGTTAGGTTAAACCATCAAAATGTTGCGTTGAAAAAGATGTTTGTTCATCCTAAGTATAGACAATATGGGGTCGGGAAACAATTAGTCAGTCAGTTTTTTGATTATTGTAGAAAACATGCTGTAAATGAAGTTTATCTTGGGACGACAGATACATTTCAATCTGCACAGTTTTTTTATAAAAAATTAGGTTTTTGTGAGATTACGAAGGATGATTTGCCTGCTGATTTTCCAAAACTTGATGTCGACAATCGGTTTTATCGCTATCAACTTCATCCTTCAAGAAATTAATACTTTAAGGAGATACAGATGCCTGTTATTCCACAAGAAACAATTGACCGTTGCCTAGCCATTCGCAAGGCTTACAGAGAGTTGGAAGTCAAGCACCACGATAAAGAGTGGTCCATTGAGGAAGACCTCTTGGCTTTGACCAATGATATTGGCAACATGAACCGCCTGATTATGACCAAGCAGGGTCGTTACTATGATGAAACTCCCTATACCTTGGAGCATAAACTGGTTGAAAATATCTGGTGGTTGATTGAATTAGCCGACCGCCTGGATATTGATATTCAAAAAGAAATGGAAACCTTTTTAACTCAAAAAGAAGAGTTATTGGGGATTAAAAATAAATAAAAAGGAGATAAACATGATTAACATTACTTTCCCAGATGGTGCTGTTCGTGAGTACCAAGCTGGTGTAACTACTTTTGAAATTGCGGAGAGTATCAGCAAGTCTTTAGCGAAAAAGGCTCTTGCTGGTAAGTTCAATGGTAAATTGATTGACACCACTCGTGCCATCGAAGAGGACGGTACGCTTGAAATCGTAACGCCTGACCATGAAGATGCCTTGGATATCTTGCGTCACTCAGCTGCCCACTTGTTTGCCCAAGCGGCTCGTCGTCTTTTCCCAGACATTAAGTTGGGGGTTGGTCCAGCTATTCAGGACGGTTTCTACTATGACACGGACAATGCTGCTGGTCAGATTTCAAATGAAGACCTGCCACGCATTCAGGAAGAAATGATGAAGATTGTCAAGGAAAACTTCCCTTCAGAACGCCGTGAGGTGACCAAGGAAGAAGCTCTTGAGATTTTCAAAAACGATCCATACAAGTTGGAATTGATTCAGGAACATTCTGATGATGAGGGCGGTTTGACCATTTATACCCAGGGTGAATACGTTGACCTCTGCCGTGGGCCACACGTTCCGTCAACAGGCCGTATCCAGATTTTTGAATTGCTCAATGTGGCTGGTGCCTACTGGCGTGGTAAGAGCGAAAACCCAATGATGCAACGTGTTTATGGTACAGCTTGGTTTGACAAGAAAGACCTCAAGGCTTACCTGCAAATGCGTGAGGAAGCCAAAGAGCGTGACCACCGTAAACTTGGTAAGGAATTGGATCTCTTCATGATCAGCCAAGAAGTTGGTCAAGGTTTGCCATTCTGGTTGCCAAATGGAGCGACTATCCGTCGTACCTTGGAGCGTTACATCACAGACAAGGAATTGGCTTCAGGCTACCAGCACGTATATACGCCACCATTGGCTTCTGTTGAACTCTATAAGACTTCAGGTCACTGGGATCATTACCATGAAGATATGTTCCCAACTATGGACATGGGTGACGGTGAGGAGTTTGTGCTTCGTCCGATGAACTGCCCGCACCACATTCAAGTTTATAAAAATCATGTGCGTTCTTACCGTGAGTTGCCTGTGCGTATCGCTGAGCTTGGTATGATGCACCGCTATGAAAAATCTGGTGCTCTTACTGGTTTGCAGCGTGTACGTGAGATGACTCTTAACGACGGTCATATTTTCGTGACACCTGAGCAAATCCAAGAAGAGTTCAAAAAAGCTCTCCAGTTGATTATCGATGTGTACGCAGATTTCAACCTAAACGACTACCGTTTCCGCCTGTCTTATCGTGACCCAGAGGACAAAGAGAAGTACTATGACAACGATGAGATGTGGGAAAATGCCCAACGTATGCTGAAGGGTGCCATGGATGAAATGGGCGTGGACTACTTCGAGGCAGAGGGTGAAGCAGCCTTCTACGGTCCGAAGTTGGATATCCAGGTGAAAACTGCCCTTGGTAACGAGGAAACTCTGTCAACCATTCAGTTGGACTTCCTATTGCCAGAACGTTTTGGCTTGACCTACATTGGTGCTGACGGTGAAGAGCATCGCCCAGTTATGATTCACCGTGGTGTTATCTCGACCATGGAACGCTTCACTGCCATATTGATCGAAACCTACAAGGGTGCCTTCCCGACTTGGTTGGCTCCAACCCAAGTGACCATGATTCCAATTTCTGTGGAGGCTCACCTGGATTACGCTTGGAAGGTTGCCAAAGAATTGCAAGACCGTGGCGTTCGCGTACACGTGGATGAGCGGAATGAGAAGATGCAGTACAAGATTCGTCAGAGCCAGACCAGCAAGATTCCATACCAGCTTATCGTCGGTGACAAGGAAATGGAAGACAATGCTGTCAACGTCCGTCGCTACGGAAGCAAGGCAACGCAAACTCAGTCTGTATCAGAATTTGTGGACCATATCCTAGCAGATATTGCTCGCAAGTCGCGTCCAGCTGAAGATGCAGAATAAGAATGATAAAGTCAGAAGTCCGAAAGGGCTTCTTTTTTGGCAACAAAAAATCCCAACCGACTGGCTGGGAGGAAAGTTTATTCAATCGAACTAGCCCAAGATTTCGCCACATAACGTGACAGGCTTGAAATCGCAAAGTTAATGACAAAGTAAATCAGGGCGACCATGATGTAAAGGGCAAAGACTTGCTCCGCCTCAAAGTGCCTTCCCATAAGGATTTGGCTAGCTCCGAAAAGTTCTTGCAGGGCAATAACAGAATAAAGGAAGCTGGTATCCTTGATAACCGTCACAATCTGCGAGATGATAGCCGGCAACATCTTACGAATGGCCTGCGGCATGATGATATAGACCATGATTTGTACTGGGGTAAAACCCTGTGATAAACCAGCTTCGGTTTGGCCCGGTCCGATGGCGTTGAGACCACCACGGATAATCTCGGCCATGGCTGCCGTGGTAAAAATAGTAAAAGCAGTAATACCAGCAGGCGTTGACTTCATTTGGAAGACCAAGAAGACAGTGAAAATCCAAAGCAAGTTTGGCACATTACGCACAAATTCGATATAGATGGTTGCAATCCACTTGAAAATTGGATTTTTCCCATTTCGCATGATGGCTAAAATCATTCCGAAAAGAATGGATAGGATTACCGAAATACTTGAAATATAGACTGTTAACTTCAAACCACTCCACAAGAGTTGGAAGGTTGAAGGTTTGAGTAATTCTAAAACATAATTCATCGTTCAACCTCCTATTAGTGTGAAAAAGCTGACTTATTCTTTTCTTCAATGCGGCGACCCCAGCTTGCAACAGGGAAGCACATGATGAAGTAAAGGAAAGCAGCACCAGCAAAGGCTGGGATGTAGTTGGCATTCATGGCAGACCAAGATTTTGTCATAAACATGATATCTGCACCTGAGATAATAGCAACGGTCGCCGTATTCTTGATCAAGTTTACTACTTGGTTGGTCAAAGGTGGCAAGATTGTCGGAATGGCCTGTGGCAAGATAATGATTCGCATGGTTTCAGCCTGGGTAAATCCTTGTGAAAGTGCGGCTTCAGTTTGCCCTGTCGGCACCGCTTCTATCCCTGCACGAATGACCTCTGCGATATAGGCGCCGTGATAGAGTCCGACGCAGATAACAGCTGTCCAGTAGATGGACGGCATGAGAACATAATTTGAAATCAATGGAAGTCCATAATAAACAATCATGAACTGAACCAAAAGCGGTGTATTCTGATAGTATTCAACATAGACACGTGCGATGAATTTTAAAACTTTATTTTTGCTGGAAGAGAGACTACCAAAGACAATTCCTAAAAACATGGCCATGATAAAGGCTCCGACAGAAATGGCTAAGGTAAAGAGAAAACCTTGGAAAAAGGTTGGAAAATCATTGAAGTAACTGACCCAATTTTCCCAAGCGTAAGGACTAGTTGTTAAAACTGTCATATTGTTTCACCTTTCTATTCGTCAGTTTCTGTTACTGGTTCTAGACCATTGGCATCATAGATGGCTTGAAGACTACCGTCAGCTGTCCATTCTTCAACCAAACTATTTAAGTAGTTGTTAAGGTCTTTGTTAGATAATTTAGTAACAATTCCATAGTCAGAAGCTGAGAAGCTAAAGTCCATGAGTTCAGATTTTGAGCCAATGTAACCGGATAGAATGGATTGGTCAACAGAGAAGGCATCGGTTCTATGTGCTCTAAGGGATACAGAAAGTTCAGGATAGGAACCTAGTTCAGCAAAGTTTACTGAAATGCCATACTTGTCTGCCAATTCAGAGATGAGGGTGCGTGTAATGGACCCCTGAGCTACACCGATTGTCTTGCCATCCAGGTCGGTAAATGTCTTAATTCCACTATCCTTATTGACCAAGAAACCAACTGCATCTGTGTAGTAAGGAGTTGTGAAATTGTAGAGCAATTTACGTTCTTCTGTGATGGTAAAGGTTGCGATGACCATATCGACTTGACCGTTATCAAGAAGTGGTCCACGAGTTTGGGCAGTGACCGGAGTAAATTCAATATCTACACCTAATTTATCAGCAATTTTGCGAGCGATGTCAATCTCCATTCCCTCAAATTCACCAGTATCAGGGTTTTTGTAGCCAAAGTTAGGAACGTCCTGTTTCACTCCGACGCGGATCACGCCCCTATCAATGATAGCTTGAACTTGATCACTAGTGGTGATGGCTGCGGGTGTTTCTGTTTGAGCTACTGGTTGTTTTGCAAAAACGAGAAGAATAAGTCCGAAGACTAATAATCTAATTGCAAAGAAAATATTGATTTTTTTCTTGTCCATAGACTACCTCCTAGAGTTTTACCTTATCAGATTCGTGGTTGATAATCTTGCTGAGGAATTGTTGGGCACGAGGCTCTGTCGGGTTGTCAAAGAAGCCATTCACATCTGTTGTATCAACTAAAACTTCTCCCTCGGCCATGAAGATGATGCGATCAGCTACCTCACGTGCAAAGCCCATTTCGTGTGTCACAACAATCATATTCATCCCGTCTCGCGCCAATTTTTGCATAACTGCAAGTACATCACCGATGGTTTCTGGGTCCAAGGCAGATGTTGGTTCGTCAAAGAGGAGGAGTTCAGGTTTCATTGCCAAGCCACGAGCGATGGCCACACGTTGTTTTTGTCCACCGGATAGCATAGCTGGGTAAGAATCTTTTCTGTCCCATAGGTTTACAAATTCGAGATATTTTTGAGCTGTTTTCTCAACAGTCGCCTTGTCAATTCCCAAAACTTTCGTAGGTGCTAAGGTAACATTTTCTAACACGGTCTTGTGTGGATAGAGATTGAAGTGCTGGAAGACCATACCAACTTCTTTTCGAAGCGCTACTAATTCTTTGATAGAAGTAGAAGAGATATCGTGTCCGTTAACTACAAGTTTTCCATTATCAATTGATTCTAAACCATTAATAGTACGGATAAGGGTTGACTTACCAGAACCGGAAGGTCCAAGGAGAACAACAACCTGTCCTGGTTCGAATTCCAAGTTGATATTGCGAAGGGCGTGATAATCACCGTAGTATTTGTTAACATCTTTAAATTCTACTAAAGCCATAAAATTCTCCTTATGTAAAGTTTTCTAACGTATGAATATAGTAGCACTGTAGATTAGGAATGTCAAGTAAATTCTGACAATTTAATGTGTCGTATGTTAGAAAATGTGACATAACTGTGTCGGATGGTTTTGAAATATGAATTTTTTAGGTAAGTTTGATATAATAGAAGAAATAAAATAAAGGTAATAAAAAAATGAAGAAAATTTTAATCGTTGATGATGAAAAACCAATCTCAGATATTATTAAATTTAATATGAGTCGAGAAGGTTATGAAGTTGTGACAGCTTTCGATGGACGTGAAGCCTTGGAAGTATTTGAGGCTGAGTTTCCTGACATTGTCATTTTGGACTTGATGTTGCCAGAATTGGACGGACTAGAGGTCGCTCGAACGATTCGTAAGACCAGCAATGTTCCAATCTTGATGTTATCTGCTAAAGATAGCGAATTTGATAAGGTTATCGGGCTTGAAATCGGGGCGGATGATTATGTGACTAAGCCCTTCTCTAATCGTGAATTGCAGGCGCGTGTTAAGGCTCTTCTTCGTCGTAGTGAATTGGCAGAGACGCAGACAAATATTGAGTCAACAGGAACTCCAGAGTTGGTGATTGGCGATTTGGTCATTCTGCCTGATGCGTTTGTCGCTAAGAAGCATGGCAAAGAGCTGGAGCTGACCCATCGTGAGTTTGAATTGCTCCACCATTTGGCCAAACACTTAGGTCAGGTTATGACTCGAGAACATCTATTGGAAACAGTTTGGGGTTATGATTACTTTGGTGATGTCCGCACGGTGGATGTAACGATTCGTCGTCTGCGTGAGAAAATTGAAGATACACCAAGCAGACCAGAATACATTCTTACTCGTCGCGGAGTGGGATATTTTATAAAAGGAAATGATTAATCAATTACGTTATTTAATGACCACGGCAGAATTTTGGTTTGTTGTCATTTTGATTGGCTTTCTAATTGCTCTGACGGTCCTTTTGATTGAAAACTATCGGGATAATAAGCAAATTAAACAACTCAATCAAAAAGTCAATGCTTTAATTGAGGGGAATTATGCAGATGTGTTAGACATGAGGGGAAGTCCTGAAATCACAGACATGGCGAATTCTCTTAATGATTTGTCGGAGGTCATCCGCTTAACTCATGATAATTTAGAACAAGAAAAGACACGTCTGACTTCCATCCTGTCCTATATGAGTGACGGTGTTATTGCTACAGACCGTATCGGACGGATTATCATGATTAACGATATGGCCCAGAAACAGTTGGGGCTTTCTAGCCAAAAGCAGGAGCAGTATCACCTGCTAGAGGTTTTAGATTTATCAGACCGTTATACATTGAGAGATTTGTTGGCTCAGACACCTGAGATTGTGATTGATCACACCAATGAAAACGAAGAATTTCTGACTTTACGCGCTAATTTTGCCACGATTCGTAGTGAGAGTGGTCTGATTTCTGGCTTGGTTGTCGTCTTACATGATATGACCGAGCAGGCCAAGGAAGAACGGGAACGTAGGCTCTTTGTGTCAAATGTGAGTCATGAATTGCGTACGCCATTGACTTCCGTCAAATCCTATCTAGAGGCTCTGGATGAGGGAGCGCTGACGGAGTCTGTTGCACCGAGTTTTGTTAAGGTATCCTTAGATGAGACCAACCGCATGATGCGGATGATTACAGACCTCCTAAGTTTATCGCGTATTGATAATCAGGTTGGTCAGATAGATGTCGAACTGATAAACTTTACTGCTTTTGTGACCTTTATTCTTAACCGTTTTGACCAAATGAAAAATGCTGATTCTGATAAGGTCTATACGATTGTTCGTGACTATCAAATCAGTCCTATTTGGGTTGAGATTGATACAGATAAGATGACTCAGGTTTTGGATAATATCTTAAATAATGCCATTAAATATTCGCCAGACGGCGGGACAATTACCTTCAGCATGAAGACCACAGATAGCCAGTTGATTGTATCCGTCTCAGACGAAGGTCTGGGGATTCCGAAAGCAGATTTACCTAGAATTTTTGACCGATTCTATCGCGTGGACAAGGCACGATCTCGTGCCCAAGGTGGTACAGGTCTTGGTTTAGCTATTGCAAAAGAAATCGTAAAACAACATAAGGGCTTTATCTGGGCTAAAAGCGAATATGGTCATGGCTCAACATTTACAATTGTCTTGCCGTACAGCAAGGACATCGCACTAGATGAGTGGGATGATTCAGATGAGGAAGAATAGGAGAATATGATCGGAAAAGGTTTTAATTATAGTATTTTAGCTTCGGGGTCCAGCGGGAATTGTTTTTACCTGGAAACAGATAAAAAGAAAATCTTGGTGGATGCGGGTTTATCTGGGAAAAAAATTACCAGTCTTTTAGCAGAAATTGACCGCAAACCAGAAGACATTGATGCCATTCTAGTGACGCATGAACATAGCGATCACATCCATGGTATTGGTGTTTTAGCACGTAAGTATGGGATGGACATTTATGCCAATGAATTGACCTGGCAGGCTATGGAGAGCAAATTGGGCAAGATTGATGTGGCTCAAAAACATATCTTCGAATTGGGTGCTATGAAGACTTTTGGCGACCTAGATATTGAGTCCTTTGGAGTTAGCCATGATGCTGCATGTCCGCAATTTTACCGTTTTATGAAGGATGACAAATCCTTTGTTATGTTGACGGATACAGGCTATGTCAGTGACCGCATGGTTGGAATTGTAGAAAATGCCGATGCTTATTTGATTGAATCGAACCATGATATTGAAATTTTGCGCTCAGGTTCTTACTCATGGAATTTGAAGCAACGAATTCTATCCGATAAGGGCCATCTTTGTAACGAAGATGGAGCTGATGCCATGATTCGCTCGCTTGGAAATCGGACCAAAAAGATTTACCTAGGGCATTTGTCAAAGGAAAACAATATCAAGGAATTGGCTCACATGACCATGGTTAATCAGTTGGCGCAGGCTGATTTAGGAGTTGGAGTAGATTTCCAAGTCTATGATACATCGCCAGATACAGCGACTGCCTTGACCAAGATTTGACAATTGATACAAACTAAGTTATACTAAAAATACTAATTATACGAGGTGAAGTTACATGAATAATTAAGCTACTTATTAGTCGTTCTTAAAACTTGTTGAAAATCAATTATTTGATAATTTAGTCTTTTAGTTTGCTTTTAGTACTAGGCAACGAGCTGCAGGCTGTACTGAAGTACGGCAAAGCGAGTTAACGAAGTGATAGAAGATAAACTAAATGACGATACAAGGGATAAGACTGCTCATAAGGGCTTACTATTCATGTGACTTTTCCATAGGGAAAGGTCATGTTTTGCATGGCTTTTTTCTTGTTCATTGAGCAGAATAGGGGCCCTTTTTGTGAAGAAAAGAGGTCTATATGGAAGTAATGAAATGTATTCAATTAGAGAAGGAATTTGCGGGACGAAGTTTGTTTACAATCAAGCAGTTGAGCCTTCAAGCTGGTCAAAAGATTGGCTTGGTTGGAAATAATGGTGTTGGCAAGTCCACGTTTTTGAAAATCTTACTGGGAATGGATAGGGATTTTGCTGGTCAGATTGAGGTAAAAGCAGACTGGGCCTATGTACCCCAGTTACAGGAAAGGAGCTTGCTTTCTGGAGGGGAACAGGTTTGGAAGTCTATACAAGATGCTTTTGCCCAAAGACCGCAGTTGTTAATCATGGATGAACCGACTGCCAATTTAGATCAAGAACACCAGGAAAAACTGATCAAACAAATCAAACGCTATCGTGGCAGTCTGCTGGTTGTCAGTCATGATCGGCATTTTCTCAATCAAATAGCCAGTCACATTTGGCATTTAGAAGAAGGAAAGATAGAGGTTTATTCAGGGGACTACGATAGCTTTGTCCAAAGTAGGAAAGCGAAACGAGAAGGACAGCAGGAGGCCTATGAAGCCTATCAGAAAAAAGTCGCTCAACTGAAAAAGGCCCAGCAAGAGCGTCAGGCAAAGGCTCAGAAGATGGGGAAGAGAAAGAAAGGTGTTTCATCGTCTGAGTGGAAGGTCAATGCTTTGATGGGTTCCTATGACAGTCAAGCCAAGTCTATGGCCAAGACTGCCAAGCATTTGGAAAAACGGATGGAGCGTTTGGACAAGGTTGAACAACCCAGAAAGGAAACGTGGGTAAAGATGGAAGCGAAAGGTGCTTTGGATACTGGTCTTCACAGCCTCTTTCGCTTACAGGCTGGTCAGCTCTGGATTAGGGAAAAGTATTTATTTGGTTTCCCTCAGATAGGGATGACGTTTGGAGAGAAGTTAGCCTTAGTGGGGGCGAATGGTTCTGGAAAAACAAGTTTTGTTCGGAAACTGATTTCAAAAGAATTAGAAGGCTACTACAATCCAAAATTAAAAATTGCTTATTTCTCCCAGGATTTGACAAGTCTCAATGAAGAAGAAACAGCCTTTGTGAATGCTAGCTCGACGTCGCTTCAAGATAGGATAACGGTTCTCAATTTATTAGGCATGTTGGGACTCTCTTACGATAAGGCCCAGCAGAAGGTGGCAAATTTATCAGGTGGTGAACGTGTTCGGCTTTCCTTGGCCAAGGTCTTGTTATCGGATGCCAATCTTTTGATAGTAGATGAGCCTACAAATTATTTGGACATTATAGCCATAGAAGCTCTGGAGAAATTTTTGCAGGAATACCAGGGAAGTGTCCTCTTGATTTCCCATGATCAACAGTTTGTGGAAACATCTGTTCACAGTCAATGGGAGATAGTGCAAGCTTGTCTCGTGAAGAAATCATAAGAAAATATATTCTGAAAAGGAGGCTCTGTCTAAAAAATATTTTTTGCCTGTGGTATAATAAGAAGGATATTTCTAGAATGAGGTCTTTGAAGTGAAAAAAAGAAAGAACAAGCCTTTGGAACACGATGGAAATTTTATTTCCCTTCGTTTAAATATTTTATTTTCTATCGTGATTTTCCTTTTCCTAGTTTTGATATTGCGTCTGGCAGATATGCAGATTATCAATCATGATTTTTATAGTAATAAGCTGTCTACTGCCAGTCAGAAAATCATCAGCAATGGCTCTATCCGTGGGCAGATTTACGATGCGCAAGGAAAACCTTTGGTTGAAAACGAGATTCAGCAGGTTGTCTCCTTCACACGTTCCAACAAGATGTCTGCTCAAGAAATGAAAGAAGTAGCTAATAAACTCTTGCAGTGGGTCAATGTGTCGGACGTAACAATTACTCAACGTGACAAGGCTGATTATTATTTGGCGGATGAAGAAGTTTATCGTCAGGTAGTCGAGGCCTTGCCAGAAGATAAAAAATACGATTCTGATGGCAACTACCTGAGTGAATCGACAATTTATTCTAATGCGGTTGATAGTATCCCTGCTGAAGCATTGCAATATTCTGAGCAAGATAGCAAGGCGATTGAATTGTTTAAGCAGATGAATGGAGCTACTTACTTCTCTACTGTTAATTTGGTAACAGATACTCTAACAGCTGAACAAGTTGCTCATATCGTAGCCAATGAAAGTCAACTTCCAGGCATTTCAACGACTAACAACTGGAAACGGACGATTTTGCCAACTTCCCTCAGCTCTATTATTGGTACAGTAACGAGTGAACAGGCTGGTTTGCCTGCGGAAGATGCGGAATACTATCTCTCCAAGGGCTACTCATCAAATGACCGTGTGGGAACTGCCTACCTCGAGAAACAATATGAAGAAGTCTTACAAGGTCAACGTGAGAAAAAACAAATCAACCTTGATCGAAATGGCAATGTCGAAAGTATTGAGACAATCCAAGAAGGGCAGCAGGGAAATAATATTAAACTGACTATTGATTTAGCCTTTCAAGATGGGGTCAATGCTATTTTGAAAAAATACTTTGAAAGTGAGCTGGCTACTGGTAGTGCACTTTACTCGGAAGGAGTTTATGCAGTTGCATTGGAACCTTCAACAGGTGCGGTGCTTGCCATGTCTGGATACAGTCATGAAAAAGGGGCAGGTAGCATAATAGAAGATGCCCTTGGTACTATTACAAGTGTTTTCACACCAGGTTCCATCGTCAAAGGAGCGACAATCAGCTCTGGTTGGGAAAATGGAGTTATCAGTGGCAATCAAGTGCAGTTAGACGAACCAATCTATTTTGCAGGTTCAGCACCAATTACATCTTGGTATGGGGCCTATGGTAGTTTTAATATTGATGCGACAGAGGCTCTAGAATATTCTTCTAACGTCTACATGGTTAAGATTGCCTTAGGACTACTTGGTCAGACCTATTCAGCTAACATGTATTTGAATGATGGCGATACATTGACAAATGCCATGACTAAGCTTCGTTCGACTTTTGCTGAGTATGGTTTAGGTGCGTCAACAGGTATTGACCTTCCACTCGAATCTACAGGATTTTTACCGGAAGAGTATTCGACAGCCAATTTTATTACCAATGCTTTTGGACAGTTTGATAACTATACACCGATGCAGATGGCACAGTATGCAGCGACCATTGCGAATAATGGAACACGGATTTCTCCACACCTCGTTGAGGGAATTTATGGGAATAATGCCCAAGGTGGTTTGGGAGAATTAATTGAAACCGTATCTGGTAAGGAGATGAATCAGGTTAATATTTCCGCTGAGGAAATGTCTCTTCTTCGTCAAGGTTTCTACCAAGTTGTCAATGGTAGTGGGCGCTTTAATACAGGTAGTGCTATCGGTCGTGGTGCGGCCGTGACCATCAGTGCCAAGACTGGTACAGCCGAAACCTATACAACGACAGCTTCTGGTGATGTGGTTACTGCGGTCAATACCAACGTTGTTGCTTATGCGCCTAGTGATAATCCTCAAATTGCGGTAGCAGTTGTCCTACCAAACTTGACCAATCAAAGTTCAACAACTACTAAGACAATTACTCAAGAAATTATCAATCTATATCAATCACTTCACCCAATGAATTAAGGAGGCTTATGCTTTACCCTACACCTATTGCCAAGTTAATTGATAGCTATTCTAAATTGCCAGGTATCGGTATAAAAACGGCTACCCGTTTAGCTTTTTATACTATTGGCATGGAGGATGATGTCGTTAATGAGTTTGCAAAAAATTTATTGGCAGCCAAGCGAGACCTATCTTATTGCTCTATTTGTGGTAATTTGACGGATCAGGACCCCTGTGCCATTTGCCAGGACTCAACGCGAGACCAATCTACTATTTTGATTGTAGAGGATAGCCGAGATGTTACAGCCTTGGAAAATATTCAAGAATACCACGGTCTTTATCATGTCTTGCATGGCTTGATTTCCCCGATGAATGGCATTGGACCAGATGATATTAACTTAAAGACCTTGCTAACTCGTCTGATGGAAAACGAAGTGACAGAAGTCATTGTAGCGACAAATGCAACAGCAGATGGAGAGGCTACATCTATGTATATCTCGCGTGTCCTCAAACCTGCGGGAATCAAAGTAACCCGACTAGCTCGTGGCTTAGCGGTAGGCAGTGATATTGAATATGCAGATGAAGTGACCCTGTTGAGGGCTATTGAAAACCGCACAGAGCTATAGCTGTTCTGTAGTTAGATACGTTCCTAATTTTAAGATAGGATAGATATGATTTGTTAAATTATGCTATACTAAGAGTAATAGCGTTGATACAGGAAGGAAAATATATGTCAAAAGAAACCTTGATTTTACTATATGGTGGGCGTTCTGCAGAGCGTGAGGTATCCGTTCTGTCTGCCGAAAGCGTCATGCGTGCCATCAATTATGATAAATTTTTTGTAAAAACCTATTTCATCACACAAACTGGGGACTTTATTAAGACGCAAGAGTTTTCTCAAACACCGTCTGCCGATGAAAAACTCATGACAAACGCGACAATTGTTGAAGAGCAAAAAATCCGTCCGAGCGATATTTATGAAGAAAAGGCAGTTGTTTTCCCTGTCCTTCACGGACCGATGGGAGAAGACGGGTCAATTCAAGGCTTCTTGGAAGTGCTTCGTATGCCGTATGTTGGTACCAATATATTGTCTTCTAGCGTTGCCATGGACAAAATCACTACCAAGCGTGTTCTTGAATCAGCAGGAATTTCCCAAGTACCTTATGTGGCAGTTATCGAGGGTGAAAATATCGATGATAAGATTGCAGAGATTGAAGGAAAATTGACTTATCCAGTCTTTGTAAAACCAGCTAATATGGGATCAAGTGTCGGTATCTCTAAGGCAGAGGATTTAGCTGGCTTGCGTAAGGCGCTTGATTTGGCCTTCAAATATGACAGCCGTGTCCTCGTTGAGCAGGGTGTTAATGCGCGTGAGATTGAGGTTGGTCTTTTGGGAAATGCTGACGTGAAAACGACACTGCCTGGCGAAGTAGTCAAAGACGTTGCCTTTTATGACTACGATGCCAAATACATCGACAACAAAATCACCATGGAAATCCCGGCTAAGATTGATGAATCTATCATGGACACTATGCGGGACAATGCTGCCAAGGCCTTTCGTGCTATCGGTGGTTGTGGCCTTTCTCGCTGTGATTTCTTCCTGACAGAAGACGGCGACATCTTCCTCAACGAGCTCAACACCATGCCAGGATTTACCCAGTGGTCTATGTACCCACTTCTTTGGGACAACATGGGACTGGTTTATCCAGACTTGATTGAAGAGCTAGTTCGTTTGGCCAAAGAAATGTTTGAAAAACGTGAAAGTCATTTGATTTAATGAGAATGAAAAGGATTGGAAAATTTCCAATCTTTTTCTAGTTCACATTCTTGCAAAGGTTTGCGAAAAAGAATAGAATGGTTTCAAATATGTGGAGGTGTTTATGTATCAAACGACAGTAAAAGGGGAAGGTCTGTTTCAGGCAGTTTCTCAAGGTTATGGAGAACCAGTTCGTACCTTTGGGGTGACTGAGAAGGGGGAAACTCCAGTTAGTTTGGTCAATATAGGATTGGCTGCCTGTGTGACCATGTGTGTGCAGGGCTATTATGCAAGCCAAGAAGGCAATAATACCATGCCTGTTCAGGTGGCTTGTCAGTTGGAGGATAGAAGATTTGAACTAAGCATTGCCGTGGCCGAGCAGGTTTCAGCTGAGAAGCAGGCAGCAATCTTGGCCTATGTGGACCAAAAGTGCAGGGTCAAAGCCCTTCTAAGTGATGACATCAGCTATCACATTGAGTTTGACCTGTTAGATGAGGCTGAACTTTCATCCACACGAGCTAAAAAGTGATATAATAGAGAGAGCGAAAGCTCTTTTTTAGTTTATCGTCATTTAGTTTATCTTTTATTACGTCGACGAATGAGGAAACTTTGTTTCCTTATTTCCAACTTCAAACACTCCACTGGAGTGTTTGAACTCGCCTTGCCTGATTGAAACAGTCTGGGGGACTGTTTCAAGTCAATGCCTAGAAATTAGAAAGCATTGAGTTATGCCTGCGGCTGTTGATGCGAACTTTGTTCGCTTTATTTCCAACCTCCAACTATCTCCCAGATAGTTGGAGCGAGTACTAAAAGTAAACTAAAAGACTATATTGGAGAAAACAATGAAATTAACCTTACACGAAGTCGTTCAGGTCTTGGGCGCAAAAAATGATATCAGTCTTTATCCCGATACAGAGCTCAACAAAGTTGAGTTTGATAGCCGTTTGATTGAAGCAAATGATCTCTTTATCCCTTTAAAAGGTGCGCGTGACGGTCATGACTTTATTCCTGTTGCTTTTGAAAATGGCTGCGCAGTAACCCTTTCGGAAGTCAGCCTTGATGTTCCCCACATCCTAGTGGACGACTGCTTGGTTGCGCTTCAACAATTAGCGGCCTACTACCTAGACAAAACAGGGGTAGAAGTCATTGCTGTGACAGGCTCAAACGGTAAAACGACCACCAAGGACATGATTCACGATGTTCTAGCGACGACTTACAAGACCTACAAAACACAAGGAAACTATAACAATGAAATCGGTCTCCCTTACACTGTCCTTCATATGCCAGACGAGACTGAGAAACTGGTTTTAGAGATGGGCCAAGACCACTTGGGCGACATCCATCTCCTGTCTGAAATTGCCAAACCAAGTCTATCAGTTATTACCCTTTTTGGAGAAGCCCATCTGGAATTTTTCGGCTCACGAGAAGAGATTGCCAAAGGGAAGCTGCAGATTGCGGACGGAATGACAGCTGGAAGTAAACTCTTGATTCCGACAGATCCGATTGCGGCCAAACTTTTGCCAAGCCATGTAGAACTCATTCGTTTCGGTGAACAGGCTGATTTGCAGGTGACCAGTCTGGTCGAGTCAAAAGATAGCCTAACCTTCACCGTTAACTTTATGGACGGCGATATTTTCCTGCCTGTAACAGGCAAGTACAATGCCACCAATGCCATGGTAGCAAGCTATGTGGGGAAGACCTTGGGTGTGCCTGATGAGGCAATCAAGTCAGCCCTTGCCAGTCTTAACTTGACCCGCAACCGCACCGAGTGGAAGAAGGCGGCAAACGGAGCAGACATGCTCAGCGATGTCTACAACGCCAATCCAACAGCTATGCGCTTGATTTTGGAAACCTTCTCTAGCATTCCAGCCAATGAAGGCGGCAAGAAAATCGCCGTTTTGGCAGACATGAAAGAACTGGGTAGCCAATCCGTTGATCTCCACAATCAGATGATTCTTAGCCTGTCGCCTGATGTGCTGGATACCGTTATTTTCTATGGTCAAGATATTGAAGAATTGGCCCAGCTGGCTAGTCAGATGTTCCCAATTGGAAAAGTCTATTTCTTTAGGAAAAATGCAGAGCAGGACCAATTTGAAGACCTGGTGAAGCAAGTCAAGGAAGTCCTTAGTGGGCAAGATCAAATCCTCTTCAAAGGTTCTAATTCTATGAATCTTGGGAAAGTGGTGGAAGCCTTAGAAAAATAGGAGAAATAGAATTGTCAATCCTAGATGAATTGTTTCAACATGAAGATATTCAGCCACATTTAATATATAAAGAAATAAAGGCAAAAGACTATCTTTTAGATGAAGGTCAAGTCTCGCATATGATTTATCTTGTAAAGTCCGGTGCGTTGAGACTGTGGCATAACCATGACGGAAAAGACATCACTATTCAGTTTTTCTTTGAGGGAGATTCGGTTTCGTCTCTTGAAAGTTTTTTAACGAAGACAGAAAGTATTTACAGTCTTCAAGCTATTGAAGATACTGTGGTTTCTTGCCTAAATCGGCAACTATTTGAAACATTTTTACTAGAACACCCAGAGTATTATCACTCGTTGACAATACTTTTAAGTCAGAAAATGATTAAATACAACCATCTTTTTCTGTCACGAATAAAAAACTCACCTGAGCAACGATTTTTAGAATTAGTTCAAGAAAAATCTGACCTGTTATGGAGAGTTCCAGATATTTATTTATCTTCTTACCTAGGAATAACTCCTGTATCACTTTCTAGAATAAAAAAGCGACTGACTTAACATTTGTTAATGTCGGTCTTTTTAGATTGTAATATACTGGTTGTACCTTGAATGATAAACAAGGAACAATAAAAAAATAGAGGAGAAATTTCAATGAAAACAACAATTGTCTATAACCATCCCTATGAAAAATCATATAATCACGCTATTTTAGAAGCCAGTATAGCTGGTGCTCAAAAGGCGGGGAGTCAAGTGCAGGTTATTGATTTAGATGCAGAAAAGTTTAATCCTGTGATGACTAGTGAAGATTTGCTAGGATTTGTGAAACATCAGCAGGTGGACCCACAAGCCCAAGCTTATTCAAAGTATATCGGAGAATCAGAACATCTCATCTTGATTTTTCCAATCTGGTGGGAGTTGATGCCAGCGATGATGAAAGGCTTCATTGACAAAGTTATTTTTCCAGGAGCATTTTACGACTACAAAGCAAATGGTTATAGTATGCAGGCGCGTCATGAGAAGTTAAAAACCATTACTATTATCACAACTATGAATACTCCTAAATTTTTGTATCAACTAATTTATGGTAATGCTATCAAAAATGCGTTAATTAAAGGAACATTTCAGAAAACAGGCTACAAAGATGTGAAATGGATGAGTTATAACATGGTAAAAATGGTTGATGATAGGAAAAGAAAATCTTGGCTAGAGCAGATTGAAAAACGGATTTATCAGCGTGTTCAACAGTGATAAGTCAATCCTCTTCAAAGGCTCTAATTCTATGAACCTTGGAAAAGTGGTGGAAGCAATAGAAAAGTAGAGAGGTGAGACCTCTCTTTTTTAGCAAGTCTTGTCAAAATGTCGAAAAGTTGATATACTGATTCCTGGGGAAAGAAAGGAATTTAATAAGATGAGTGATTTTTTTAGTAATCAGATTTCTGAAGCACCGAACTTGGACGTATTGGAACATCTGTTTCTCATGATTATTTGGTTTTTCATGCTCTATCTTTGTTTTCGTTGTTACCAAAAGAGATGGTTTCATACTGTTTTTT
Source organism: Streptococcus suis YS56 (assembly GCF_000440115.1). GTDB lineage: Bacteria > Bacillota > Bacilli > Lactobacillales > Streptococcaceae > Streptococcus > Streptococcus suis_L. The sequence continues at coordinate 5,984 of NZ_ALMY01000021.1, read as the reverse complement.
GGTGGCTTCAATTTATACAGATTGTCTCCCTTTATACTTGGTATATCGTAGCTGATTTTCCTCTTTCAGAGAGTCTTCCTTTTTATCATTGTCGCTTGGCCATGCTCTTTATTCTTTGGGCTAAGCCCGGACCTCTGAAACGTTATTTTGCTTATCTCGGTCTTTTCGGATCGCTTTCTGCCTTTATTCATCCGGTATTTGACCCGTTTGCTTTTCCACACCTTACCTTCTTTACTTTTGTTATTGGCCACTATGCCTTGACCGTTAATTGTATGTTGTACCTGTTATCTGATTTAGAAGGGGAGATGTTGAAGGGGAAAGAGATAGTGAAATATACGCTTATTATGAATATGCTGATTCTAGGAGTAGCTCTTTTAACTGGTGGAAATTATGGATTTTTAAGACAGGCACCTTTAGTGAATACTAATAATCTTCCTTTGAATTTCTTCTTGGTAACTTGCCTACTCTGTTTCTCTATTTTGAGTATACAAGCTATGCTGATTGCCTATTTGAAAAAAGAAAGCAAACAAATGAATTCGCATATATTGAAAAAATAAGACTTGAAATTAGTTTTTCAAGTCTTATTTTAGTTTTTAAATGCGCCTTGTTTGTAGCTAATCCAGAAAAAGACAGGGATAAAAATAAGCATTAATCCAGAATAGATTGGCAATGTGTGACTGTTTAGGGGGTGAATCTCAATCAGACCATGTAGGAAATGGGAGCTGATGAAGAAACCGAAAACGGAATAAATAATAAGAGCCAGTCGAGCTTTTGTCAGTGGCAAACAGGCACGAATGACAGCCAGTAGACCTGTTGAACCAAGAACATAATAAGAGAGGGTTTGCATGTCATGCAAGTTTAAGTATCCAAAGACTTGCAGTAAATGGAAAATAAGGACACTGAGAACAACCACGAGAGCATTTGGTAGGGCTAAGAGAAGAGATTTTCTGAGAAAATGTTTTTCTACGGGGCGGATATTTCGTTCAAAAGTTAGGATAAAAGGAGGAAAACCTTCAACAAATTGACCAATGAGGGTCATTTGTATCTGAATAAATGGGAAAACTAACAAATATTCTGCTTTACCTAGAGTGATACTAGCGATACAGATAAGGCCAAGTAAGAAAGAGTAGATTGTTTTGATAAGAAAGATGGGCGCAATGTGGGAGATGTTATTAACAACGCGTCGTCCCTCAAAGAGAATCTCAGGAATATCTCGAAATTCAGAATCTAGGAGGACTAGATTAGCGATTTGTCTAGTAGCGGGATCGCCTTCTGCCATAACAATGGAACAATCAGCTTCGCGTAGTGCAAGAATATCATTGACCCCATCACCGGTCATTGCAGTAGTATGTCCCTGTGCTTTGAGGGTTTGGATGAGCAATTTTTTCTGATGTGGGGATACGCGACCGAAAATGGCGGTTGTTTCAGCTCTGGCAATTAGTTCTTCGTCGTCAACTTTGGAACAATCGATATAGCTATCGTAGTCAGCAAATCCAGCTTCCTTAGCAATGTGTGAGACAGTCACAGGATTGTCACCAGAGATTATTTTTAGTGTCACTTCTTGCGAGCGAAGATAGGCTAGTGTTTCTGCGGCGTCTTCTCGGATTGGGTCGGCAATTTCTAATAGAGCTAGAGGTTCAATATTCTCAGATAGCTGATTTTGAGAAGAAGGAAGGGACTGTTGACTAAGCGCAAGAATCAGGACACGGGAACCACGAGCCTGTGCCTCAGAAACAGAAGGAGGATTTTGTGTTAGTAACATTTCTGGTGCCCCTAGAAAAATGCGACCAATGTTTTCTATTGTCATTGCTCCCCATTTTCTATCGCTAGAAAATGGAATGATGTGACTAGCTTTATAGTGGTGCTCTAAATCACCATATTCTTTTCGAATGGCCTGAGCTGTTGAATTAGTATCCTCACTTGTCTGGATATAAGTAGCGAGTAACCGTTGAATAGTGTCAAGTGAATAATGGTCGGTTAAGGGGAGCAGGTTTTCGACGGTCATTTTCCCCTGAGTAATCGTTCCGGTCTTATCCAAACAAAGAACATCAACTCGGGCAAGTGTTTCGACGGAATACATTTCTTGTACGAGGACATTTTTCATTCCCAGTTTGATAACGGCAGTTAAGAGAGAAGTGATGGTTAGCAGAGCAATTCCCTTTGGTAACATACCTAGTAGGGCAGTAGAGCTGGTAATAACTGAGTCTTTTAAGGGAAGAAGTTTGATGAAAAAGGCTTCTAGAAAAAGAGCTAGTCCGAATGGAATGATAATTTTTCCTGTAAATTTAGCAATTTTATCCATATTGTAAAGAATACGAGAGACGATAGGTTTGTGAGTTTTCGCCTCGAGCATGAGCTTATTGGCATAGTTTTCTGCGCCAACATGGATGACTTTTGCATAAATCTGTCCACTGACTAGGTAGCTACCAGACAATAATTCAGCCCCATTATTTTTCACAATCAAGTCGCTTTCACCAGTTAACATGGCCTCGTTTGCCTCGGCTATACCTTCTATAACGATAGCATCACTAGGAACTTGTTCGCCAGCAGACAGCAAGAGAACATCATCTAAGACAATATCTTCTGGTGCAATAGAGATTGTCTCGCCGTCGCGAACAACTCGGATAAAATCCTTGTTCATCAGGTTGAGTTTGTCAATCATTCGTCGTGCCCGCCATTCTGTCAGCATTCCTGAAACAGCGTTGAGGACAATAACTCCGAAGAAGAAAAGGTTGGACCATGCCTGAACAGCTAGTAAGGCTAAGAAAATGGCAAAATTGAGTGCGTTAAAAGATGTAAACACATTTCGTCTGAAGATTTCCCAATTACTGGCACTGGTCTTTGTCTTAAAATGATTGTTTTGCTGGTTTTGAATACGTTCTTGTACTTCCTTGGTTGATAAACCTTTTATTTTTTTGTTCATTATTTTATCTTTCTTTTTCTAGTAGATAGAATACATCTCATACTTATTGTAACATATTTATAATACAACAGTATAGGTCTGTAGACCTATTCTTCAATAGTTTGAAAAATTCCCTTATTTCCGATATAATAAGAGAGTTGTCTAGTAAAGAATAAGGATGAATCCAATGTAAATCGAATAAGATAAGAGCTCAGCTCTGCTATGAATCAAAATACAAAAAATGAAAAGGAAATATTATGTCACTACAAGAAGAAATCAAGAAACGCCGCACCTTTGCGATCATCTCTCACCCGGACGCGGGTAAGACTACCATTACTGAGCAGCTGCTCTATTTTGGGGGAGAGATTCGTGAGGCTGGTACGGTCAAGGGGAAAAAGACTGGTAACTTTGCCAAGTCTGACTGGATGGATATCGAGAAGCAGCGTGGTATCTCTGTTACCTCGTCTGTTATGCAGTTTGACTATGCAGGTAAGCGGGTTAATATCCTGGATACACCAGGGCACGAGGACTTCTCAGAAGATACTTATCGGACCTTGATGGCGGTGGATGCTGCTGTCATGGTGGTGGACTCTGCCAAGGGTATTGAGGCCCAGACCAAAAAACTTTTTGAGGTTGTCAAACACCGCAATATTCCTGTTTTTACTTTTATCAACAAGTTGGACCGTGATGGCCGTGAGCCACTTGATTTGTTGCAGGAGTTGGAAGAAGTTTTAGGCATTGCCAGCTACCCGATGAACTGGCCAATCGGTATGGGGAAATCTTTCGAGGGTCTCTATGACCTTCATAACAAACGCTTGGAACTCTACCGAAGCGAGGAGAGATTTGCAAGTTTGGACGAGGGTGACAAGCTCTTTGGTTCTAACCCATTCTATGCACAAGTTCTAGATGATATTGAACTTTTGGCGGAAGCTGGGAATGAATTTTCAGAACAGGCGATTTTGGACGGCGATTTGACACCTGTTTTCTTCGGCTCAGCCCTGACAAACTTTGGTGTGCAGACCTTCCTTGACACCTTCTTGGAATTTGCTCCAGAGCCACATGGTCACAAAACGACAACTGGGGACGTCATTGACCCGCTCAACAAAGACTTTTCAGGCTTTGTCTTCAAAATCCAAGCCAACATGGACCCTCGTCACCGCGACCGCATTGCCTTTGTCCGTGTGGTTTCGGGCGAATTTGAACGCGGTATGGCAGTTAACCTGCCTCGTACAGGCAAGGGAGCCAAGTTGTCCAACGTGACCCAGTTCATGGCCGAATCCCGTGAGAATGTGGAAAATGCAGTAGCGGGTGACATTATTGGGGTTTACGATACAGGGACCTATCAGGTAGGGGATACCTTGACCGTAGGCAAGAACAAGTTTGAATTCGAACCGCTACCGACCTTCACCCCTGAAATTTTCATGAAAGTTTCTGCTAAAAACGTCATGAAACAAAAATCCTTCCACAAAGGAATCGAGCAACTGGTGCAGGAAGGTGCTATCCAGCTCTACAAGAACTACCAGACTGGCGAGTATATGCTGGGTGCCGTTGGTCAGCTCCAGTTTGAAGTTTTCAAACACCGCATGGAAGGCGAGTACAATGCCGAGGTAGTCATGACCCCAATGGGTAAAAAGACTGTCCGTTGGATCAAGCCAGAAGACCTAGATGAACGCATGTCCTCAAGCCGTAACATCCTAGCCAAAGACCGCTTTGACCAACCCGTCTTCCTTTTTGAAAACGACTTCGCCCTCCGCTGGTTCGCGGACAAATATCCAGATGTGGAGTTGGAAGAGAAGATGTAGAAAATATCTGGGAGATATTTGCTATCGGGAGATGGGAACTGACGGAAGTCAGTTTACCGTTGAATAAAGTCTGGGTGGAGTGGATTAAAACAGTCAGGGGATACGAATAGTCCAGTGAACTATTCGTACCTGAGCCTAGAAATAAAAAGCGAAGTGTTTTAACCCGAGCTAAAAAATATAACAGCGAGGCTTGTTCGGGGAACTGTTTCAGCCCGAGCATAGAGATGTCAAGCGAGGTAAAAAGTTGGAAATAGGTAATGACTGCAGTCAGTTTACAGCTGTTCAGCTTTGAAAATCAAGTTAAAACTTCCTTAATTCGCTTCAATGAACCTCAGTTTCCATCTTCGAAGTTTATAAAACTGTTTATAAAAGCAAAAACTTTTATGGGTTTTTGCTTTTTTTATTTTACTTTTTTCGGTAAAATAAGGAAAAACATACAAAAGGAGTAACGTATGGGTTTGTTTTCAGGTTTGATGGGCAATGCCTCACAGATGAATAATGACAAGGTAGAGCAGGAATTGGCAGATATCCTTTTGGATGCGGAACAGGTAGAAATGGCCTTTAGTTTGGTTCGCGACCTGATTGTCTTTACCGAGTATCGCTTGATTCTGGTAGACAAGCAAGGAATGTCAGGCAAGAAGGTTTCCTACAAGTCTATTCCCTATCGTTCTATTTCACGATTTACGGTTGAAACCTCCGGTCATTTTGATTTAGATGCGGAGCTTAAGATTTGGATTTCTTCTGCGGCAGAACCAGCAGAAACCCTGCAATTCAAGAGTGACAAGAGTGTTATTGCTATCCAAAAAGCCTTGGCTTCTGCAGTCTTAGGCAAATAATAGAAAGAATGTTGGAATCTAATCCAGCATTCTTTTTTATCTAGCAAATGCGATAGCTTGCCAGATATAGTTGTTTAGTTTTTATTTAATGTATGATAAAATAGACTTATGACTTACGGAATTGATTTTAGAAAACGCGTTATTGCCTATGTCCAATCAGGACACACAAAAAAGGAAACCTGTGACCTATTTGGTATTGGAACCGATACCTTGTACCGTTGGGAGACACAGCTGAAAAATGAAGGACATCTGAATCGTAAACCACGAGCTCGTAGTCCTCGCAAACTTCCGCTTGACCGCTTGGAAGCCTATGTCAAGGAACATCCAGATGCTTTCTTAAGGGAAATTGCAGAGTGTAGTATTCCCTCAGTTTGGGCTGCCTTAAAAAAACTGAACATCACTTTAAAAAAAGACCACAACCTATAAAGAACAAGATAGCGAAAA
>NZ_ALMY01000020.1 GCF_000440115.1 Streptococcus suis YS56 | reverse complement strand
CTTGTCCATTGAAAATTGAATATCTATCAAACATTCCTAAACGTATGTAAAAATACGTATAGAAATAGTAACAAGAAAATAAACCGAAAACGCTGTGAATATTTAATGAGTTTTCTAATTTTGAAAAAATTAGGTTAATAAGGTTAAGTTAATAAGGGCGCACGGTGGATGCCTTGGCACTAGAAGCCGATGAAGGACGTGACTAACGACGAAATGCCTTGGGGAGCTGTAAGTAAGCAAAGATCCAGGGATGTCCGAATGGGGGAACCCGGCAGGTAATGCCTGTCACTCACTACTGTTAAGGTAGTGTAGAGGAAGACGCAGTGAACTGAAACATCTAAGTAGCTGCAGGAAGAGAAAGCAAAAGCGATTGCCTTAGTAGCGGCGAGCGAAACGGCAGGAGGGCAAACCGAGGAGTTTACTCCTCGGGGTTGTAGGACTGCAATGTGGACTTAAAGAGTATAGAAGAACTACCTGGGAAGGTAGGCCAAAGAGAGTAAAAGCCTCGTATTTGAAATATTCTTTATACCTAGCAGTATCCTGAGTACGGCGAGACACGCGAAATCTCGTCGGAATCCGGGAGGACCATCTCCCAACCCTAAATACTCTCTAGTGACCGATAGTGAACCAGTACCGTGAGGGAAAGGTGAAAAGTACCCCGGAAGGGGAGTGAAATAGAACCTGAAACCGTGTGCCTACAACAAGTTCGAGCCCGTTAATGGGTGAGAGCGTGCCTTTTGTAGAATGAACCGGCGAGTTACGATATGATGCGAGGTTAAGTTGAAGAGACGGAGCCGTAGGGAAACCGAGTCTTAATAGGGCGGATTAGTATTATGTCGTAGACCCGAAACCATGTGACCTACCCATGAGCAGGTTGAAGGTGCGGTAAGACGCACTGGAGGACCGAACCAGGGCACGTTGAAAAGTGCTTGGATGACTTGTGGGTAGCGGAGAAATTCCAAACGAACTTGGAGATAGCTGGTTCTCTCCGAAATAGCTTTAGGGCTAGCGTCGACATTTGAGAATCTTGGAGGTAGAGCACTGTTTGGATGAGGGGGCCATCTCGGTTTACTGATTTCAGATAAACTCCGAATGCCAATGATTTATGGTCGGCAGTCAGACTGCGAGTGCTAAGATCCGTAGTCGAAAGGGAAACAGCCCAGACCACCAGCTAAGGTCCCAAAATAATTGTTAAGTGGAAAAGGATGTGGGGTTGCACAGACAACTAGGATGTTAGCTTAGAAGCAGCTATTCATTCAAAGAGTGCGTAATAGCTCACTAGTCGAGTGACCCTGCGCCGAAAATGTACCGGGGCTAAAACAATTTACCGAAGCTGTGGATAACACTTAGGTGTTATGGTAGGAGAGCGTTCTATGTGTGAAGAAGGTATACCGTGAGGAGTGCTGGAACGCATAGAAGTGAGAATGCCGGTATGAGTAGCGAAAGATGGGTGAGAATCCCATCCACCGTAAGACTAAGGTTTCCAGGGGAAGGCTCGTCCGCCCTGGGTTAGTCGGGACCTAAGGAGAGACCGAAGGGTGTATCCGATGGACAACAGGTTGATATTCCTGTACTAGAGTATGAAGTGATGGAGGGACGCAGTAGGCTAACTAAAGCGGGCGATTGGAAGTGCCCGTCTAAGCAGTGAGGTGTGATATGAGTCAAATGCTTGTATCTATAACATTGAGCTGTGATGGGGAGCGAAGTTAAGTAGCGAAGTTAGTGACGTCACACTGCCGAGAAAAGCTTCTAGCGATGTATCATACTCTACCCGTACCGCAAACCGACACAGGTAGTCGAGGCGAGTAGCCTCAGGTGAGCGAGAGAACTCTCGTTAAGGAACTCGGCAAAATGACCCCGTAACTTCGGGAGAAGGGGTGCTGACTTAAGGTCAGCCGCAGTGAATAGGCCCAAGCAACTGTTTATCAAAAACACAGCTCTCTGCTAAATCGTAAGATGATGTATAGGGGGTGACGCCTGCCCGGTGCTGGAAGGTTAAGAGGAGGGTTTAGCGTAAGCGAAGATCTGAATTGAAGCCCCAGTAAACGGCGGCCGTAACTATAACGGTCCTAAGGTAGCGAAATTCCTTGTCGGGTAAGTTCCGACCCGCACGAAAGGCGTAATGATTTGGGCACTGTCTCAACGAGAGACTCGGTGAAATTTTAGTACCTGTGAAGATGCAGGTTACCCGCGACAGGACGGAAAGACCCCATGGAGCTTTACTGCAGTTTGATATTGAGTATCTGTACCACATGTACAGGATAGGTAGGAGCCTATGAAGTCGGGACGCCAGTTTCGACAGAGGCGCTGTTGGGATACTACCCTTGTGTTATGGCTACTCTAACCCGGATAGGTTATCCCTATCGGAGACAGTGTCTGACGGGCAGTTTGACTGGGGCGGTCGCCTCCTAAAAGGTAACGGAGGCGCCCAAAGGTTCCCTCAGAATGGTTGGAAATCATTCGCAGAGTGTAAAGGTATAAGGGAGCTTGACTGCGAGAGCTACAACTCGAGCAGGGACGAAAGTCGGGCTTAGTGATCCGGTGGTTCCGTATGGAAGGGCCATCGCTCAACGGATAAAAGCTACCCTGGGGATAACAGGCTTATCTCCCCCAAGAGTTCACATCGACGGGGAGGTTTGGCACCTCGATGTCGGCTCGTCGCATCCTGGGGCTGTAGTCGGTCCCAAGGGTTGGGCTGTTCGCCCATTAAAGCGGCACGCGAGCTGGGTTCAGAACGTCGTGAGACAGTTCGGTCCCTATCCGTCGCGGGCGTAGGAAATTTGAGAGGATCTGCTCCTAGTACGAGAGGACCAGAGTGGACTTACCGCTGGTGTACCAGTTGTCTTGCCAAAGGCATCGCTGGGTAGCTATGTAGGGACGGGATAAACGCTGAAAGCATCTAAGTGTGAAACCCACCTCAAGATGAGATTTCCCATAACTTTATGTTAGTAAGAGCCCTGAGAGATGATCAGGTAGATAGGTTGGAAGTGGAAGTGTGGCGACACATGTAGCGGACCAATACTAATCGCTCGAGGACTTATCCAAATTAAGTAATGAGAACGTTAAGAAAAGCGTATGATTTTAGGAAATCAACGCGGAAGTCGGTTAGACTTCAAGGCGATTTATCTAAATCACTAGCTTTTTAGTTCGAATACAATTACTTATTAAAACCGAAGTCAATATTGACAGCGTTGGTAAAACTTGTTAGAATATAGATATTCAATTTTGAGTTGACAAGACTCAGTAGTTAAGTGACGATAGCCTAGGAGATACACCTGTACCCATGCCGAACACAGCAGTTAAGCCCTAGAACGCCTGAAGTAGTTGGGGGTTGCCCCCTGTTAGATACGGTAGTCGCTTAGCA